>JBMFOP010000063.1:0-18461 GCA_049969675.1 Myxococcota bacterium | reverse complement strand
AGTGAGTATGATGTGGTTACGATAACCGCTGTGAGTGGTAATGCTAAGCCGATAGCGAATGCAGGGGAGGACAGGATGATACTACCTCCATATGGTGTGGTGGTTCTGGATGGCTCAAAATCTTATGACCCAAATGGTGATGTTTTGACATATAGATGGGCATTTGTATCAGTTCCTGCTGGAAGTACTGCAATGCTTTCAAACGCCAATACAGTCTCTCCATCTTTTGTGCCAGATAGGTCTGGTGATTATGTAATAAGTTTGATTGTGAATGATGGAAAAGTGGATAGTGACCCGGACATAGTGGTGGTTAAGGCAATAGCAGGAAATTCAACCCCTGTTGCGAGCTTAAAAATAGACCCCACTACTGCCAGAATCAATACCTATGTCCTTTTGGATGGAAGCGGCTCTTATGATAGGGATGGAGGCATTGTGAGTTACCAATTTGATATTTATAATTCTTCTGATGTTCTGGTTGCCACAATAGGGCCAGCAGCAAAGGCAGAGGTCTTTTACAAATTCACCACCTCTGATACCTTCACTGTCAAACTTACTGTAAGAGATAATGATGGTGCAACTTCATCAGATTATAAACAGGTGATAATCACACCGAATATAAAACCAGTGGCATTGCTCTCTGTACCAGATTATTCTGAAATCAATGAGCCGGTGGTAATTGATGCAGGCAATTCTTATGATAGTGATGGGTATATAGTGACCTATGAGTTTACATTCAGTGATAGCGGTACAATTTCTCAGACAGATTCAAAGATAATCCACTCCTTTAGTCTGTCTGGCAATCAGAGCATCTCATTAAGAGTAAAGGACAACGACAATGTATGGAGTGATACAATAAAGGTCCCCATCTACATTATTCCAAACAGACCTCCGGTGGCGGCATTTAATGGTCCCTCTGAGGGGCTTATTAATCAGAGTCTTGAGTTTGATGGCTCTACCTCAAAGGATGAGGATGGATATATATCTTCTTACAAGTGGGAGGTAAGAAAGCTTCCGGCTGGGGTATTCACACAGATTGGGACAAATTATTTACTTGGCTATATCTTTACATCTGATGGGCAATATGAGTTGAGACTCACTGTAACCGATAACAAAGGTGCACAATCCTCTATTTCAAGGTATATCTCAATATATACTATGGCACAGAAATATCGTGGTCCCACTGCAAGATTTTCCGCTGACCCCTATAATGCTACGCCGAATCAGGACATTAAGTTTGATGCAACGTACTCTGATGGTGGAGATGGGATAATTACCTCATACAATTGGGCTTTTGGGGATACATCCGCAGGTAGCGGGGCAGTTGTATTCCATCAATATTCATCAGAAGGCTCTTATAATGTATCTCTCACGGTTACTTCTACATTCAAGGATGGTTCTACTGCCAGCAATACAATGTCTCAGATTGTTCGGATTGAATCTGCAGACCTTGAAATAACCTCACTCACTCCAAATTCCGGTCCGCTGGGTGGTGGCACTCTCGTGACAATGAAAGGGAAAGGATTCTCTCCCTGGATGCAGATAACTATTGGCGGTATGAATGTAGTGGGTCTCAATTATTACGACCCAACTACGGTTACATTCTATACACCTCAAAATAGTTCTTATGGACCAAAAGATGTAATTGTCTATTCTGGCGGCAATTCAGCAGTGCTTATAGGTGGCTTTACATATCTGGAGCCACAGAGCGGGGCATCAAAGTACTGCTGGAACGATTCAGCACCTCTTAGTAGCATCGGATTTTATCCCGGTGATGATGAGATAGTTATACCAATCACACTGCCATTCAATTTCAAATTTTTTGGTATAGGTTATAACTCTGGTTCAAATCTGTACATATCTCCAAATGGATATGCCTCTTTCTGTGTAAGTCAGTCCTATAATACGCCGTATCCTGTACCGGATCCCAATAATCCACCCTGTTCTATTATGCCCTTCTTTATGGATATGAGAGTGGGTCTTGGTGGTGGGATATATTACTTTGTAACAGGGAGCGCGCCAAACAGGGCACTTACAATAAGATGGATAAATATGGAGCCAGTCATCGGGATCGGCAAATTTACCTTTGAGACAACGCTTTATGAATCATCAAATAATGTGGCATTTCAATATCTCAATACCTATGATGGTAATGAATTTACACTCGCAGATGGGAGTAATGCAACAGTCGGATTACAGGGTCCATCTGGTATTCTCGGTGTTGAGGCCTCAAGGAATACCCCAACTGAGGGATATGCTCCTGGTGGAAGGGTTTGGGCATTCTATCCATCTGGAAATAATTATTCCATCCTGACAGACCTCTCATTTACTCAGTTCTCTACATATCCATACTCATATTCATCTGCACCATCCAGCACAAATATTACAATAGATTTGACTCAGAGATTAGATTCAGCAACTGTTAATGCCACAACGGTCAATCTCTCAGACCAGACCTATAACACAATTCTTAATTGCCCGATTACAGGCACATATGACCTTATAAGAATTGGTGATGGTACCTCCTGTCTATTTGGTGGTCATCAATATAGAGTTACAGTTAAAACCGGGGTAAAGAGCATAACTGGAGTAGATTTCACAGCAAATCCCACTGAGACTGACTGTGGAGGTGGGGCAGCGAGCACCAATTTCAGTTTCATATTTAATGCCGAATTCTCCCGATATCCGGATGTTCAGTTCCCTGCGGGTTCAGACCTTACAGAGGTTACATTCACAGAGGATAACAAATATGTATTTGTGAGCGATTCTGCAAATAATTTTGTCTACAAAGTTGACCCAAACAATGGGCAGATTCTTGCAAAGACAACAGTCTCAGATAGACCCATCGGGATTGCATCCAGAGCTGTTAGTGGGAAGCAGTGGATATTTGCTGTAGCATATTCAACCAATAGATTTTATACCATAGACGCATCCAATCTTAATACAACATCTGTAAATGTTCCATCTGGTTGTTCAGGTCCATTTGGGCTTGCCTCCAACCCATCCAATAATTATCTTATTATGACCTGTAGTAATTCAAACAACATCTATAGAGTTGATATAAGCAGTCCAACAAATCCAGTCTTTGCCCTGGTAAATCTTAACAATGTGATTGATTGTTTGGGGAATTCTGTAACATGCAATAGCCCGAGACATCCAGTAATTTCAAGAAATGGTCGTATTGGCTTTGTCCCCTGTGGTACCACTCAGAGAGTTATAAATATAGACCTCACCGGTGCAATTGGCGGCAATAGTCCAGATTGGGGATGTCAGAGGAGTAGTAATCTTGGAGGTGAGTTATATGATGTGGCAGTTGATAGTGGAGATCAGAGGGTCTTTGTAACCAGTCCTGGCAACAACAGGATTTACGAACTTGATTATAATAACCTATCTACAAATAACCAGAGAGGCTTTACAAATGGCACTGTTCCTCTTGGTATAAATATCTCCACGCCTTCAAATCCATCTTTTGGTGAGGCTGTAATGGCGGTTATGAATGGTACGGGCGAATTTTATATTATGGATATCAACAATATCAACAATACGGTTAGAAGATTCTCCATTGGCAATGGCGCACAGCCAGTGGGGATCGCCTCATCTACAGATGGTGCCAGTTTTAGAGTTATTATTACCGCTAATGGATTTGGTTCGCTCTTGAGATTTCAGTAATTCTGATGGAGGTTTTTTAGATGAGAAGAAATTTATTTATAAAATTTTTAGTGATTGTTCTGGCACTAACAATCTCTCTACCATTGAGCTCTGCTGATAAGAAGAAGGGTGGTACACAGCCCCCCAAAGAGGAGGAGCTACCACCACTTATCCCACTTACGCCGATTGTAAAAGAGAAGGAGAAGGCTACACCGCAACAGGATTATAGGGTTATTGAGGCTACAAAGGTAGAGGCATTAGAGAGCAAAAAGGTTAAATCAGATGCCAAGTCTGAATCTGGTGAGAGTGAAAAAGGCTTCTGGATTCAAACTGAAATGGCACTCTATTATGATAACAATGTCCTTAAATTTTCTACTCAGGAGATGGTGGGCTTCAGTCATCCCGAATGGAACCCCAATAGTATTATGAATGATACATCTGCATACAGGATTAAGGGATATGTAGACTTTGCAGTCTCTCCATCTGTTCTACTTGGATTTAAGAAGTCTATTCTCTCCTCATCCCCTGCCGAACTCAGACTCTATGGTGAAGGCTCATTTTATTTACAGAACAATATTCTAAATAGAGGTGTTTTTGGTGCCAGTATCGCTCAGGGTCTCTCAGAGAGATTGTCCCTGAATCTCGGTGGCTATTATCAGCCCCAGAGATATTATAGGGAGCTCATCTCTCCCGAGCCATATCTAAATCCCTTTTCCGAACCTGTATATAAAACTGCTAAATATGAGAGTCTATTTCTCCCGTTGACTTTCAATTACAGAATAAACGATTCCATTGTCCTTTTCTTTCAGTATCAGCTTGCCAGCAGAAAGTTTAATAAAGATTTTAATTATAGGGATACATTTTATCAGGGATTGGGTTTGGGTGGAAGATACTCACCCATTAAGAAGATGGATATGGCACTCGATTTAAATGGTGGATATGCCTCTGCAAGCGGGGATAACCCTTCTACCAGAGAAGTGGAATCAGACCCCACCTATTCTATGTTTGGAGCCGATTTTTCAATAAGTTATGACGGAATAAATAGAGTCTCTCTCGGAATTATAAGCAGGGCTGAATATAATATCTTTTTGACAGATGTAGAGGATGACCTTCAGTATTATAAAAGGAAGGACTATTTTACTATTAGCCAGTTATGGTTTGGATATCAGATTCTGAATGAACTCTCTGTGGTAGCAGACTATTCATTTGCTTATAATAGCACAAATCCAGATAAAGGTGGGATTGGTATAAATGGTGTAAATGACTTTGAGAGACAGACGATAATGATATCACTCTCTTATGGAGATATAAAACAGATTTCATCTTATAGAAGACTCAGGTCCGAATTGTATTGGTTTTATTGAAATTAAATAATTCTTCTTAAGATTCTGTATAGGGACCCATCTGCCCAAAATAAATTTTTATTGTGGATGCCCTTAAGAATATAAAGTCACTGCCTATATTAATATGAACTTTTTAAATGAGGCTTTATATGAATAGGTCTGAGGGTCATCCTTATAAAAATTCTACAAATTTTCCATAGTAGCGAGTTTTATTATGAAGCGAGTGAGAAAAAATTGACAGAAGGATTTAATTGTTAGATGCGCACAACAGGTTAACTCAACAGGTGGATTTTTTTCATCTTATAAATCGGCTTAGATTAGGTATCATTAAATAAGTTTTCAAAGTAATATTCTTAACTTTTGAATACTTTTTATTGCCAATTAGAAAGTTATATGTTAATAACCGACTCCAGGTTTGTGGGGAGGGCAGGGAAGGAGGCATCTATTTTAAGGAGGGTGAAGATGAGAAGATTGTTATTAGTGATAATTTTATCTCTGTTTTCCTTCTCCTGCGATCAGGCTAAGAGCAGGTATGATGAGGCTCAGAGGTGTGAAAAGTTTGGTGATTCCAGATGTGCGATAAATAATTACATTGATATTTTAACGAATTTTTCAACATCACAGTTCGCAGAGAAGGCATCTGAAAGGGTTTATGAGATTGTCAGGAGTAGGACAAAGGAGTTCTCAAGAATAGAGAAGGAAGATATGGAACTTATGAAGACATTCAGTGAAAAATTTGCTGAGTCAAAACTAGGAAAGTTTGCAAAGGAGTATTTTGAAAGAGAGAGGCTGAAAAGTAGTATTGGTGAAAGTATAAAACCACTCTTTGATAAGATGTTGAGAGAGGATTATGAAGGGATTGATTCATATTTCGTCTCAGGGAAGGTGGATGAAAAGTTCTTGAATTCTGTATCAGTAAAGGATAGAAGGTCGGGGATGAGTGTAGAGAGTTTTACTGTTCTGGATGTGATGCCAAAGGGGAATGATATGGCAGATATTCTCCTCTCCCGACGGGATTGGTACCCCTCAACCAGCATAACGGGAGATGTAAAGTATCTCATCCACTTAAAGAAGTCGGCAGATAAATGGCAGATTGCAGGTTTTGAGCTTGCACCGGTTCACTCTCTGAAAAAGTAATTAGATGAAAGGAGGTCTTTAATGTTTAGAAATGATAGGGATTTGAGAATTGTGGAGATAAGGGCAAGAGAGATTCTGGATTCAAGAGGGTTTCCGACCATTGAGACAGATGTAATTCTTGAGTGCGGAGTAATAGGACGGGCTGCTGTCCCATCTGGTGCATCAACAGGGGTACACGAGGCACTTGAACTGAGGGACGGAGATAAGACGAGATATATAGGGAAGGGAGTTAGAAAGGCGGTTGAAAATGTAGGGATGATGGCGAGTGCTGTTATTATACCCAAAAAGATTCCAGCCACTGAACAGAGAGAGATTGATAGGTTGATGATTGAATATGATGGTACTCCAAATAAATCAAAGATGGGTGCAAATGCAATATTATCTGTCTCAATGGCAACGGCGAGGGCGGCGGCGTTTGCACTTGGAATTCCTCTTTATAGATACCTCGGCGGTGTAAATAGCTTTATTTTGCCAGCCCCATTTATGAATATTCTCAACGGTGGTAAACATGGGGATAATCCGCTGGAGATTCAGGAGTTTATGATAGTCCCTGCTGGAGCAAGTAGCTTTGCAGAGGCGTTGAGATATGGTTCAGAGGTATTTCATTCGCTTAAATCCATTCTCAAATCCAGAGGGCTCGGCATTGCAGTGGGAGATGAGGGTGGTTTCTCACCCAAAGTAAATAATACGAGAGAGACACTATCTCTGATTGTTCTGGCGATTGAACAGGCTGGACTTAAACCCGGCAGAGATGTATTTCTTGCCCTTGACCCTGCTGCAAGTGAATTTTATAATGATGAGATGAAGGTCTATGAGATGAAGACAGAGGGGAAGGATATGAGTCCTTATGAATTAGTTGAATTCTATACAAAACTTGTGGATGAGTTCCCCATCGTCTCTATTGAAGATGGTATGGCTGAGGATGACTGGGATGGATGGAAGATAATGACGGATAGACTCGGGGGCAGGATTCAACTCATTGGTGATGACCTCTTTGTCACAAATATCAATAGGCTGAGAGAGGGTATCCATAAGGGGGTTGCAAACTCCATTCTGATAAAACTCAATCAGATTGGCTCAATTAGTGAGACCATTGATACAATTAATCTTGCCAGACGGGCTGGATATACAGCAGTTGTATCTCATAGATCTGGTGAGACAGAGGATTCATTCATTGCAGACTTCACAGTTGCGGTGGGGTGTGGGATGATAAAGGCCGGCTCTCTCTCCCGTTCAGAGAGGCTATCTAAATATAA
Source organism: Myxococcota bacterium (assembly GCA_049969675.1). Lineage (GTDB taxonomy): Bacteria > Myxococcota > SpSt-1050 > SpSt-1050 > SpSt-1050 > SpSt-1050. Next base: position 11,080 of record JBMFOP010000063.1, on the reverse strand, counting down.
TCAACTTATAAGGATTGAAGAGGAGTTGAGGGGGCAGGCGATATTTGCGGGCACAGAATTTATTAAAAATTTCAATAGATAACATAAGGAGGAAGCGATGTTATCAGGTATTTTAGGTAAGAAGGCTGGAATGACCACTCTTTTTGATGAGTATGGGAATGCACACAATGTAACAGTAATTGTTGCTGGCCCCTGTACAGTTGTAAACAAGAGAGATCTCAACAAAGATGGCTATGCGGCCATACAGCTCGGCTATGAGATTGAAAAGCCAAAGAACCTCACAAAACCACTTGAGGGCTACTTTAAAAAGCAGAATGTGGCTCCACACAGATATCTGAGGGAGTTTAGAGTGGATAGAGAGGCGCTTGATACCTATCAGATTGGAATGGAGGTAAGGGCAGAGGCGATCTTTACAAAGGGTGATTTTGTAGATGTGACCGGCAGGACCAAAGGGAGAGGTTTTGCTGGTGTAATGAAGAGATGGAATTTTGCCGGATTCCCGATGACGAGAGGAACGCATTTCTATAGAAGACATCCGGGCTCCATCGGAAACAGGGAATGGCCTGGCAGGGTGATGAAGGGGAAGAAGATGGCAGGTCATTATGGTAATGAGCAGGTTACCATTCAACATCTCAGGGTATACAAGGTTGACCCGAAGAATAATCTCATATATGTTGAGGGGGCGGTACCGGGGCCAGCCGGTGAACTTATTGAAATCAGAAAATCTGTCAAAAAGTTAGTAAAACACAAACATAAGTAATCAAACAGAATTATTTGTGTTTGGATATCTGAATTTTATTGACTTGATTTTTACAAATATGTTATTTAGCAGATTCATAACAATTCCTTTAGGAGGAAGATATGAAAAGGTTCTATTCCGCCGTCCTTATTCTCTTAATAATAATGATGATCTCAACAATTGCCTCTGGGAGTGAAAATGAGAGTATTCGGGTACTCCAGAAGAAGGCATATCCGATGGCTATGAAACTTGAATTGAGTGCTGGGGGTGGTATCTCAATAGCGGATAGATATACACAGGCAATACCAGCCGGCGGGGAGTTGATATTTCATCCGTTTGACTTCTTATCTCTGGGCGGTTTCTTCCTTTATACAAAGAGCTCTGAGACAAGTCTCTCAAAAGAGCTCAGGAAACAGAGTCTGAGCGCAGATGAGCCCGAGAGGACAAGGACAAAGTGGCTCACCGGTGGGGAGATAATATTATATCCCATATATGGCAAGTTCAGTCTATTTTCAGAGATATCATTCAATTATCACATCTATTTAAGCGGTGGTGGCGGTGTGGCAAATATTATAGTTGACAACTATACAAACAATTCAGAGAAGAGTTATGGGACAAAGCCAGTATATACATTTGCCGGAGGTGTGCAGACACATCTTTTTAGATTTGGAGAGAAGAAGAATAGGTATGTGGATTTCAAGATTGAAGGGAGATATTTTGGGTATTCTGTAGATGCTGATAAGGAGTGGCTTGATGCTGAAGTTGCCAAGGGTAGGCCGGTGGATGCCATCTCTAACTCTGCACAACACAGATTGGTGCTTACAATGGCGTATCTGTCACTCCTCTTTTAAGAGCGGGGAGGTTTTATTATGAAGAAGTTATCTTTATCTCTTATTTTTTTCCTCCTGATATCATCGGTGGTATTCGCCCAGAAGAAGGAAGAGGAGCTCAAACTCTCTGCCTCTGTTAAGAAGATTATTGATGACTACAATTCAGGTAATTATGTTGCTGCGGCATACAAATTCTTTGATGTGTATGAGAATGACTCAAATCAGGCAAATCAGCTCGCTGCAGAGTATTTTGTTGGTTCATCTCTTGCAAAGATTGGATTATATGGTCCATCTGTCTATTTCTTTGCAAGTATTCTCAAGACCGGTGCAAATCATCCATTTTATCTGAAGGCGGTAGAAGGGCTGGCAGATGCCGCTCAAAAATTAAGAGATGACCTCGTTATACCAGAACTTTTACTGAGATATTATTCAACAGATTTTCAAAAACTTCCCTCTGGGACCCTCAATTACATCAATTATCTTATTGGTGAACTCTCTTTTAGAAAGGGGAGGGTCAATGAGGCAGAGAAATTTTTTGATGTCATAGGGAAGGATAGTAAGTATTATTATAAAGGTCTCTATATCAAGGCGATCCTCAGGGTGAGGGCTCAGAAAATTGAAGAGGCGAATGAAATATTCAAAGAGATCTACGAGGCTATCCCATTTAAGGAAGGTAAGATTGTGAAAGGAACAAATCTCGTGGTGGATAGGGAACTTCTGCAGGTCAGGAATATGGCGATTATGGGGATTGCAAGAAATAATTATGAATTGGGTCTATATCAGGAGTCTGCAAAGTTTTACGAAATGATAGAGAGGTTCGATTCAGAGTGGACCGATGCAGTATTTGAAGGGGGCTGGACATATTATCAACTAAAGGACTATGGTAGGGCAATTGGTGCCACACACACATTGCTTGCACCGGGTTATAAAGAGCAATTCTTCCCCGAGACTTATATATTAAGGGCGACTGTATATTTTGAAAACTGCCTTTATGATGAGGCTAAAGAGACTCTTGAGGAGTTCTATTCAAGATATAAGGAGATGCCGGATAAGATCAAGCCGGTTATTTCAGACTCTTCCAGATCACCAGAGTATTTCTTTGATATAATGATAAGCACATCTATTTCTGAGAAGACAGAGATTCCTCAGGAATTGAGAAAATATCTTTTAAAAAATCCGAGGCTCCAAAAATTCATATATTTCATCCTTGAACTTGATAAAGAGAATGAGATGACAAATAAGATCTCATCTTTTAAGGACTCCAGAATAGGGAATTTTATAAAAGGGAATATCAGACAGCAGAGAGAGTTGCTGGTCAAGATTGTAGGTAAATGGATTCAGATTAGGTTGGTGGACCTGCACGATTCACTGATTGATTTTCTGAATCAGGCTCAATTAATTGATTTTGAGACTGTAAATGCACAGAGAAAATTATTGCAGGCATCAGGTGAACAGCCTCAGGAGGGAAAACCGGGTGTCAAGGCGACTATAAAGAAGAAGGCATTAGAGAGGCCAAAGGTAGATGCCGACCAGGTAGATTTCTGGAATTTTGATGAAGAGTACTGGAAGGATGAATTAGGGTATTATTATTATACATTAAGAAACGAATGTAAAAAGTGAGTGTGACAATGAAGAGAACATTTGTTATTTTAAGTCTTTTTATTTCATTTTGCCTTTTTGGTTCCCTCTTTATCTACCCTCCGCTACAGGCCCAGGAGGCAAAAACAGAGAAGAAGGATAAGGAGAAGAAGAAGAAGGCAGCAGATGAGAAGGGGGAGAAGAAGAAGGCTACCCCAACGGGACCGGCAAAGATTGATATGCCAAAGCCAGAGGAGAAAGAGGTCTCAAGAGATGAACTCGCAGACAAGAAGCGAGATGAGGCTATTAAGATGTTAAAAGATATTATCACACGCTTTGAAAAGGGGCCTAAAAAGGCGGATGTTATGTTCCAGTTGGCGGAGCTCTATTGGGAGAAGTCAAAGTATGTATATTTTCAGGAGATGTATGATTACGAAAAGAAGCTGGATGAATGTAATAAAAAGACCAAAGACCTCAAAGCCTGTGAAAAGATTAAAATAAATACAAGGCAGTCGGAGTTATATAGAAAACAGGCGCTGGATATCTATGAGAAAATTATTAAGGAGTATCCAGACTACTCCAGAAAGGATGAGGTCTTATTTGTACTTGGTTATAACCTGTATGAGATGGGCAGGAAGAATGATGGAGTAAAATATTACTGGGAATTGATTAAGAAATATCCGCAGAGTAAATACGCCCCTGATGCATATCTCTCGCTCGGAGAGCACTTCTTTAATAATAATGAGGTCTTCAAGGCAGTTCAGGCGTATGAAAAGGCTCTTACATTTAACGACCCAAAGATTACCGTTGTGGCTCTCTACAAACTTGCGTGGTGTGATTACAACCTCGGCGAATATGAAAAGGGTATTGAGAAATTAAAACAGGTTGTAGGGTTTTCTCAGAAGGAGACAGAGACGAGCAAGATTAAACTTGAGAGAGAGGCATTGAATGACCTTGCCCTCTTCTTCTCACAGGTTGATGCAGTGGATGAGGCTAAGGATTATTGGGAGAAGGTGGCAGGGAGACAGAGATTAAAAGACTTATTGAAGTTACTGGCAAGGGTGTATGATGACCAGGGAAAATATGATCAGGCAATAAAGACCTATAGGCTTATTATAAACGAGTACCCGAATGCCCCGGAGTGTCCCGAATTTCAGAGCAATATCGTGCAAAATTATAAAAAGCTTAACAATACCGAGATGGTCAAGAAGGAGATCAGGAGATTGGTGGATTTATATAAGCCAAACTCACCATGGGCAAATCAGAATGCAGAAAATAAATTTGCACTTGATAAGGCATATGAGCTGACCGAAGAGGCACTAAGAGATATTGTTCAGGAGTACCACAGAGAGGCACAGAAGACAAAGGATGTCAAAACCTATGCGCTTGCAAGAGATATTTATAAAGAGTATCTTGATAATTTTCCAAAGTCCGAGCATTCATATACAATGAGATTCTTTTATGCAGAGATTCTCTGGGCATTGCAGGATTATGAAAATGCAGCCATTAACTATGCACTTGTGGTAAAGCAGGACCCAAAGGGGAAATACTCTGTGACATCTGCATATAATAGGGTACTGGCTTATGAGAAGATGGTGGAGATTATGGAGAAGGGTCAGAAACAGGAGACATTAAAAGAAGGTAAGGTTGACGAGAAGAAGAGCAAGGGGGCTGTAAAGCGAGTTGAGAAGTTTATTAAACTTGAGAAAGGGAAGACCTACGAGAAGAAGGAGATTCCTAAGATTGAGCTTGAACTTGCAAAGGCGTGCGACGAATTTACGCAGCTTGCACCCACCCATAAAGAATTCTTTGCGGTTAAATTTAAGGCAGCAACTATATATTATAAATACAACCATTTTGATGAGGCATCCAAGAGATTTGGTGAATTTATTGAGAAGTTCCCCGACAACAAGTTTGCCCTCGGTGCAGCAGATATGATACTCAACTCCTATGAGATAAAAGAGGATTGGGCATCGCTCTTCTTCTGGGCAAACAAATTTTTGAATATCAAACCTCTCGCATCGCAAAAAGACCCGGCAGAGAAGAACAAGCTCTATCAGGCACATCTTCAGGAAGTTGTGGAAGGGGCTGCGTTTAATATAATAATTGATATGCAGAAGAAGGGGAAGGTTTTTGATGCGGCGGTTGCATTTAGAGATTATGTCAATAAATATCCAAACGCAAAGCATACGGATAAGGCACTAAATAATGCTCATATCCTCTTTGCAGAGGCAAAATATATTGACAAGGCAATAGAGGCTGCGACATTGCTTATTGAGAAATTTCCAAAGTCTGAATTTTATGAGCCAACATTCTATAAACTCGGTTACTATTATGAAAAGATTGCCGATTTTTCCAACGCAAGTAAATATTATGAGATTTACTTTGATAAACTCAAGAAGAAGAATAAAGAGGCTGGAGACGCTATTTACAACTCGGCGCTTTTCAGAGAGGCAACAGGGGATTTGAAGGGAGCAATTGCAAATTATCAAACTTATATCAAAGCATTCCCGACAAATAAAGACATAGTTCAGGTTCAGATGAAGATAGCGGTTATTTATAAAGAGATGAAAGATTATGAAAAGGCAAAGGCTATCTATAAAGGTATTGTATCCAAACCCAAGGACGCCTCAATATCTGATGTAATAGAAGCACAATATGAAATGGCGATGATTTATAAGCAACTTGGACAGATCCCAGCCTATGAAAAGGAGCTTCAGAATCTACTCAAGATGGCTGAAAAACTAAAGAAAGGCGAGGCGAGCGAAAAGACATTCTACTATATAGCCAATGCCAGATTTTTATTGACCGAGTCAGAGTTTAAGAATTATATGGCTATAAAGTTGCAGCTTCCGGAATCAGTTATGAAAAGGCAGATAAAAGAGAAGTCCGAGAAGTTAGATAAACTTGTAAAGGAATATACTGCTATTCTTCAGATGGGGCAGGGCGATGTGGGTATAGCAGCTCTATGTAGAATAGGTATGATTTATCAGGATTTTACAAAGACCTTACTTGAGGCACCAATTCCTAAAAATCTAAATGATGAACAGAGAGAGATTTATGTGGCAGAGTTACAGAATATGGCATTCCCTGTTGAAGAAAAGGCGATTGAGGCGTATGAGAAGAGTCTGGCAAAGTCATATGAATTGACAATTTACAATGAATATTCAAAGATTGCACAGGAGAGACTTGATGGATATAAACCGGGTTCATATCCAGACCTCCCCGAGACAAAGTATGTTGCAAAGGAATATTTCTATGGTCAGTTGTTCTATCCATCACTTGTTGCAAAGGTTGAAGAACCACCTAAAAAAGAAATAAAGAAGGAGGAGCCCGTCAAGGAGAAAAAGGAAGAGGAGAAGGGGAAGGAAGAGGAATCGGGTACTCAAAATGAATCAAAAGAGACAGAGGAAACCGAAAAAACACCTGAGGAATAAAGTTATGATGAGAGGTAATATTTTAATGAAAAGAAGTTTATTTTATTTATGTTTTATGTTTATTCTTGTATTCCTTTTTGGATGTCCGGCCCCAAAGGTGGAGGCTCCTACTGAAAAGCAGATAAAGCAGGTTGAGTCTACTCCTGAGGATGATTTTTCAAGGGGTGTTCAACTATACAATCAGAGAAATTATTCGGAGGCTATAAAGGCCTTTGCCGATGTGGTTAGAAAGGATCCGAAAAACTATAAGGCATATCTCAATCTGGCTGCGATTCAATTAAAACTTGAAAATGTCGTTGAAGCCCTTAAATATTGTGATAAGGCAATGGATGCTGATCCCGCGAATGTAGAGCCAGTCCTTGCAAAGGCAGTTATATATAAAGATACCGGCAAATATAACGAGGGTATTAAATTCCTGATTGATATCAGAAAGAAATTCCCAAATAATAGCAAGGTCCTTAACAATCTCGCAGTGTTATATCGTTTGAATAAAGAATATCAGAAAGCAGAGGCTACAATAAGAGAGCTACTCTCAAGAGACCCAGACAATGTTGAGGCTTACAAAAATCTATCTTTGATTTATTACGATCAGGGAAATTTTAAGCTTGCAAAACTTACCCTCGGTAATGCGGGTAAGCTTGATTCAAAAGATGCATCAATCAGGAATAATCTTGGAATGATTGCATTAAAGATGAATGATTATGTATCGGCTATGGGTTATTTTAGAATAGCCCTTGAACTTGACCCAAATAATGTTGAGGCACACCAGAATCTGGGGACTATCGCTTTGCACTTCAAGGATTATAATGCGGCATATTCACACTTTAAGGTAATTGCCGATTTAGAGCCTCAGAATGAAAATGCACACTTCCAGTTGGCGCTTACATTGATTGGATTGCAGAAGCCTCAGGAGGCGATGGCGAAACTTGAAGAGGTATTAAAACTTAATCCTAAAAAATATGAGGTTTACTATTATCAGGCATTCATAGACCATACTTATCTGAAAAAAGTAGATGAGGCAATTGAGTTATATAAGAAGTTTGCCTCTTCCAACTCAAAAGATAATGAATTAAAACAGAAAGCCATTTCTATGATTGCAAAGCTTGAGGAGCAGAAGAAACAGGCTGAAATACAGAAGAAGATGTTGGAGGAGCAGGAGAGGAAGATGAAGGAGGAGGAGGCAAAGAAGAAGGCAGAAGAAGAGAAGAAGAGACTGGCAGAGGCCAAGTTCAAGGAGTTATTTGAGAAGGCAGAAAGTGCTATCAATGAGGGTAATCTCGTTGATGCCAGAAACAATCTGACAGAGTGTCTCAAGATCAATCCCGAGAGTAAAGAGGCAAGGGCAAAAATTAAGGAGGTTGAGGAGAAGATAAAGGCTAAGGAGGAGGCAAAGAAGAAGGCAGAAGAAGAGGCGAAGGCAAAGGCTGAGGAGGAGGCAAAGAAGAAGGCAGAAGAAGAGGCGAAGGCAAAGGCTGAAGAGGAGGCAAAGAAGAAGGCAGAAGAAGAGGCGAAGAAAAAGGCGGAAACTGAAGGTCAAAAAGCAAATCAGGAGCCAAAAGAGAATGAGGGTGGAACCCCACAAAAGGATAATGATTCTACAAAGATGGAGTCAAAATAATGTATTATGTGGAAATTTCATTCAACTTTTGGTATAATAATATTTGATGGGAGGTAGAGATGAGGAAATACCTATTTTTATTCATCCTTTTTGTATTGTTTACATTTGAGACAATGGCTCAGGAGGCTGGGTCTGGGGATAAGGTTGTTTATAAGCAAAAGACGATTATTGACTTTTCAGATGTCACCATTCAGGGAGAATTAAAGAAGCCGGATGGTTCCTATATTTCGTCTCGAAAAGAGGCTCAATTTGGAAGATTAATTAAAGTGAGAGAGAACTTTGAGCCAGAGCTTTTTAAGTCCATAGACAAATTATAAACCTTAATTAAGTGAGGTTGCAATGAAGCATAAATTTTTAATCAAATTACCCGATGGCGGGGAAAATAGAGTTGAGATTGAGAAGGACAATATTATTATCGGGTCCTCTCCTGCGGCAAATATACAGCTTGAATCTGATAGTATTGGCGGGCTGGAATGTATGTTAAGGATGACAAAGGAGGGTATTTTTAATATTATGGATATGGGCTCAAAGGCTGGTGTCTTTATAAATGGTGAAAGGTTGAATAGAGAAAGGACACTTGGTAGAGGTGATGTGATTAAGATTGGAGATTTTGAGATTAGACCACTATTTGAAGAGGACTCAGTTACATCTGAAGAGGTAAAGCCTCCAGAGGCGCAAAAGCCAGTTCATAAAAAACCTGTGAATAAAGTTATAAAGAAGAAGAAAAGGATTTCAGCCGATTCACTAAATATGTATGTCTCTCCACAAAAGCTTGAGGAGGATAAAGCAGATGAATCAAATAAGGTTCCTGATGTGATTGTGAGATGGCTTGGAGGAATGATTGGTGAACTTGCAATAATGGGGAAGAGGGCAGGTATTTCAATTGGTCCCTCCGAACAGAATGATTTTGTGCTACCAGAAGAATATCTAAAGACGGACATCCAGCTTGTCTATACAGAAGGTGGTTCTCATATCGTAAATATTCCAGAAGGATGGGAGTTGCTCCACTTTGTGGATGGTAAGAAATCATCTGGTGATGCCAGAAAGACTCTCACACTCAAATTAAATGAGGTCATTGTTCTTAAGAATGGTCCGATTGATATCATTGTTAGATATATACATCCCAAGAAGGCGCCAAAAGAAGATTTTATTAAAAATATGGATTATAGATTCGCCCAGTGGCTTATCTCTTCAGTCCTGTTTGTAGCGATAGCATTGTTTATAATGGTGGTCTTCTTTAAGGATACTTTAACTTCACCTCCAGAGGATTTACAGAAGAGCCTGAATAGATTTGCAAAGGTGGTCTTAAAGGAGGCACCCAAGAAGGTTGAGAAGAAAGAACTTGAGATGAAGGCGATTACAGAGAAGAAGATAGGAAAGGTGCTTGATGAGAAGAGACCTCCGGTGAAAGGACCAAATATTGCTGACCCAAATAGAAGAGTGGAGAATAGGAAGATTGCACTAAAGTCTGGTGTCCTTGGAATTTTAAGAGGTGCGGGTGGAAATCCAGCGATGAACTCAATATTTGGGGCCGGTCTCGGGGCAGGTATTAACAATGCACTGGGAGGTCTGCACGGCACAATGATGGGTGATTCTGGAGGTCTGGGTGGTCTGGGGTCAAGAGGTGGTGGAGGTGGTGGAGGTGTTGCTGCATTGGGTGGAATCGGAATTGGAGGTGGAAAGAGCAGGAGGGGACATGGTGACTTCAATCTCGGTGCTGGCGGAAAGTCAGAAGAGGCGGTATCAACCGGTAAACTCGTGATGGTTGGTGGCCTTGACAAGGATGTTGTTGCAAGAGTAATTAAACGTTATTGGGCGCAGATTAAGTATTGCTATGAAAAGGAACTCAGCAAAAATCCAAATCTGTATGGAAAGATTGCAGTCAAATTTACAATATCAGGAAGTGGTTCTGTATCTGATGCTGAGATAGAACAGACAGAGATGAATAATGCAGCTGTTGAAGATTGTATTATCAGAAACATTAAGAGATGGATGTTCCCTGCGCCTAAAGGTGGAGGTATAGTTGTAGTAAGATACCCATTTATCTTCAAGAGTGCAGGTCAATAAAACCTTTATTAAAGAGGTATGAACTATGTTTAGGAAACCTGTTTTAATTGTAATAGCGATCTTTATATTTTCACCCTCTCTCTTTGCTGCAGAGCCATATAAAGGGTTTGCGATGGAATTTAATCCGGGGCTCTTTTTTACTATAGGGGGGAATAAGAGCAACTCAAATTCAGAGCCTTATGTAAATCTCCTATTTGGATATTCGTTTGGTAAATCAAGTATGACGGGATTATCACTATCCTCATCTATGGTCTCAAATAACGCTGTTGAAAAAAAGACTGGAGATTATGATAAAGATAGGGTCAATTATGATAATTTTGAACTTTTATCTATAAATCTGGCATATCAATATAAAATAGGTATAGGAGAAGAACTTTATATCCCTCTAAAGGTTTTTGGAGGTGGAACAATTGCATCCCCTACGCCGAATAATAAAGGGACATTTTTACCTGACTTTGGAGTTGCAACCGGGGTGGGATATGATTCTTATAGAAAGGGTTTACAACTCGGTTTAGAGTTTGCATTCTCATATATTCTTAATATCAACGCAAAGGCAATTATGGTCTATCCATCTATTAAGTATGTTTTCTGATTCTCCTTCTCTAAATAAATTCTTTAATTTTTATCTGTTATTTAAGTTGCCCATAAGGGCCTCTAACGATTTTAGTTTATAGGACTTTAGACTAACTTATAGCTCACATCTATCTAGGAAGTCTTATATGATATCATCTATATCTGTATTAGTCCTTCTTAGGATCCTAATTCGGCATAGCCGAAACCAAAATCCATAAAAGAACTTCTTTGCACTTTG
>JBMFOP010000062.1:0-18815 GCA_049969675.1 Myxococcota bacterium | reverse complement strand
GATGGGGATATTACTATAACGGATTTGATGTATAGATTCTTTAATTGTATCTTCTACGCAAAATGCAAGAAGATTTTTATGGCTTTTGATTTCGGCTATGCCGAATTAGGAAACAATGGTCAAAAATTCAATCTAAAGATTGTATTTATTAATCTGGTTCCCCAGATGAGATATTCATAAGCGGCGAGTCCGAGAAATGGTCCAAAAGGTATATGATGAGAGGTAGGGGTAAACAAATCTGACTTATCTTTGAAGACAGAATATATGCCGTTGTTATTTAAGACAACTTCCTTCTTTTGAATCTTAAAATACAGAATTTGTAAAGATCCAAATATTGAGCCCTGAAGGGCCGCCATAAGAAGTACAGGTATAAATGACCTCCAGCCAAGAAATGCCCCAATCATTGCCATAAATTTTATATCACCGCCCCCAAGTGCCTCCTTACCGAGTATTTTTGAGGCAAAAAATCCTAATAGATACATTATAGAAAATCCAACAAATGCCCCAATAAATGAAGATTTGACATCCATAAAATTTCCATTGGGCATTACGGGATTAAAGAGAGAGAGGAGAATGCCGAGTATTCCCACTGGAATAGTAATTCTATCTGGAAGCAACCAATGGTCTATATCTATGAAACTCAGAACGATTATTGCACCCATAAATATGAGATATACTATATAGCTAAAGAAATCGGTTGTGGTGGTAAATAGTGAGAGAGATATCCACCCCATTAAAAATTCCACAACGGCATATCTGATTGAGAATTTCTGATGACAGAAGGCACATCTCCCACCGAGTAAGAAATACCCTAACACTGGGAGATTGTGATACCATCTGAGTGGGGTCAGACAGAGAAAACACCTTGAACCCGGATATAGAATTGATTTACGATATGGGATCCTGTATATGCAGACATTTAAGAAAGAACCTAAAAATGTTCCAATAATAAATGCAGATATTTTGATGAGAAGAGACAGTGTTTGATTTGAGTACATTATTCCCCACATAGATTAATCTTCCTTCTCCTCTTCTGCTTCACCCTCTTTTGCAAGTCCATACTTTATCAATCTATATCTAAATGACCTGAATGTTAGTCCAAGCAGTTTTGCTGCCTGCATCTTCTTCCCCTGTGCCTCCTTCAATGCCATAAGAATTGCATCCTTCTCAATCTCAGAGAGCCGGGCATCAAGGTCTATCCCTCCATATTGATAGATGCTCTTTACTGGTTCACATATATTTCCCCTTAAGAAATCCGGAAGGACATCCACATCAATCTTCCCCTCTTTTGTAAGGGTAACAGCTCTCTCTATTATATTCTCAAGCTGCCTGACATTTCCTGGGAAGTCATAATTCATAATTAATTTAAGTGCCTCTTCGCTTATGCCCGTTATTGCCTTATTCTGTTCAGCGGAATACAATCTTATGAAATTATCAAGTAATAGAGGGATATCCTCTTTTCTATCTCTAAGAGGAGGGACTTCTATCCTTATTACATTTATTCTATAGTAAAGGTCTTCTCTGAATCTCCCCAGTCTGACCTCCTCTTCAATATCTCTATTTGAGGCGACAATGACTCTTATGTCTACCTCATATTCGTCTGTTGCGCCTACTCTCCTCGCCCTTGAATTCTGTAAAAGACCCAGTAATTTTACCTGTAGTGAGGGTGGCATCTCTGTTATCTCATCTAAAAAGAGCGTCCCGTTATCTGCTATCTCTACAAGTCCCTGCTTATCTGAGATCGCCCCTGTAAATGCGCCTTTTACATGCCCAAAGAGTTCGGACTCAAATAGAGATTCGGGAAGTGCCCCACAATTGACTACAACAAATTTCTGGTCCCTCCTGTTTGAGAGATTATGAATTGCCCGTGCTATAACCTCCTTACCGGTTCCACTCTGCCCGGTTATCATCACAGTAGTTCTTGTATCAGCTACCTTTTTAATGATATCAAAAATCCTAAGCATTGAGGCGGATTTGCCAATGAGATTCTCAATAGAATATTGACTCCTCAGTCTCTGTCTTAAGAGATAGTTTTCATTGAGTATCCTTGACTTCTCTATCGCCTTTCTGACAATGGCATTGAGTTCCTCCATTTTGAGAGGTTTGATAAGGTAGTGATATGCCCCCAACTTCAATGCCTCAATCGCATTCTCCACAGTAGCATAGGCCGTCATCAGGATTGTCTGAGCAAATGGCATCTTCTCCTGCTGATATCTCAAGACATCAAAACCAGAAGAGCCCTTAAGTCTATAATCCGTCAGAATGACATCATAGTTCTTTGAATTCATCAACTCCTTTGCCTGAATAAAACTCTCTGCCTGATCAGAACTGAAACCCTCCCTCTCAAAATTGATGCTCAAAACCTGTCTGAGACTCTCCTCATCCTCTACAATCAATATATCGGGCATAATCAACTCTCCCCTTGTTTTACTGGAAGAAGGATCTTAAAGGCAGTCCCTTTATTTAACACGGACTCAACGATGACCTTACCTTTATGTTCTTTAATTATTGAATGAACAATTGACAGGCCGATGCCAATACTCTTCTCCTTTGAGGAGTAGAATGGGTCAAATATTCTATCTGTCTCAGTCTGCGGGATACCGCAACCAGTATCTCTAACCTCTACCTCTATAAAATCAGTCTCTCTCCCCCTGATAGAAATTGTTATCTCTCCCCTCTCTTTAATTGCCTGCAGTGAATTCTTTATAAGATTCCAGAAGACCTGCTTCAACATTGAAGGGTCTGCCACTATCTCTCTTTTGAATTCATCTCTTATTTCAATCCTGATTGTATCTCTATAATCCTTATCAAATCTAATCAATTCAACTACTTCAGAGATTACCCTGCCAATATCTATCATTGAGAACCGGGGCGGAGTTGGCCTTGCAAACATCAAGAATCTCTCAATCAACTCATTTACCCTCAATAATTCCTTAACAATAATGTCCATCAGCATACTATTCTCTTCATCAAAGGCGGTGGTCTTTTTGACCAATTCAATTGAACCTAAAATAGAAGATAATGGATTTCTTATTTCGTGGGCAAACCCGGTTGCTACCTTACCGATTGAGGCAAGTTTCTCTGACCTGATAATCTCCTCCTGAAGCCTCCTGCCCTCAGTGAGGTCCGATACAACATAAATGTCATCAGTAGAGCCATCCTCATATACCCTTCTCTTATGCTTTATAGAGACAAATCTCTTCTTCCCATCACTCAGTGATTCTATCTCTCCTCCAGATGAGAGATTTAACCTATCAAGTACCTCTTTAATCTTACTAAATTTTTCCAACTCTTCTATACTATTTTTGGAGATACCAAAGATGCTGGCTGCTATATCGTTTATATATGCAGGTCTGTTATTCTTGAATAAGAGAACCCCATCCGAGAGATTTTCAACTATTGCCCTGTACTGGTCAAAGAGGATATCATATGCCCTCTTCTTAGCATAATATTGTTCACTTGTGGTCTTGAGCTCAGTTGAGAGATATGAACTCAGTTGCGCTATAACCACATAAGCAAGGATATGAATAAATACAGAATAGACCATCTGGTCAAGAGAGGGTTTTGTGTTCTCAATGATCATCCCCGGGATGTAAGGCAGAAATAAAAGTTGTCTGTCAATGGCGAATATTACAATAATAATGGAAGATATGGCTGCCGTAATATATGAACCAGCCCTCAAAAACAGGATTGCCGATATAATGGTTGTAAAGGCAAAAAATATTGTAAATATTGAACCATCCTTACCGGTAAAGTAACATAGTAGTGTTGAAAAGAGCATATCTCCAACAATCTGCAAAATTGCAGAGAGTCTATACCAGCTTGATTGTCTTAAAAGATATAGATAGACCAGCGATGCCAGATAGGCAGAAATTATTATAAGAACTATAAAGGAAGAATCCAGCCTGATGGCAGATTCATAGCTTCTGATATGCCTTATAAGGGTGGCTACCAAAAGAATGGATACAAGAATAATCCTGAAAAGCATTACCCATATCAGTTTCTTCCTGAAGTTCTCAGAGTATGATGTTTGCATTATTATTTGTGCTTCTTTTCTATTTGATAGCCCCGGCAATACTGAATATTGGCAGATACATTGATATGACAAGACCACCTGCAATCACTGCGAGCACAACCATTATAATTGGCTCAAGAAGTGAAGTCATAGTCTCAACCGCGGCATCAACCTCATCCTCATAGAAGTCTGCAATTTTGGACATCATCGTATCCATTGCACCGGTCGCCTCTCCAACTGCTATCATCTGAACGACCATCGGTGGAAAGACCTTGGTCTCTCCCATAGGCTCTGCAATGTTCTTACCTTCACTGATCTTGTCTCTGGTATACATAATCGCCTTCTCCACCACAACATTTCCAGCGGCCCTTGCAACAATGTTTAATCCATCCAGAATAGGTACACCTGAAGATATCATTGTACTCATTGTACGGGTAAATTTTGCAACAGCAGATTTTCTGATGATATCTCCAAATATTGGGGATTGAATAAGTATCCTATCAAATATTTCCTTGCCGGTCTTACTCTTTAAGAAGAGGATGAAAACAACTACAAATCCAACAAGCGAGCCTACAATTAATAATGCGTGATTCAAAAAGGCATTTGAAAGGTCTATCACAAATTGGGTTGGGCCGGGCAGCTCTCCACCAAAGTCCTTGAACATCTTTTCAAACATTGGGATGACCTTCCACAACATACCGATTACCAGTACTACTGCCACAACCAGCACCGCCAGAGGATATGTCATAGCCCCTTTAACCTTCTTTACTATCTTCTCATTCTTTTCAATATATGCAGCGAGCCTGTTCATAATAGTATCAAGTATACCACCTATCTCACCGGCCGCTACCAGGTTTACAAATAGGTCATCAAATACCTTTGGGTGTTTTCGAAGTGCATCTGCGAAAGTAGAGCCCCCCTCCACATCGCTCTTTACCTGCAGGAGGATCTTCTTTAGTGCTGGATTGTCTGACTGATTTCCGAGAATATCCAGACAGGTTACCAGTGGAAGACCAGCATTAATCATAGTCGCAAACTGTCTTGTAAATATAACCAGGTCCCTCGTTGTCACCCCCGAACCGAAGGAGAGACTGGACAGGTCCAGCTTAAATCCAGCCTTCCTTTTAATAGAGGTGACCTGAATCTCCTGCTTTTTTAAGAGCGCAATTACAAATTCTTCATTCAACCCTTCTATCTGGCCACTCCTCTTTTCACCAGTCTTGGTAGTACCTTCCCAAATAAATACCGGCATTTATCTACCCTCCTTGATCACTAAAATCACTGACTTATACCTTTACTAATAATATTTCTGAGCTCCTCGGGGTCAGAGGACCTCCCTACCGCCTCTTCAAGCGTTATCTGCTTCTTCAAATAAAGCATTGCGAGTGATTGATTCATAGTCTGCATACCATACTTCGCCTGCCCCACCTGCATCAAAGAGTATATTTGATGTACTTTATCCTCTCTTATAAGATTCCTGATTGCCGCATTGGGTATCATAATCTCAAGGGCAAGTACCCTTCCACCCCCAATCCTCGGTAGTAGTTGTTGTGAGAGAACACCCTCAAGCACGAATGAGAGCTGTGCCCTCACCTGTGGTTGCTGATAAGGAGGGAAGACATCTATGATTCTGTTGATTGTCTGTACACAGGAGTTGGTATGGAGTGTGGCAAAGGCGAGGTGTCCGGTCTCTGCAATAGTCAGCGCCGCCTCTATGGTCTCAAGGTCTCTCATCTCACCAATCAAAACCACATCTGGGTCCTGTCTCAGGATGTATTTGAGAGCCTTCTTAAAAGAGGCTGTATCGGAACCTACCTCTCTCTGATTGACTATACAATTTTTATGTGGGTGCAGATACTCAATGGGGTCCTCAATTGTGACAATATGTTCGTGTCGCTCTGTATTTATACGGTCTATAACAGAGGCGAGTGTGGTGGTCTTTCCGGAGCCGGTGGGCCCGGTCACAAGTATGAGACCTCTCGGCTTTCGTGTCAGGTCTACAACCACTGGAGGTAATCCCAATTCCTGAAATGTCATTATCTTAAAAGGAATTACTCTGAATGCACCTGAGACTGCACCTCTCTGCATAAAGATATTTGCCCTGAATCGGGAGAGTCCCTTTATTCCGAATGAGAGGTCCAATTCGTTCTCCTCCTCAAACCTCCTCTTCTGGGCATCAGTTAGAACCGAATAGCAAAGCTCCTTTGTCTCAGCAGGAGTCAGTGGTGGAAGTTTCAGAGGGACAAGATTGCCATCAATCCTTAATTGAGGTGGCGAACCAGTGGTTATATGCATATCAGATGCACCCTTATCAATCATCGCCTTTAATAACTGATGTAGATTTGGCATATAACTCCTCTCTCCTATCGGATAACCGCAGTGGTCCTGATAACCTCATCAATGGTGGTAATACCATCTTTTAGCTTCCTGAGAGCCGCCTCTCTCAGGGTAATCATACCATTCTTAATAGCGATCCTCCTGATCTCAGCGGTTGAATCACCCCTTAAGATCGCCTCCCTTATCTCTCTATTGAACCTGAGATTCTCATAGATACCAATCCTCCCTTTATATCCTATGTTATTGCACTGCTCACAACCCTTCCCTTTGTAAACCTTAAAGGTTGGTATATCCGCTCTGGGAACGCCAAGTCCCTCAAGGACCTCCGGGGAGACACTCACCTCCTCCTTACAGTTCTGACATATCTTTCTCACCAGACGTTGCGAGACAATAACAAGTACTGCGGATGCCACAAGGAACGGCTCAACTCCCATATTTAACAACCTCGTCACCGTTGAGGGGGCATCATTGGTATGAAGGGTGGAGAGCACCAGGTGTCCGGTCAATGCAGACTTAATGGCTATCTCCGCTGTCTCAAGGTCTCTTATCTCTCCCACCATTATCACATCCGGGTCCTGTCGCAAAAAGGACCTCAGGGCAGCGGCAAATGTAAGCCCCACCTCTGGCCTTACCTGCACCTGATTCATACCTCTAATATTATATTCAACTGGCTCTTCCACCGTTGATAGATTTACATCATCCGTATTTAATTCCATAAGTGCCGAATAGAGGGTCGTGGTCTTACCTGAACCGGTAGGACCGGTAACAAGCACCATCCCATATGGCTGGGAAATTGCCCACTTATAATCTTCAAGCTGTTTAGGTTCAAATCCAAGTTTGGTCATATCCTGCTGCAGTCCGGCCTTTCGCAATATTCGCAATACGATTCTCTCACCGAATATTGAAGGGAGGGTAGAGACTCTAAAATCTATTGGTTCGTCATCACCGGGAAAGGTCATCCTGATCCTTCCATCCTGAGGTAATCTCCTCTCGGAGATGTTCATCTTTGCCAAAATTTTAATACGAGAGGCCAACGCCTCCTTAATAGCGAGTGGAGGGCGAGATACCTCATAAAGGACTCCATCAATCCTGTATCTGATTCTCATAAATCTTTCATATGGCTCAATGTGAATATCACTTGCCCCTTTATTAATTGCATCTGTAATAATTGCATTTACAAATTTTACGATAGGGGCATCAGATGCACTCTTCTCAAGCTCCGATACATTTACATCTGTTGTATCTTCTGCAATCACCTCAAGCACATCCAGAGTATCCGAGATTGATGCCGCCATACCCTCCTGTGGTTGAGCCTTCTGCTGCTCAGCCCCATAATATTTATCTATAGCCGCCTTTATCTGATTATAAGATGCGAGTACCCTCTCCACATTATAACCAGTCAGAAATTTTACATCGTCCACAACAAAGATATTTGAGGGGTCTGCCACTGCTATTACCAGAGAATTCCCTGCCCTGTTTATTGGAATCAGGGTGTGTTTCAGACACATCTCCTTTGGAACAATCTTAACAAGTTCTGCATCAATTGTATAGTCATCAAGATTTACTACTGGTAGTCCATACTGATTGGACAGAAAATTTGCCAGCTGGTCATCCTTTGCAAATCCTAACTTTACAAGATTGTCCACGAGCCTTCCACCAGACTTCTTCTGCTCCTCAAGGGCTCTCTGAAGTTGATTGATGGATATCAACTTCTCTCTTACAAGTAATTCTCCAAGTGGTTTTGCCATAAATCCTCGGAATAATTATTCATCTGCCAGTGTGACTGCCACCACCTCTTCAATAGTGGTGATCCCCCTCGCCATCTTTAGCAATGCACTCTGACGAAGGGATTTCATACCCTTCTTCATAGCAATATGTTTGATCTCAATATCTGACATACCCGCAATAATTGCATTCCTGATATCTTCTGTGATTGGTAAGATCTCATAAATACCGATCCTGCCCTTATAACCCGTCCCTCTACACTTTTCACAGCCCTTCCCCTTCATCGGGGTTGCGGCCTCTGCCTCTTCCTCCGTAAGACCTAACTCAATCATATACTTCTTATCTACCTGTGTCGGCTCCTTACAGTTATTACAGATTGTTCTAACAAGTCGCTGTGCCTGAATGAGATTGAGTGAGGAGGCAACAAGAAATGGCTCAATACCCATATTTATGAGACGGGTGATGGATGAAGGGGCGTCATTTGTATGGAGGGTGGAGACAACAAGCTGTCCGGTAAGGGCTGCCTTAATGGCAATCTCTGCTGTCTCAAGGTCTCTTATCTCACCAACCAGAATTACATTTGGGTCCTGCCTCAAAAATGACCTGAGAGCCGAGGCGAATGTAAGCCCTATCTCCTCGTGCATCTGAATCTGATTCAACCCCTCAATATTATATTCAACAGGGTCTTCGGCAGTCATTATATTGACTGTGGTCTTATTCAATTCTGCAAGGGCTGAATATAATGTGGTGGTCTTCCCGGACCCGGTAGGACCCGTCACCAGCACCATCCCGTACGGCTGATAAATTGCCTCTTTGAATTGCTTTAGTTGAAACTCTTCAAATCCAAGCTTTGTCATATCCAGCTGGAGATTGGACTTGTCGAGAAGCCTCATAACGACCTTCTCACCAAAGACACAGGGCAGAACTGAGACTCTAAAGTCCATCTCCCTGCCATCCTTGATCTTAATCTTGATCCTACCGTCCTGAGGAATTCTATGTTCTGCAATATCCAGATTTGCCATAATCTTGAGTCGGGATATCAGTCCCATCTTGACCTTCATTGGTGGCTTTACCACCTCCACAAGGTCCCCGTCTATCCTGAATCTTACCCTGAACTCTTTTTCATAGCACTCCACATGTATATCGCTCGCCTTTCTTTCAATTGCATCAATCAGGATCTGATTTACAAGCCTTATAATCGGCTTTGCAGAGGATGCCTTCTCAAGGTCAATAGTCTCCATCTCCTCCTCTTCATCTCCGCCAACCTCCTCAATCAGTGCCTCCATTGCGGAGCTGATCTCACCTTCCTGCTTCTGCTTCTCAATCGTCCCAAAGACCTTGTTTATAGCCTCCTTAATCGCCACATCAGAGGCAATTACAGGATCCACATTGTATCCAGTTAAAAACTTTATATCATCAATCGCATACACATTTGAAGGGTCAGACATAGCTACTATTATAGAGTTACCAGCCCTATTGATAGGAATAATACAATGTTTGTCACAGACATCTCTTGGAATCAGCTTTGCAATTTCAGGGTCAAGTTCCATCTCAGAGAGATTAACAGATGGAGTCTTATAAATCTTGCTCAGAAAATTCGTATATTCCTGCTCTTTAATAAACCCTTCCTTTACAAGTATAGTGCCAAGCCTATCTCCACTCTTTAACTGTGAGTCCTTTGCCTTCTTTAACTGGTCAAGTGATATTAACTTTTCTCTTACAAGGAGTTCACCTAACTTATCCTGAGAACCCACCTTATACCTCCTGCCAATTCTAATATAATAATAATACCAAAAAATCAAATGGTAAATTCAAAAAGTTGAGAAAGACATAACCTCACCCGAGTTCAGCAAAATGAGGTTGTATTCAAGTCAAAAAAAGAAATTATGAGTTGCCATTTAGGGGTTTTTTAATATAATTGAGGGTTATGACTGGCAGGAGGCTGACTCTTTTTACCCTTTTATTTTTTTCAACTCTGATATATATCCTCTCCTGTTTTGCCGGGGAGAGACCAGCAAATCAAAAGAAGAAGGAGAATTTTATTAAGATGCGCTCAGAGATGGTAGAATTTCAACTCAGACATAGAGATATAAAGGACACAAAAGTCCTAAATGCTATGAATAAGGTCCCGAGAGAAAGATTTGTACCGGAGTCGCTTAAAGACAGGGCTTACGATGATGGACCACTCCCAATAGGTGAGGGGCAGACCATCTCCCAACCGTACATTGTGGCATATATGACAGAACAATTAAGACTTAAGGGAGAGGAGAAGGTGCTGGAGATAGGGACCGGCTCCGGATATCAGGCGGCTATACTTGCAGAGATAGCAAAAGAGGTATATACAATTGAAATCATTGAAACACTCTCAAAACGGGCGGAGAAGACATTGACGGAACTCGGATATAAGAATATCAAATTTAAGGTGGGAGATGGATATTTTGGCTGGAAGGAGTTTGCACCATTTGACGCAATAATAATTACAGCGGCGCCACATAAGATTCCGGATACACTGATTGAGCAGCTAAAAGTAGGTGGTAGACTAATAGCACCGGTTGGAGATATGTATCAGGAACTGGTATTGATTACAAAGACTGAAAATGGGATTACAAGAGAGAGCCTCATCCCCGTGATCTTTGTCCCTATGAGAGGTGAGATTGAAAGGCAAAGATGAACAGACCGCTGATTATAGCGCATAGAGGGGCAAACCGGTTTGCAATGGAAAACACCCTGCCAGCCTTCAAGAAGGCGGCGATGATGGGCTGCGATGGAGTTGAATTTGATGTCAGACTTACGCAGGATAATGAGGTGGTGGTATTTCACGACGAATCCCTTAAAAGAATTTTCGGGATTGATGAGAATGTGAGAGATATTTCATTTGAAAGACTCAAGAGGATTACAGAAGGGAAGATCCCGAGACTCAGAGATGCACTCAATGTCGTAAAAGATATGAAGTTTATTAATATTGAATTAAAGATTGATGGAAAATTCTCCGGCATTCTGGAGGAGCGTGTACTCAAAATCACGAATGAGTTTGACATTAATAAAAAGACGCTCTACTCCTCTTTTAATCCACTCTCAATAGGTATTATAAAAAGACTCAACAGGGATGCGCAGACTGGATTTCTCTTTGATGGCGGTGCATTCTATAAAGAACTTGGTGCCCTTATATCCTCATTTTTAAGATGCCAGTCAGTAAATCCAGAATACAGGATATTGAATGACTTTATGATGATGCACTATAGAGAATGGGGACTCAAAGTATATGTATGGACAGTGGATAAGAAGGCGGATATTATTGAGATGATGAGACTCGGGGTAGATGGCATTATTACCAATAGACCGGAGATTGCACTAAAAATCAGAGTACCGAGGAGAGAGAGTAAGTCATCAGAACTCAATCCAGAATTCTGGGAGGAATAGATTTATGTTAATATCGCATAGAGGTAAGATAACAGATAGGATTTATCTCTCATTCGCCGGATTCTTACCCGGCTTTATTATTATGGGGAAGAGGTATGCACTTGTGGACACAGGGGTCGCCCCTACAGCCCCGGCACTTTACAGTGCAATTGCCGAGGCATTAAGAGAACCGGACAGACTTGAATATATATTGCTTACTCATTCTCATTATGACCATTGTGGTGGGATTTCATATCTGAGGAGGAAGATGCCACATTTAAAAGTAATAGCATCAGAACAGACTGCAAAGGTCTTAAAAAAAGATGAGGCTATTGAGTTTATGAACAACCTCTCAAAGGAGGTTGAGGATTCAATAGAATTCAATAAATACTTTGCAGGAGAGGATATTACAATTACAAAGGGTCTCCTCAATGTTGATACGATTGTCAGAGAGGGAGATAGGATAGACCTTGGAGAGGGTGTAGAACTTGAGGTCTTCTCAACTCCCGGACATACCAGATGTTCTATCTCTTTCTATATGCCAGTTGAGAAGGCACTCTTCTCTGGAGAATCAGTCGGGGCTTATGCAGGTGAGAATATGGTACTCGCAAATTATCTCTCTGACTACAATGAATATATGAAATCATTAAAAAGGCTATCACAACTGGATGTAGAACTTCTGGGACTACCACATCACGGTATGCTTGTAGGTAAAAATGCAATTAAGAGGTTCTTTGAACTCTCAATAAAAGGTGCGACAACATTCAGAGAAGAGGTTGAAGCGATGATAAAGGATAATATTGAAGAAGAGGAGATGATAAAGAGGCTCACAGAGAAATTCTATGTGGATGTGGCATCACTTCAGCCCAAAGGTGCATTTATGGTAAATCTAAAGGCGATGGTAAGAGTTATAAGAAGGGAGATGCAGAATTGATAATAAAAGAAGGGAAGATCCTGATTGATGGAAGGATATTTGAAGGCGATATAAAAATTGAAAATGGAATTATATCTAAAATTGATAGATTCATAGGAGAAAATGGAGAAGAGATAATTTATGCAAATGGGAGATATGTATTGCCCGGTCTGATAGATATTCACACACATCTTGACGATACAATTGGGAAGTATAATATTGCAGACAACTTTAATTCTGGAAGTCTGATCGCTGCAAAAAATGGAATCACAACACTCTTCAATTTCATCACAGAAAGAGGAGATAGACCACTAAATGTGGCAATCAAGGAGTTTTTAAGAAAAGGAAAAGACTCCAGTGTAAATTACGGTTTTCATCTAACCCCAATAAATTTTGGTAAAAAAGAGATTGATTATATAAAGGGATTGATTGATACGGGATTTAAGAGTTTTAAGTTTTATACCACATACAAAGATGCGGGTATATATATTGATTATGAAAAGATGCACAATGTAGTAAGTGCGTTGAAGAGTGAAGATACAATTTTTCTTGTCCACGCCGAAGATGAATCAATCCTTGAAAAATATTACTGTTATGACTATCAGACCCCTTTTGACCACGCCCTTTATAGACCGGTGGAGGCAGAGGTGGAGGCTGTAAAAAAAGTAATTCAGATTGCAAAGGAGACAGATGCAAATTTTCACATAGTTCATTGTTCTGCTGTTGAATCTGCAAATCTTATAAATGCATCCAAGAAAGAATGCAAAATTACTGTTGAAAGCTGTCCTCAATATCTTGTATTAAACGATGAGTTGCTGAAAGAAAATGATGGTCATAGATATTTTTGCACCCCACCCCTAAGAAGTAGCGAAAATTCAATAGAGATGCAAAGGCTTGCAAGGGAAGGGAAATTTGATATCTTTACAACTGACCACGCACCATTTATAAGGAGGGATAAGGACGAGAACAGGGAGAGATTGCGACTTGTACCAAATGGACTGCCGGGGATTGGAGCGCTTGCACACATTATCTACAGAATCTACACAGACGACAATAAAGTAAATTTGTCAGAATTTGCAAAGCGGCTATCTGAAAATCCAGCCAGAATTATGAATCTCTTCCCCCAAAAAGGGGCAATAAAGGAAGGCTCAGATGCCGATATAATCATTTTTTCAGAGTGCAAGGAGAAAAAAGAGATCTCCCCAACAGATAGAGATGTTTATAACCCATATTACAATTTTACCTCCAATTTGAGATTTGATTATGTTATAATAAACGGAGTTTTGTTGATTGAGAATGGTAGAGTGATAAATAACAACTTTAGAGGAAGGTGTATAAATGTCAACCCCGAGGGCATTCAGGAATGACGCATATATAAAAGTTACTGGGCGCGCAAAATATGCAGATGACCTCAAATTTCACAATATGCTATATGCAGTCCCGGTCTATACTGATTATGTCCATGCAAAGATTTTATCCATAGAGACATCGGAGGCAGAGAAGGTAAAAGGGGTAATAAAGGTAATTACCTATAAAGATGTGCCCGGTACCAATAAGTTTGGACAGATAATAAAGGACTACCACATCTTTGCAGATGATAAGATAAGATACAATGGAGATGTAGTGGCGTTAATTGTCGCCGAGGCAAGAGAGATTGCAATCAGTGCTCAATCTCTTATAAAGGTTGAGGTTCAGGAGCTTGAGGCAGTACTTGACCCGGATGAGGCACTCAAACCATCTTCTCCACTCATACACGAAGAGCGCGGGAATAATATCGTCAATGAACACAGAGTTAGAAAGGGAGATATTGAAAAGGGATTTGCCGAGTCAGACTACATAATAGAGCAGGACTTCTCAACTCAATTTGTAGAACATGCATATCTGGAGCCAGAATCAGCTATATGTATTCCAAGATTTGACGGAGTGTTTGAGATATATGGGAGTATGCAGCACCCATTTTCTACAAGGCGATTTGTTGCCAATCTACTCGGTGTCAGATTATCTGATGTAGAGATTAAAACTATACCGATGGGGGGTGGATTTGGTGGCAAAGACGATACAGCAGCCATTGTATGCGCCCGTGCAGCACTTGCAGCAAGACTGACTGGCAGACCGGTTAAGATTACATACGATAGAGAATGGTCTATAAGAGAGAGTTATAAAAGACATCCATATAAAGTCTATTACAAAATGGGAATTACAAAGGATGGACTGATTAAGGCTGTCAAAGTGAGAATTATTGCTGACGCAGGTGCTTACTGCTCTGTAACTCCGTGGGTGACCTGGCGGTCAACGGTTCAGTGCTGTGGCCCATATAAAGTGCCAAATGTCTGGTGCGACACTTATGGGGTTTATACAAACAATGTCTTTACCGGTGCAATGAGGGGATTCGGCTCTCCTCAGATAAACTTCTGCATTGAACAGCTGATTGAGATGGCTGCAGAGAGATGTGGATTAAATATCATAGAGTTTAGAAAGAAAAATATGCTTAGACAAAATGATGAGACAATCACATCTCAGAGACTTGACAACCACAAGGTCAGCCTTGAGGAGGTCCTGGATAAGGTATTAAAAGAGTCAGATTTTGAGAATAAATATAAGAAATGCTCCTTTGGCAAATCAGATACGGATGAGCTCTACGGAATTGGAATTGCAATGAGCTACAGAGGTGTGAGCCTCGGGGCAGAGGGGAAGGACTTCAATTCTGCCATTATCAATGTTCAGGCAGATGGTTCAATACTTCTGGAGGTGGCAGTCCATGAAAATGGACAGGGCTCTGAATCTGCGATGATAAATATACTCGCTGAACACCTTGGAGTTAATAGAGAGAGAATCAGATACAGGATGAGCTCTACCTCAAATATTCCAGACGGAGGCACTACCGTTGCATCAAGAGGAACCATTATGGGCGGTGGCGCAGTTGTAAATGCTGTTGAGATCTTAAAAGAGAAGTATAAGAATGTCCTCTCAAAGAGATTTAATGTAGACAGGTCCAATATTTACTTCAGAGATGATTCGGTCTTATTTAATGATAATAAGATATCATTTTTGGACGCCACAAAGATTATGTTTGAAGAGCGAGAGATTCCGTATGCCTTCGGAACATTCAAGGCACCGGATGTCAGCTGGGATGAGGAGATTGGTAAGGGGAATGCATACTTTACCTGGGTCTATGGTTGTCAGGCGGTGGAACTCAAAGTAAATAAGAAGAGCGGTAAGATTAAACTCCTGAATGTCTATATGGCTCATGATGTAGGTAAAGCGATAAATAGGGAGATGTTGCTTGGACAATTTTATGGAGGAATTGCAATGGGTATAGGGTATGGTCTTCTGGAAGAGGTGAAGATAGAAAATGGGAAGATAATATCTTTAAATTTCAACAAATATAGAATTGCAAGGTCAACCGATATGCCAGAGATATACGCCTATATAATTGAAAATCCAGACCCCAATTCGCCATCAAGAGCCAAATCTATTGGTGAGCCAACCAACGAACTTATGGCCCCAGCCATTGCAAATGCCATCTATGCTGCAACAGGGAAGAGATTTACAAAGATACCAATAAAGATAGAGGGATTGATATGAAAAGGATTTTAATTAATAGACGAGAGTATATGATAGACGAGAGATATCTTGACCATACCCTGTTATATTATTTGCGAGAGATTTTAGACCTAACCGGGACAAAGAACGGATGTGGTAAAGGATTCTGTGGGAGTTGTACCATTATTTTGAATAAAAGGGTTACAAAATCCTGCAATCTTATGCTATCAGAGATAGAGGAGAATTCCGAGATCATTACAATTGAAGGTATGGAGAATCCCGATGGGACGCTCTCACCCATACAACAGGCATTTGTAGACTTTGGGGCGATTCAATGTGGATTCTGTACACCGGGTATGGTTCTCACCGCACACGCCTTCCTGCTCTCAAATCCAAATCCAACCAGAGAGGAAATAAAGAAGGCAATCTCTCCCAATTTATGCAGATGCACTGGCTATAAACAGATAATTGATGCAATTGAATATGCCAGCAGATTTTATAGATAAGAAAGTAAAGATTATTGCGATACAAGTGGTTTTGGACCAAAGATTGAATATAATTCAACAACTTTTGAAGAGGCAATCAATACATGGGATGGGAGTTCGCCTGCCCCAGTCTGGTATCACGAGATACTATAAGCTATATAAAGAGCTGCTTTATTAACATAGTGGCATAGCTCCCCGCTGGCAGCTCGAATGAAATAATAAGTTTCAGTTTTGAGTTGTATAATTCATCATCTTCAAAAGAAAAACTCAAATTTTTGGGAAATTCTATGACACTTCTCTGATTGCTCTTAAAGTATGCCTTCCTTATCTTTCGTAGATTGAACATAGACCTTTTGACGCCTCTTTTAATTAAGAGATTCTCGTAGATGGCTTTTAATTCTTCATCATAACTTCTAAATCTCTGAGCATCAAAATAGTTAACAAACCCCTTATCTTTTATTTCCTCTATTCTGTTTTGAATATCAGACTTTTTATTTAGGTTGATATCTCTAACATTAATTGCAAAACAATTTGAAATGATGAGCTTTGGAGACATAGGTTGGTTTGAAAATCCCAAAAATCTCATATTGCAAAAATCGCTCTTATAGTTCAAATTTTTATAATTGCCTCTGATTGTGATTATTTGTTCTGAGACTGAATGTCTATCCTTTCTTCCACCATAGGAGAAGAGATTAACATCAATGCCTGTATCATTTGATATCT
The DNA here is from genome assembly GCA_049969675.1 of Myxococcota bacterium. GTDB lineage: Bacteria > Myxococcota > SpSt-1050 > SpSt-1050 > SpSt-1050 > SpSt-1050. The sequence goes on along the minus strand of JBMFOP010000062.1, from coordinate 1,675 downwards.
TTTTTACAAGCTCATCGGTATTCCAACCTCTCTTATAAAGTAGAAAGACCGAATATTTACCTCTATCAGATATATCAATACTATATTTTTCTTTGACAATAAAATCATCCTCTTTTACCTTTATTTTATAAGACATATTCTATTCAATTATGAGACAACCACAACCCGAAGATTCTGAACCATTAGATTTTCTCTCTGAATCTGTGACTGATATTTGAAAATCTGACATTAAATTTACATCCTTCCCAACATCCATCACATCAAGAACAGTAGAGGAATCTGCAACAACTTCCAGCACACCATCTATAGGAGAAAGAGAATCGCTAACTAATAAATCTTCAGGAAGAGAATCTTCTAAAATTCCAACATCTACAAAAAACACATCCGATTGAGTATCTGAAGAGTTTGAGTCATAAACCTCATTTGTATCCTGATTTATAATGTCATCTGAGCTTATATCTTCATATCCAGCATCAGGTAGTAACTTCCCCTTTGTCCAGTTAAAGCAGTCCATTACAGAGCCATCCACTCTATATGCACACCCCGAGACATCAGGACCGTAGACATTGAATACTACATAATGAAGGACTGACTCTGAATAGATTGTATATTGAGACTGTCCCGCAGAATATAGTGGTGCCCCACCACCACCTGCAACTATATATCTGAGTCCATCCGCCTCTCCTCTCTCATAATTGTGGTCGTGTCCAGCAAGAGTCATATCCACTCCGTATTTCTTTAAAAGAGGAACTACCTTACTCTTTGCAGTAGCATTATCCCCGTGATTACTTGCAGAATATGGGCCGTGATGCATAACTGTAAAGATATGATCAATCTCTGAATTTGCGGATGCCGCTTTAAGGTCTGATTCTATCCATTTAAGTTGCTCATTTGAAAATGTAAATAGTCCGTCATAGGTATTATAAACTGCAATATGTACATTGGCAAAATCAAATGAATACCATTCCTTCTTTCCAGAATTATTTTGAGGCGGAAAAAAATACTTCTTATAAATAGTCAGAGTTGGGTCAATAATCTCATGATTACCAATGGCTGGAAAAATGCATATATTTCTCAATAGCTCCCTCTCAATTTCAAAAAATTTCTGATAGTCATCAGCAGATATTCCAGACTCCACGAGGTCACCCGTATTTATAATAAACATAGGCTGTTCCTTAATGATGGCATCTACCACCTTCTGATGGTCTGCCATATTCGTTCTATTATCACCATAAACAATGAATTTGATGGGCTTTGCAGAAATGGGAAATGTCCTGAAATTCCCCTTTTTTGAATCACCCTCCACCTGATACTCATATTCTGTATCTGCGAGCAGTCCATCAAGGTAGATATTATGTAGAGTCTGAGAAGTCGTCTCCTCTTTTGATTTATCCATAGAACCTTTTATCCCATATATTACCCTCCCTTTTGAGGAGGAATTGGTTTCCCACAAAATCCTCACAGAATTTGTAGACAGTTCCTGAATATATGGACCTTTTTTAAATTGGGCATAGAGGATAGATGGAGAAATCAAAATAAAAGATATTAGAAAAAGTTTTTTCACCATTCTTACCCCCTTTATAAGATTAAGCATAGCACCAAAATAAAAGATAATCAACCCATCTTATTCAAAGACCTATTTGACAGAGGCACACCCATACCACTTTTACTATTA
>JBMFOP010000061.1:0-18976 GCA_049969675.1 Myxococcota bacterium | reverse complement strand
TGGCTTGAGAGATAAACATCAATAAGGAGGTTTGCTATGAACTGGAGACCAAATCCAAGACCCAAGGGCATAAGACCAAAGAAGTAGTTGAATAAGAGGGGTAGAATAGTTTTACCCCTTTTATTTTTTCTCCTTGTTATTTAAAAAATGAGAGGGAAGGTTGTAAGTTTTATTTTGCTTTTTACTGCAATATTTTCCTCGCTCTTGCTGATTGAACTGCTTTCAAGAATATTTATTACATCTTATAACGTAAGGGCGCCTTTATATTTTAATAATATAAAGGAATCAGAATTAAAGGGTCTGCCGTTTGAATTTATACCAAACAGTCAAGAATGCAGGAATCATTGTGATTTTTATTTCAATAAACTAGGTATGAGAAATGAAGAGATAGAGATCCCAAAACCTGAGGGGAGATTCAGGATCTCTGTAATAGGTGATTCACATGTCTTTGGTGGAATGGTTTTTGAGAACACAATACCCAAACAGATTGAAATCTTCCTAAATAATGACCTTGAATTGAAAAAGATATCTGGTAAGAAGTTTGAGGTGGTGAATGCCGGGATCCCTACATTTAATTTGAGGAGTATTTATTTTTTTTATCACTATAAGGTCAGGCAGTTACAGTCTGATATATTGTTTTATCTGTTTCATACAAATGATTTTGAGGAGACAATCTATTATCCATCGCAGGATAGTTCAGGCAAGACATTTTTCATTGCATATCCCTCTCTCAAATATAGTGGAGATTTATTAAATTTATTGCCATATAATATAGAAACATTTCTTGCAAGGAATTCATATTTTTATAGATATCTCCTTTTTGTAATAGAATCCTTGAAAATAAAGGAAAAATCTTCTTACAATATAGTCCATCCATCTCAACTTAAATATCTTGATATGATGGCAGCAGAGGCTGGAGAAGATAATTCACTATTTGTGGTCTCTGTACTGGGCACTCTCAAATCAATGAGCAGTTGTAATCCAGATGATTTTATCAGGGAGGTAACCGAAATATTCATCAGCCATTCAAGGAAACTTGGGCTTTATGTAATTGATATATCTGATGTCCTGTGCGGAATGCAGATTGACAAACTTGATAGAGGAGATCATGGACATTTCTCAGACTTTGCTAATAATCTTTTATCCAGAAGAATATATGAACAGATGAGACGATTGATTATGGAAAAATTTCCTTAATTATCCCATTACCAAATTTACTTGTCCTGTAACCCTTTCTTCTCCATTCATAATCTATTAGAAGAGGGATTCCAGAGTTTAGAAATGAATGATTGCAAAATAAGACAGGTATCTCTGAAGAGAGTGCCATCTTACATAGATTCTTAATATTTGTATCAAAAATCCTTTTATAATCCAACATATCAAGTGCATATCTATCTTCTTTATTTACCACAATTTGAGAGTGTGCAAAGAGTATCCTTGAATCCAGAAAGAGTGCATCACAATAATACGGGAGTTTTTCAAATAAAAATCTTTTATTAACTCTATTGAATGCATCAAAAAAGATAGAGTAAAATCCTTTCCCGCCCTGTGAGACAAGACCCCTTCCCTCTACCACAAATTTTGTCCTGCAGGCAGTCCTATATCTTAAAAACTGTATTAGAAACTCTGATATCCTCCCCCAGAAGAGCACCTCTGCATCTCGTTCTGTAAAATTTCTTAGTGCCCTCTTGAGATTCTTATTTGAGAGCCTCGTAATTGATAGAAACTTTCTAAGATGAACTCCGCCTTTTTCAGAAATTTTCAGTGCCAGAAGGTCAAGGGGACCATCTATATCAAATAGTGAAAACTCATCTCTTCTTATCTCAATCCCATAAAATCCATTTCTCTCTATGAGTATTTTGGGGAGTGTATTGTCGGTTTTAATATCCCTGATATTTAATCGCTTCTTTGATGTGTAGATAAAGAAGTAATCCGCAGAATAGAGGTTGTTTGCAATAATTGAATCTCTTTTGAGGTGAGAGAGGTATCTCTTTATATCATCGGGTCTTAAGAAAACTGATGAACCACTTCCGGTGTAAAATAGTGAGCAACCTTTGAATCTACTAAATACCCATTCAATCCTCTCACCGAAGTTTCCAATATTTGAGGTGTCTTCTACAATTATCTCTCTCAAATTTTTATATCTCTCTCTCTTATTTGTCTGAAGTATAATTTTGTCAAAAATCCTGCCCTCCCTTAGAGTGTTAATAATGTCTTTCAGGTTCTCTTCTTTGCTTCTTAAAACAAGATTAGAATAATATCCGCCATTCTCCTCATAGAGGTGATTAATAAGCGCTATTCTCATAATTTGACTGGCTTCATAATTCCAAAGCCAAACCTCCTTATGTGATTTATATGCATACCAGGGCACTGTGAATAGTGAATACAATCTTTACATCTGAGGGATCTGTGATAATTCCTTTTTAGAATGAAGTCTCTTGCTATCTCAAAGAGGTCAAAGCCACTCTCTGTAATAAATTCTGCCTTAAAGAAGTATGGATTCTCTTTGTAGTGACTCTTTGAAATACACTTTGGCAGATTTGCAACCCGTAAATTGCACCTATCTATTACTTTCATAACATCTTCAATTTGAGGAAGATTTTCAAACTCATCTCTGATGCTTTCGGTATTTGGAAATAGTAATGTTAGATTTTTCTGAGAAGCGAGCCTCTGAAAATTCTTCCTGTTTAGAATAAGTATTACCTTTGTGCCCTTAAATTTGGTGAGCTCAAAATTTTCTGTCATTATTGCCAGAAGATTATATCTAAAAATTAGTTCTTTAAGATTATTTGTTGTATCGGTTTTAATTATAACCCGTTTGCTGCTCCCAATTAATTCATCTGAGATTGATTCAATGAGATTATGCCGAATCAATATAGTTGCATTGTATGTAAGGTGGTCAAATATCAGTGATAGGAGTTCTGAATTTAGATTGTTATTAATCTCCAATCTCTCAATTCTATTTTTATAAAAAGTACTTCTAATCTCAATCAGGAATTCGCAAAAATCCCTCACAAAGCAATGCCCACACCTCTCTCTCTTCCTGCACACCATCACCCCATCTCTTAAATATCCTTCAAAAATCTCTCTCCTTCCGTTTATCTCATCCAGTATCTTGTGTGGGTCCTGTATAAAACTCTCATTCCCTTCCAGGACCTCTGGTGGAACACGGTTTGTCCAGAGTACAATATTATTCTTCTGTGCAAAATGAATTGCCTTCTTTAATGCCTCGTATTCCTCTTCAAACGGGACAATCAACCTTTCATAATTTTCAAGTGCCCTGCCAAATGGGGTGAGGTGTAAAAGGTCAAATTCTGCTATTCCAAAATTCTTGTAAAAGAATTCAATCGTCTCGGTGAGTTTATTGATATTCAATCTATTGAGCACGATATCTATTGAGATGACAAGATTGTATTTTTTTAGATTTTGAATGCCCAGAATTGTCTGCTTATATGAGCCTTTTATATCAGTAAGTCTATCTGCGACCTCCTGAATGTGAGAGTGAAATGAGACTGTGACCTCATTTAGTCCAGCCCTTGCGGCATCCGAGGTGAAAGAGGGGTATGCAAACATCCTTCCATTTGAGATTATCTGAATCCATTCAAAACCTATTGATTTTGCATATCTGATTAGTTGAATTATTTCGGGGTGTATTGTGGGCTCACCGCCAGAGAGGATAAGTCTTGTATATCCATCATTTCTGGCTTTATCAATCTCTGCTTTTAAATCCTTTGTGGAAATGATCTCACCATTCTGAATCTCTGAGTCGTGGCAGAAGATACAGTGGTTGTTACACCTTCTGGTAGTCCTCAACCAGTATCTCTTCTCAGTTGCGATCTTCTCCTTTTCAAATATATCAAGGCTCATAACAAATCTGGATGTATAACACTATAATACCCATTTTGCTATGTAAAAAACAACTTTGCTTAATCTAATGGTTGATGGATAATTTACTTACCGGTGGTGCGGCAGACCTGTAATGGCACAAAAGGTACTTTATCAACCTTCATTACAATGAAATTAGGAGACTCGTTATTTATTTCATCACATACAGGAGTTCCACCATAAGGATAAGAGGAGGTAGTCCCTACAAGGATATAATTTCCATCTGTAGTTTTACTTATGGAATATCCTCAATTTTTTCATAAGTACTTCCTGCTCCGGTATATATAAGGTGTTTGCTGTTGTCAAATCTCTATTTGAGGATTCCCTAAAACAGACAGTAAAAATAGGCAACTGGATTCTTTTGTATCCTATATTTACCCAAATTCTTTTAAGAGATACCAGAATTGTAAAATGCCTGATTGTTAGGTAATCTCAATTACTCCCATTAGTTTTTTATCTATTCTTCTATTTTGGCCTATGCTACACTGATTATGGAATGATTGGAAAAAATTTGACAATCTTTGAGAAATAAGATTTAATTTTTTTTTGCAATTGGTAATGAATGATAGATTATTGTGTGTATGAAAGTCCAAAAATTATTCAGATTTATAAATATTGTGACCTATGATTTAATTGGATTCTCAAATTATAACCTATCGGTAAGATGTGAAGGAGATCTCACAATAATTTTATTTTCCGCTATCCCGAATTAAGAGGCAGGAGGTTATTTATGAGGAATATTTTATTGTATATCTGTATTTTTTTGTTAATCTCATCGTTTATAGGTGCTGAGGATATGAAAGCCTTGATGAAGAAATTTGATTTTTATAACTCAACGGTGGACATAAGGGGCCTTCCCGACTCTGAAAAGAGGTGTATCCTCAAATTGCTTGAGACCGGACCTTATATAGATAAGATATTTTTGAAACAGAATTTTTCAAAGAGTCTTGAAATTCTGGATGAGATAAAGAGGAGTAAGAATAAAGATTTATTGACCCTTTTTAATATTCACTATGGGCCATTTGACAGGACAGAGGAGAATAAGCCATTTTATAAAGATTTTCAGAGGCCAGCTGGTGGTGGATTTTATCCAGATGATATCTCAAGAGAGGAGTTTGAGGCCTTTATAAAGAATCATCCCGAGAAGAAGGAGGAGTTGACCTCACCATTTACTGTGGTCAAAAGAGATAGCAAAAACTGGTTATATGCGGTTCAGTATAATAAAGAATATGAGGAGGAGGTAAAGGCGATATCAAAGATAATGAATGAAGCCGCAGAGCTTACAGCGAATGAATCGTTGAAGAAGTATCTCAGGCTCAGGGCAGAGGCAATACTCAATGATAAATATTTTGATTCAGATGTGGCATGGCTGGACCTGATTGGACACCTTGTAGATGCTGTAATTGCACCTTATGAGACCTATGACGATATGTTATTTGGTTATAAGGCGGGTTATGAAGGTGTAATAATGATGATAGATAAGAAGGCGACTGAGGATATAAAGACCTTTGATTCCTATGCACTTGAACTTGAAAATGCACTGCCGGTTCCTGATGAATTTAAGAAGAAGACAGTAGGTAAACATAGCCCAATCGGGGTGTATTATGTATTGCAGTATAGCGGTCAGGCAAACGCAGGTATCAAATCAATTGCTGCATCATTGCCAAATGATGAGAAGGTGAGAGAGCAGAAGGGTGCAAAGACAATAATGTTTAGAAATGTCATTGACGCCAAATTTGAAAAGATTCTAAAACCCATTGCAGGTCAACTTATAGATGAATCTCAGACGAAATATGTGAATAAAGATTCATTCTTTCAGCATGCCCTTCTTCATGAGCTTGCACACCCTCTCGGGGCAAACTATGTAGTAAAGGATAAAAGCCCTACAACAGAGACAGTAAGAAACGCCTTAAAAGATAAATATTCAACAATTGAGGAGGCAAAGGCTGATATTTTAGGGTTGTACAATCTGCAATTTTTTATAAGAAAGGGATTAATTAAGCCAGAAGAAGAGATGAATGCCTATGTGACGCATCTGGCAAGCATCTTCAGAACAATCAGATTCGGTGCAACAGAAGACCATGCAAAGGGTTGTGTGATTCAACTCTATTACCTGATGGAGAATGGTGGGATTTTTTACAGTGAAAAGAGCGGAAGATATGGTGTAAATTTAGATAGATTCAGAGATGCAATCAAATCGCTCAGCACCTATCTACTTACTATTGAGGCAACCGGGGATTACAATGAGGCATCAAAATTGATTGAGAAGATGGCGACACTCAAAGATGTTGAAAGGCAGAATCTAAAGAGGCTTGAGAAGCTCCCGATTGATATTGTATTAAATGTGAAGGTTGTAAAATGAAGATAAATGCAATAATTTTAATTTCTGTCCTTTTTCTTTTCTTCTCCTGCTCCAAATCGCCTGAGAAATTAGGGGATGAGGCGTTTGCGAAACAGGATTATGCGATGGCTATCAGATACTATATGGCTGCGCTAAAGCAAAAACCAGATAATAAAAAGGTTGTTGAATCACTCTCAAATGCAAGGATTAATTATGCACGAAAGTTCTTCATTGAGGCAGGTAGTGGTGGACATACAGATGTGAAGGACTGGGAGATCCTATCACAGCATCTGGAGGCAGAGGGGGAAAGATATAAGATTGAGCTTCTTGAGACCTACTATACCATTGCAAAAAAATATATTGAACAGGGGAGAAGGGATGAGGCACTTTCTGTATTGAAGAAGGCTGTGATAATTGAGCCGGTTAAGAAGATTGCAATAGGTAAGATATTTGACATTTTATCAAATGTCCCGGACGATAAGATTGAGCAATATACCGAGGCATTTGTATATGAGAATAACACAGATATTGATATCTGTTTGAAGGCCGCATCATTTCTTGTCGGGAAGGAACATTTTGATAAGGCTATTGCAATTTATGATAAATGTGCCAATATTACAAATAAGCCCCTTATCAGAGAGCAGATCAATCAGGAGAAGGAATCTGTAATAAAGAGGAAGGAACGATATAAGGAGAAGAGTGGGCACCAGCCAGGTCAGTGGGAGAGCGGTGATAAGAAGAGATGAATGCGATTCATATCAGTTCTAAAAATAGAGAAGAGATAAATAAAATTATAATCTCAGCAAAGGAACGGGGTAGTGGTGTCCTCTACTATGATGCGTTGAGAATCCTCAGGCTATCCGGTGCCTCTGTAATAACTTCATATCTGGCTCTCAACTCTCAGGAGGTAATGATATTCTCCTCTCAGGTAGAACCACCGATTGTCTTAAAGAAGATTCAGTATGACAGGATATTAGATGGTGGAATAGAGGTTCATAAAGGACTTAATAGCACTATGGAGGTGCTGGATGTTGCGCTGGGAAGTGTAGATATGATAGAGGGATTTGCATTTCTGATTCAGGAGACGGCACCATATGATTTGAAGCTCAGAATTATATCTGATAAGCAGGAGATGAAGATTATTGATGTAAAAAATGCAGTAGATATCCTTTTGCCGTCAATATTAAATGTAGAGCAACTCCTCTCACAGAAGGATACACTAAAGACATTTCTGTTTAATGCCACCGAGACCGAGGAATATGATATAAAGGCATTAGGGATGCTGCTTCTTATTCTTTCATCTATAAGGTCGCTCTTTGATTCCATCAGCAGGATAGATGTTGGTTCCCTATTCCTTTATCGTGAGGGGCTTGGATACATAATTACGGATGCATTTATATATCTGAAATGAAGAGAATTTTATACATACTATTTATACTGATTGTTCTCTTTATCAGTCCCGCTTTCGGGGAGGAAATACCTCTCAATATTGGTGTTGGTCCAGCACTAAATTATATTCCGAGTATAATCTCTGAGGACCAATTGCTACATTATTCACTTAAGCTGGATATATATGCAGCGATTGACAGAGAATTTATAGAATCACATAAATCCAGAATCCCTAAAAAATACAGGGGATTTGTTGAAAATAAGGATGAGTTGAGAGTCTCTTATATATTTATTCCAGAGTCAATAATTTTCTCTCCAAAACTCAATAATACAGGGATGTATGGAATCAACTTCAGACCGATATCTATCGGGCTACCTGTACTAAAGTATGTGAATTTCAAAAACAGATTAAATCTTGGATTAAATCTCACATATATTTTTATCCACTCTGATAAGATATTTGAGGGTTCGGGGAGTATGAATTTTTTGCGGCCGGGTTTAAATCTCCAATTTGATAATATAGCCAAAATGACGCGCAAATTTCTCATCTCATTTGGGGTAGATGCATACTTTTATATCCCACAGAAGATTGAAAAGAATTCTCCAATCCTTGAATCCGGAGAACCTGATAAGAGTATATGGTTTATCGTGCAGGGATACATTATATTCAATCTTCGTCTCCCTTATAATGCAAAAATATAAATCCTTAATCGTAACTTCCACGCAAAAAGCTAATAAGATTTTCAAGGCTTTTGGTTTTGGCAATGCCGAATAGTTCAGGGATGGGAGTTGATAGTTTGTATAATAAGAGAAAGACCTTAATAGTTTGAAAAATTGATGAAAAATTTATTTACCTCTCAAAAAAAGTCTTATATAATTTTTCAACTTTTTTAGGAGGTCAGTTTATGCCAGAACTCAGAAAAGACCCTATAATTGGTAGATGGGTCATTATTGCTACAGAGCGGGCAAAGAGACCGAGTGATTTTAAGGTCAACCAGGAGAAGCCAAAGGGCGGATTCTGTCCTTTTTGTGAAGGGAATGAGGATAAGACACCTCCGGAGATTATGGCATACAGGAAGAATGGTTCACAGCCAAATACACCGGGCTGGATTGTGAGAGTGGTCCCGAACAAATTCCCTGCCCTTATGATTGAGGGAGGATTGAATAGAGAGGGACTTGGTATATATGATAAGATGAATGGTGTTGGTGCGCACGAGGTAATTATTGAAGGGACGAATCACGATAAGGCGCTCTCGGATTTTTCAGATGATGAGGTAGAATCTGTATTATGGGCATATCGTGATAGAATCATAGACCTTAAGAAGGATACAAGATTTAAATACATTATGATATTTAAAAATCACGGAGAGGCTGCTGGTGCGTCGCTTGAACATACTCACTCACAACTGATAGCACTCCCCATTGTCCCAAGATATGTGACAGAGGAGATGAGCGGGGCAAAAGATTATTATTCTTATAAAGAGCGGTGTATTTTTTGCGATATAGTCAGACAGGAGAAGATGGATAAGACGAGAGTCGTCTTTGAGAATGATGACTATCTGGTCATCTGCCCATTTGCACCAAAATTTCCATTTGAGACCTGGATACTCCCCAAGACTCATCAGACTCACTATGAAGATGGGCAGGTAAAGGAGTATAAGAATCTTTCAAAGGCTTTGCGAACTACATTAAAGAAGCTCGCAATTGCCCTTAATAATCCGCCATACAACTTTATTATTCACAATACCCCAATAGTTACCGAGAAGAATATTCCATATTATCACTGGCACATTGAAATTATGCCATCACTTACCAAGGTCGCTGGATTTGAATGGGGTTCCGGGTTTTATATAAATCCAACACCGCCAGAGAATGCAGCTCAACACCTGAGAGATATTCAGGTCTGAGACTTCTCTCTATTGAGAGTTGCAAGCTAATGGGTAAAATTTAGATTTTTTAATTGTAACTTCTATGCAAAGTGCGTGGGAGGTTTTTCAAGACTTGAGATTTACTAATGAGGCAATCACAGGAGAGTATTGAGCCTCTTTGTAAGGTATCTCAGTAGGTATGAAATATGTTCTTATATTGAAAGGGATGTTGGCTAAACAAAAGAGATTTTATAGTTAAAAACTCTTTGAATCGGATAAGAGATCCCACTCAATACAAAAAATCGCTCAACTCGTTTCTATAGATTACTTTTCCTTTTGCGATTACTGTATTTATAAGAGAGGGGTCGGGGTGATAAAATATCTCCCGATAGTCATCTGTGTTGAGTATAATAAGGTCAGCATCTTTTCCAGCCTCAATACTCCCTTTTCTCTTTTGGAGCCCGAGTGCATAGGCGGCATTTATCGTGATACTCATCAATGCCTCATCAACGCTCATCTTCATCTGTGTAATCCCGAGCAGAGCACAGAATGGCAGATTGAATGTATATGAACTCCCCGGATTGAAATCAGTTGATATTGCTACCCTGAGTCCATTATCTATCATCTTTCTGGCAGGTGCATATTCCTTTTGCCCTGTAAACAATGTAGCATAAGGGAGAAGTACGGCTGTTGTTTTAGACTTTTTTAAGGCATCTATGGATTTATCATCAATTTTATCCAGATGGTCCGCAGATATGCACTTCAATCGGGCTGCGAGTAATGATGCGCCTGTATTGGTCAACTGGTCAGAATGAATCTTTAGCCTGAATCCCATTCTTTTGGCATAACTCAATATCTTCTCTGTCTGGGTAATATCAAAAGCCCCATCCTCACAGAATATATCACAGAATCCTGATAGCCTCTCTCTTTTGACCCGAGGGAGCATCTCATTAATAATTATTTCAATATAATCCTCTTTCTTATCTCTATACTCCTTTGGAAATGTGTGTGCACCCAGAAATGTTGGAACAATCTCAATCTCTGAAATTCTTTTAAGTTGATTGATGACCCTGAGGAGTCTTATCTCCTGATATGCAGATAATCCATATCCACTCTTGATCTCAAGGGTGGTAACGCCGTATTTAATAAATTCCTTAATCCTATTTATCCCGAGCTCTGTTAAGGTTGTATCATCTGTTCTCCTCGTACAACTAACAGTATAGTTTATCCCTCCACCAGCCTTTAGAATTTCAAGATATGAAAGTCCATTGCTCCTTCTCTCAAAGTCATCTATTCTTGAACCACCAAAGACTGTATGTGTATGACACTCTATAAATCCGGGTAGAACCGCCTTTTTGGTTGCATCAATAACTTCTTCTTTTGAATAACGATTTGTCTTGAAATGTCTGTTTATATAGCCTATTTTGTCCCTGTTGATTTTCAGGGAGAGGTTTTCAAGTATAATAGGTCTCTTCTCTTTGCCATCAGTTTTATGAGTTATAAGTCTTTTAATATTTTTAATAATCATTTTGATATACCAAAAGTTCTTGACATCAAAAAGTCAACTATGTTATTTATAACACCATTGTTATGCAATGCAATGATTTTTTGTATGATAACAATTTCATCACCACGGAGGTAAGAAGATGGTAACGATTTTTAGAGAGTTATTTCAACTCGGATTGGGTGAATTTTATGTGCTTCTGGCACTCGGTGCATTTGGTATCGCAGTAATTGTTGACAGAATTTATACGCTGTATTTCAAGTATAGCGTGGATGCAAAGAAGTTCTTTGCTGAGGTGCAGAAGAGGGTTATGGCGGACAGGGTAGATGATGCTATCCGACTCTGCAGCGATGCCCCTCTTCCACAGGTGATTAAGCACGGTCTTATGAAGCACGATATGGGTGTTGAGGCCGTTGAGATTGCCATCAACGAGAAGGCAACAGAGGTAATTCCTCTTATTGAGAGAAGGACACACTACCTCTCAATGGTTGCAAACGCATCTACAATGACCGGTCTTCTGGGAACGGTTATGGGAATGATCCTCTGCTTCAGGGCTGTGGCTGGCGTGGAACCATCCAAGAAGGCAACTATTCTTGCGCAGGGTATCTCTGTGGCAATGAACTCAACCGCTCTCTCTCTCATCATAGCGGTTCCTATGATTATAGTCTACTCTTTCATTCAGGCAAAGAGCCAGAAGCTGGTTGAGGATATAAGGACGGTCTCTCAGCAGACAGTAAATCTCTTCAGAATTAAAGAGCAGAAACAGGAAGAGATGTAATTTTCAAAATCTTGGAGGTTTATAATGGCTGGAGCTGTTAGTACTGGCGGCAAGAAGGAAACGATTCATGTTAATGTTGTCAACCTGATTGATATATTAATCATCCTTATCGTCTTCCTTCTGACCAATTTTGCTACCTCCACATTTGAAGATATCACTACAATGCCAGCAAAAATGCCTGTCTTTGGAGGGCAACCACCTGACGAACCTATTGAACAGCCCGACAAGAAGACCCTGCAGAATCTAGAAGTAAGGATGAAGAAAGAGGGAGATGCCCCGGGATTCCAGATAGTTGTAACAGTCTCGGGTGAGGCACCAACCGGAATAGATGTGCCACTCAAGGAGAATAAGGAATTTGATTTTGAGAAGCTCTCCGAGGAGTTGTATAAGATTAAGCTGGTCTATGAGGCAAGGCAGGATATCCTTCTGGAGGTTCAGAAGACTATAGAATATGAACTCGTGGTAAAGGCTATGGATGCGGTCAGAGAGAAGGTTGTGACAGGTGCAGGTGACCAGAAGATGAAATATACGCTATTTCAGAGTGTCGCTCTGACTGACTTGCCATATTAAGGAAGTGGAGGCAGATTATGATATTCCCAAAGAAACATCAGACTATGAAGGAGGGGAAGAAACCGGAGGACCTGATAGTCAATGTAGTTAATCTCATTGACATTATGATAATACTGGTGGTCTTCCTGATAATGTCCAATGCAGTCTCCACATTCTCCTCATTTAATTCACCGGACCTCATTATGCCAAAATCCAGGGCGGAGGACCCCATGTCTTATGAGACAGAGGTGGCGGTGACAGAAAAGGCTGTGTATATGGATGGAGAGCTGGTAGAACCTACATTTAAGGACTATGAGGACAAGGATGTCCCACTCCTCCCGGGTCTTGATCAGGCATTGAGGAGGAAGCTTGAAAAACTCGCTTCTGCGCCTGGTGCGCCTCCGGCATACGACCCTACAACGGGGTTACCAACGCCCGGACATCTGGTTACAGTAAAGGCGCATAAAGGTATTCCCTTCAAGCAGATGCAGAAGGTAATGTATACCTGCAATCAGGCGGGATTTGATAAGATTGAGTTTGCCGTGGTGAAGGAAGGTTCATAATAGGGAATATCGCCTTTTGTATAAGGTACCCCACCATTGGTGGGGTATTTTTTTATTTACTTGTCTGATAGTTCAGATATAATTTGCATCTGAAGTTATTTTCTGAGTAATTTTTTATGTTATTCTCATCTGCAAAAGATCTTAAACTAATTCCTATCGCTGGTTTTGTAATTCTGTCTTTATTCATTCCTCTTTCATGTGAGAGACCCGAGAGGATAGAACTTGTGAGAGGGGACTGCCCGGCTGGTTCGTTGAAATCAGGAGATTACTGTCTTGTAAGCGTTGGGACTGGTTGTAATGGCTCAGATGATTGTATTGGTGGCTTCTGTATGTATAATTATGGTGAGAGGTATTGTACACAGAGGTGTGAAGAGGATTATGATTGTCCTCCGGGCTATTTCTGTTCTAAGGCTGGCTCTGACAAACTCTGTATAAAGAGTATCTATTCGCGCACTGTCTGCAGTAATGATAAGGAGTGTGAACCCTGTGGCCTGTGTATAAATAATCTCTGTGAGCTGTCCACAATATGCGTTGTGACTCTGTGTAAGGATGACTCTGACTGTGGTTCCTGTCGTCGGTGTGTAGATGGAAGATGTATCCCAATAGAGAGATGTGGTAGAGGGTGTAATTCAAATATGGACTGTGATAAAAATCAGATCTGTGACAGAGATTATCAGGGGAGACTCGCCTGTATACCCAGGACACCCTCAGAGACCGGGATGTATTGTGAAGGGGAGGAGCCATATAAGGAGTGTGCAGGTGGACTATGCCTCAAAGCCGATGGATATGCCTATTCTTATTGTTCCAGACTCTGCAGAACTGATTCGGACTGTCCCTATGACTTTTATTGTGGAATCTTCCCCACCTATCCAGATAAGAATGTATGCATTAAGAAGGGTATGTATGAGCCGAGGAGGTGCAATAACAGCAAAGATTGTAATTATGGTTTGAAATGCAGATATGCATTTTCAGATGATAAAAGTTCTATTGCCACCTTTTGCGGGATATTAAATAATGGTGCTATTTCAAGAGATTATTGTGATACTTCCTATGAGTGTAGATGGGGAATGTGTGGCAGGCTGAAATATTGTAAGGACAGCTGTAGAAATATATGCACTATGCCATGTCTGATGGACTATGATTGCCCGGAGGGTTTTGTATGTGAGGAGCTTTTAAGTTCAGAAAATGATATTTTATATAGGGGATGCGTGAATTATAAGGATGTAAAGAAGGAAACAGGTGAATATTGTACTTATTCAAATGAGGAGTGTAAAAGTTCAATCTGTGTTAAAAATTCTGATTTGCCGTATTGTTCAGAGATATGTAAGAGCACCCTTGATTGTCCAGAAAATTTTGTGTGTGATTTTTATGAGAATGAACAGCTCTGTTTGATGGAGTTAAGTGATGATGGTTGCAACAGGGATGGAGATTGCACGGATGGTCTCTTCTGCTCGCTCATTGATTCAGATGGGCAAGGAAGAGTTCAATGTTATAGGTCTGATACAGATAGTGCACTCCCCGGGGAGATCTGTGATAGACCCTGTAGTTCTGGAATATGTCTTTTTGAATACAACAGATGTTCCGCCTTTTGTGTTGATAAATCCGATTGTCCAGATGGATATATCTGCGCCTTCTTTACATTGAATGTCGGTTTTAATATGGATATAATTAAGAAGCTATGTATCCCGCATCCGGGCTCCCTTTATCAATGTGTTAGAGATGAAGGTTGTCCTGAGGGAGAGGTCTGTCGTATATCCTTTGATAAGAGGAGCGGAGAGGCTGAGCCTTTGTGTATGAAGGTATATACTGAACTGAAGAAATATGGAGATGAATGTTCTTCAAATGAGGAGTGTGAGAGTGGGGTATGTCTCCCCGACAAAGATACAGATGCCTCAATCAATTATATCGGGAAATGTACAAGATTTTGTGCAATTGATTCCGATTGTAGTAATCCTGATATATGTAGGATTGTTCCATTTTATTTGAGCAGGGATTATGCAAAGGCTGTTAGAGTATGTGCCAGAAAGCCTGCTGATGCAGATGTTGGTCAGAGTTGTAGTAATAATCCCTATGTCTGTGATTCGGGCCTCTGTGCCAATGTTGATGAGAAGAATTCATTTTGCACAGAGAGATGTAGAGACCACTTTGATTGCACGAAATCGTTGACTGTCTGCAGACTTATAGATAAGATAGGGACAATATGTTTACCTGTAACCTATTTTCAGGAGGAATAATTTGAGAATCCTTGCCATTACAAGAGGTGCACCACCAATAGATAATGTAATTACAGTAGGCTCTGCAATAAGGGCATATAGTCTTCTGCAAATTCTGAAGAGGAGTGGTGCAGAGTGTTTCTTCCTCTCGGGAGGGGCAGAGCTTCAAAACATAGAGAGTGTTATAAATGGAATTCAGATTCTACCATTTAATACAGATATTGAGATCCCAAGAATAATTGGATCTCTTAAACCAGATTTCATTATTGTAAATGTCTCAGAACTTTTACAATTTATCCCTGAAAAATCTGATGCATTTGTCATACTTGACCTCTTTGCCCATAGATTTGTTGAATCCCTATTTGAGAATGTGGATTTTACAACTGATCTCTTTTTAAGGATAGATATGCTCAGAAGGGCTGATTATTTTATTGTGAATAATCAGAGACAGAGGGATTTTGTCTATTCATTCCTTGTAATGGCGGGTATCAGGGATGCAATCTCAAGGGTACTCGTAATCCCACAAATTGTTCTGTATAAGCCTCTTGAGAAAAAGATACCACAGGAGCCAATATTTATTGCCGGTGGATTTAACTGGCCGTGGTCTGATGATACTGCCTATATTAATCAACTTGCAGATATTCTAATGAGACATAATACAGGTGAGATAAGGATATATGGAGGGGATTTTGCTCTAAAGAGTCGCATAGAGAATATCTCGAAAGGTTATAAAGATTCTCCACGAATTAAATATATGGGTGTTTTACCGTACGAAAGACTACTTAATAGTTATAGTGAAGGGAGTGCAGCCATTCTATGCTTTGAAAAGAATATTGAAAGGCACTTCTCCTATAATTTCAGGGCAGTTGATTATCTTGCCTCGGGATTGCCGGTCATTGTAAATGATTATCTTACCATAAGTGAATTGGTGAAGAAGTACGATGCGGGGTGGGTGGTTAAGAACGAGCAGGATTTTGTAGATACCATTGAGAGAATTCTCTCTGATAATGAGATACTGCTCCATAAGAGCGACAATGTGACCGCGCTTGTGATTAAGGAGTTTGATGTAAATAGGAATATTGAACCACTCCAAGCTATCCTCAATAGTCCAAAGAAGATAGATACAGGGGATGGGCTTATTCAGGGGCTCATCAGGATTGTTGATAGATATGTAAAAGAGGGTGTTGAACATTCTGAATATATTAGAGAATTAAAAAAATTAGAGGCGGAGAATATTAGATTAAATGAGAGGATTGTGGCGAAGGATTCTGAGATACTGAGACTCAACAATGAAAAGACAGAGATTATGAGAGAGGCGGGATGGATTAAGGATGAGTTGAAGAGATTGGGTGAGGAGGTTGGTAGAATTAAAGATGAGAATCTCAGACTCAAAAATGAGAGAGATAGATTTGAGAAGGATGCGATAGAACTGAATGCCAGAATTACAGAACTTATCAGGAAGAATGGATTTTTAGAAGATGAGCTGGTTAGAGTAAAAAATGAGAAAGAACTGAGAGAAGATGATATTATCAGACTCAAAAATGAGGTTGTAGAGCTCAAAAAATCCATTGTAAATCTTGAATCTGAGATACAGAAGAGAGATATCCTGATTGGGGAACTAAGAAAGAAGGAGGCAGAGCTTGAAGGTATTAAGAGTCTCCCAATGTATAAATTATATAAAAAGGTCTTTTGAGGTGTAGATATGCTTCTGGCAATTGATATTGGAAATACAAATGTAGTATTTGGAATCTATAATAAGGATAAACTTATAGCCGCTTTCAGGCAGAGGACATCACTGAATATTACGGCTGATGAGGTGGCCACCTATCTGCATTCAATGTTTGGTCTCAAATCTCTCCATTTCAGTGATATAGATGGGATAATTATTGCCTCTGTAGTTCCACCTGTTCTGGATACTTATGTAAATGTATGCGAAGGGTATTTCAAGAGCGTTCCGCTTATTGTAGGACCCGGAATCAAGACCGGTATTCAGATACTCTATGAAAATCCCAAAGAGGTGGGGGCTGATAGAATTGTAAATGCCGTTGGTGCCCTTGAAAAATATAAGAGTTCCAGTATCATCGTTGACTTTGGAACCGCCACCACATTTGATGCGGTGAGTAGTAAAAGAGGGTACCTTGGTGGGGCAATTGCACCCGGCATAGGTATATCAATGGAGGCACTTTTTACGAGGACCAGTAAGCTTCCACGCGTTGATTTCAAAAAGCCCCCATCCATTATAGGTAAGAATACAGTAAACTCAATTCAGGCTGGAACCGTATTCGGATATATTGGGATTGTTGAAAATATCGTCAAAAATATGAAGAAGGAGATGGATGAAGAGAATATTCTGGTCATTGCGACAGGTGGGTATGCAGAGGTGATTGCAAATGAGAGCTCAAGCATCAATATAGTAGATAAAGACCTGACACTTGATGGTCTTAGATATATCTATGAAAGGAATCTGGGGTGAGACTATGGAAGAGAAGAGAATAGAATTAAAAGGTCTTCCTGAAAGTGTTAAGAAGCTCTTAGATCCACAGAGTCCATCTGGCTTGAAGATGCTTGCGATAAAAGGGATGGTGCCATTAAAGCCAGTGGATTATGTCCTCTATTTGTATCAGATGCTTTTTGATGAGAATGAGGAATTGAAAAAACTTGCGGAGATAAACTTCTCCAGTCTCCCTGAAAAGATTCTATATGCGGTTCTCTCTCAATCGCTTCCTCCGGAGGTTCTACATAAAATGGCAGTTGTATTTCGATCAAATTCAGTGGTGCTTGAAAAGATACTATTTAATAATGCTACAGCAGATGAGACATTCGCAATGATTGCCTCATTTGCTGATGAAAAGTTGATTGATATTATAGCCCGAAATCAGGTGAGAATACTTAGATATCCAGAGATTATTAAGGCTATAAATGAAAATCCAAACTCCACTGCCTCTCAGAAGAGTATGGTAAATGAATTTGCAATTAAGTCCAGAATAGACCTTGAAAGACTCGGGGTAATTAAAAAGGTACCCATTGAGGAAGGGGGTGTAGAGGTAGAGTCGCTATTTGAACCAAATAAGAAGAGTGAGGAGGAACAGAAGACAGAAGAGGAAGGGGCAGAGATTCAGAGAGTTGAGAATAAGATGTCCGGCGATAGCCAGCCTCAGCCCTCTTCTAATAGGGATGAACTAATAAAGAAATTTAACATCCCGAGAGAGTTTTATGACGAGAGTATTCCGCTGCCAGAGGAGATGGAGAAGAAGTTGATTGAAGATATAGAACATATGAGTGAGGATAGGCAGATGGCACTTGTGGAGGTAGGGAGACATAGGGTAAAACAGATTATGGCAAAGTCCCCAATTGGTTCTGTGGCACTTGCCGCTGTTAAACATAAGGATATAACACCAGATGATATTTACAAAATTGCGCAGGACAGGGCAGCAAATGCAGAGGCGATAAAGTATATCGCCACCCACAGGGATTATATAAGGGTCTATAATATCAAGTTGAAGCTTGCACTCAATCCCAAGACACCGGTCCCAATGGCGATGGCATTTGTCAGGAGTCTTAGACTCTCAGACCTTAAGAATATTGCCAAAAATGCCGGGGTATCAAAGATCTTGCAGAATACTGCAAAAGGTATTATGAAGATGCATTCTTAATGTATGAGTAGATTAAGGAAAACAATATTGTGGCAAAAATATAAAATGGAAACATAGATTTGAGAATTATTTGCTATCATATAATCAGCTTAAAGATGCAGTAGACTTATCATCTCACAGAGAGTTGAGTAGATTAAACTGTAACATCCCAAAATTTAAGTAATAGGTATTTAGTTATATTCATTTTTAGAACAAAAACTACTTTCTATTAATCCGATTATAATCCATCTTCT
>JBMFOP010000060.1:0-19294 GCA_049969675.1 Myxococcota bacterium | reverse complement strand
GATAACATAGAGGAAGTGGAACTTGCAAAGGGTATGAGGGAGGTATTAAAGGGATTTTATCAGTTGATAGAAGGGTGTAGGATTCAAGATGTTATAAAAAGCCTACATATGTTTCGTTTAATTTAATTTCCTGTTGACTTAATAATGGAGGGCAATTATGATTAAGGGGCTATGAATTTTTATATTGAGACATACGGCTGTCAGATGAATGAACGTGATTCTGAGGAGATTGCCTCAAGGCTTAAAATTGAAGGGTTTTTTGAGGTGAGCACTCCAGAGGATGCGGATATTGTATTTGTGAATACCTGCTCTGTAAGGGAGAAGCCCTCCCAGAAAGCCCTTTCGGCAACAGGTAGATATATAAAGTCCAAAAATAACAGGAAGAGAATAGTTGCTTTGTGTGGTTGTTTTGCAAAACAGGAAGGCGAAAATATAAGGGAGAGATTTCCAAATATTGACCTCGTCTTTGGTCCCCAACAGATAAAGGATGTTGTAGTACTTCTGAAGAAAGTTATTGAGGAGAGACAGAGTATAATAGATGTATCAGATTCCGGATATATCAGTGAGGAGCAGGTGCCTGAGAGAGAGGAGGGGGTAACTGCCTTTGTAAATATTACCAGAGGTTGTAATAATTTCTGCTCATTCTGTATTGTGCCATATTTGAGAGGGAGGGAGTTTTCAAGAGAGAGTGAGATTATATTAAGAGAGATAAAAGGTAGGGTCGAAAATGGGGTCAGAGAGATTACACTTTTGGGTCAGAATGTAAATTCCTATCTCGATGAAAAGCGTGGTGTGGACTTTGTAAGACTTCTGGAACTTATTCACAATATTGATGGAGTTGAAAGGATTAGATTTACTACATCTCACCCCAAGGATGTATCTGATAGATTGATTGAGGCATTTAGAACTCTTCCAAAACTATGCAGCCACATCCACCTACCTGTGCAATCGGGCTCTGACAGGATTCTCAAATTGATGAATAGAAAGTACGACAGGAGGCATTATCTGAATATCATTGATAGACTTCGTAAGGTAAGAGATGATATTGCCATTACAACAGATATTATTGTGGGCTTCCCTACGGAGAGTGAGAGAGATTTTGAGGATACCCTCTCTTTACTTGAATATGTGCAGTATGATACCGCATTTTCTTTTAAGTACTCTCCAAGACCATTGACGAAGGCATATAAAGAACTCCCCGATGATGTGCCCGAAGAGGTAAAGGAGGAGAGATTGAAGATACTTCAGGATATGATTGAGGCGATTGCACAGAAGAGAAATAGACTCCTGATAGATAAGGTGCTTGAGGTTCTAATAGAAGGGAATTCAAGGAGATTTAAGACTCAATTTACCGGGAGGAGTTCCTGTAATAGGGTGGTAAATATAAAGTCAGAAGTGGATATCAGAGGGAAGATTGTAAAAGTAAGGGTGGTAGACGCACTCAAACATTCATTAATAGGGGAGATTTTAGAAGGAGTTAAAGATGAAACAGGCGGATGTAGTAGGAATATTGCTTGACGAGAAGGACAAGGTGCCAGTTGTGGTGTTGAGGACTGTTGTGGATAATATTCAGCTCCCAATCTGGATTGGACCGGTGGAGGCGATTGCCATACAGAGTGCCATTGAGAATATAGAACCCCCAAGACCTATGACTCACGACCTTATCAGGAATATTCTGAACGGATTACAGGCAGTTGTAGAGAAGGTAATTATTACTACCTTGATGGAAAATACCTTTTATGCAAATATTGTGATCAGATTGAACGATAAAGAGGTAATAATTGATTCCAGACCATCAGATGCCATTGCAGTTGCATTGAGGATGAATGCCCCCATATTTATTAATGATGAGGTCTTTGAAAAGATGAAGGAGAAGATGGACCCCGACGAGAGGCTCCAAGAGTATCTAAATTCACTCTCAAATGAAGACTTTGGAAAATATAAAATGTAAATTGTTTTATGATAAGATTTCTCATCCTCTTCTTTTATTACTATATGCCGGTGGTATTATATCTGTTGTTTGTATTCTTCCTCTCATCGCTCAGTCTCTCTCCACCCAATATTTTAATTCTAAACTCTGACAAGACATTGCATATTCTTGAGTATACTATATTGGGTTTTCTATTTATGAGGGCATATCTGAACACAGCAGGTAAGGAGCATAAGATCAGGGGTGTATTTACAACAACATTCTTTGCATTTTTATTTGGATGTTCGGATGAATATCATCAGTTGTATGTCCCAGACAGGGTAGTCTCGGTGGGTGATATAATTGCAGATACGGTTGGTGGTTTTATTGGTTCAATTTTTTATATTATTGTGTTATATATCCTTTTACGAAGGGAGAGAAAGAATGTCAAGACTAATTGAGTATAAAGGTAAAAAACCAAAGATCGCAGAAAGGGTATTTCTTGCGGAGGGGAGCATTATTATTGGTGATGTAGAGATCGGGACTGATTCCAATGTCTGGTTTAATACAGTGATTAGAGGAGATATGAATCCAATACGAATTGGGAGTCAGACGAGTATTCAGGACCTGGTTCTGATTCATGTCTCAAGACAGGGTCCTCCAGTAATTATAGGAGATAGAGTTACAATTGGGCATAAGGCAACGATTCACGGTTCAAAGATTGGGAATAATGTCCTGATAGGTATGGGTGCTATCCTGCTGGACGGGTGTGAGATAGGGGAATTCTCAGTAGTTGCTGCTGGTGCTGTTCTAACAGAAAATACAAAGATACCGCCATACTCCCTTGTTGTGGGTGTACCGGGGAAGATTAAGAAGAGATTTACAGAAGAGGAGGTATTAAGATTTGATTACTTCTACAGGCATTATCTGGAATTGAAAGAGGACTATCTAAATATGAAAAAGGAGGGGTAATGGACCAAATTGAATTTTTAAAAGGAGCCTCATTATGTAAGGGGTTTGATGAGTCCTCAATTATAAAACTTGCTGAGCAATTTGAGGAGGTTGAGTTTGAATCCGGTGGAACAGTCTTTGAGGCAAAGAGTTCGGCAGATGCACTCTATCTGATTATGGAAGGTTCTGTCAATGTATATATAAAGAATGTAGAGGGGAAGGAGATTTTAATAGGTAAATTGATTCAGCAGGAGATGTTTGGACAATTATCTCTACTTGGAAATTTTGAACACCTTACAAAGACGGTGGCACAGGAGAATACCACACTCTTAAAATTACAGAGACAGAGATTTATTGAACTCAACAGGTCAAGTCCACAACTCTCTCTAAGAGTCGTTTTGAATATCTTTACTGATTTTATAAAGGTTATTCAAGAGAATAGCGATGCATTTAAGTATCTGGTGGAACTATATGACCTAAAGCGGGAAGGATAGAATGCTGAAGAACAGAGAGCAGGTACTGCTAATAACCGGGTTTCCTTTGATAACAGCAAGACAACTCATCCTCCATATATCAAAGGAGAAAAATTCATATGTAGCGATGCTTGTGCCAAAGAAATTTGAGGCATCAGCAAAGTCGTTTATTGAAAAAAATAATCTTAAGACCAATGTAAGGTTGGTGGTAGGAGATATCGCCTCAATGCATCTGGGTTTCTCCTCTGAGGAATATCGTTTTTTACTCAAAAATGTGACAGACCTCTATCACCTTGCATCTATATATTATCCAAATACCTCTGATAGTGTCATAAACAAGGTCAATATCACGGGGACAAAGAATATCATTCAATTTGTTAAAGACTCAGACAAACAGATCCCTCTGAACTACCTCTCAACCTGCATGGTTTTTGAAAATTATTCCGGGCTTGTACCTGAAGAGCCGGTGAGCTCCCCTTCCTATAGTTGTTATCTCTACAAGAGCCGTTTTATAGCAGAATCCATGATTATGTCAGAACAGAATCTTATATGGCGAATCTTCAGGGCACCTATGATTGGTGGGGATTCAAAGACTGGTGAGACAGACAGGTTGGGTGGATTCTATGCCCTGCTATATCTATTGATGATCAGTGATGTAAAGGTGCCGATCCCGGTTCCACACAGAGGTAGAGGCCCACTCAATATGGTCCCGATAGATTATCTTGTGAAGGTGCTCTATCATATCAGCACAAACCCCGAATCTACAAATCGGATTTTTCATATAGTGGACCCAAACCCACTCTCTATAAGGGTCGCATTTGAGTTGATATCTAAGGAGATTGGTAAGAGGATTACACTCATCTACCCACCTGCAAATCTCCTGAATCCTTTATTAAAACTGGGCATAGCAAAGAGGATTATCCCTTCGTATGTGCCATTGATTGAGATATTGAATCAGTTCATTATATTTTCCCATAGTAACACAGATAAGTTTTTAAAAAATTCAAATATTGAACCTCCTCAATTTGAAAATTATTTGAGACAGATGATATCCTTTGTAAAGAACTGGATTGAGCAGGGGAGGAGGGAGATTGAGTACCACAGAGAGGAGGACCCTTATGGGGATGCGGAATAAAATTGTCTTACCTCAATCTCAACAGGTTCAATAAGGTCTAAACCTTATTTAGTTTGATTTTCACGAATAACTTTCATATAATAGTAATTGTAACGGAGGTAGTCCCGATGAAAAGAGTATTTAATCAATATTTTTTTGGTCTTCTGGTGGGGGCATTTCTGCTGATAATCTCTGCTGCCTGTGGCGATTCTTCCTCACCAGGAGGGGGCCAGAATGAGGATATAATAGTAGGGAAAGATATAAGGATAACAGATGTCTCTATTAAAGATGTAAATACTATTGATGTTGCAGATGCTTCAATGGATGCCTCAAAGGATGGTGGAGTAAAAGATGCCATAATAGATGGCTCAGGGTATGAAGATATTGAGAGCGACGGTGAGTTTTTAGATGTAAATTATGAGGATGGAGGTCTGGATGTTTCAAAGGATGCGGTGGTTGACCAATTGTATGTTGAGATATCTCCCGAGAGCGTAACACTACAGGCTAATGTAGGGAAGCAGAAGTTTGATGCCACCGTCTACAATGCAAAGGTTACAACAGATGTCACATTTGAGATAGTAAATGACCCTGGAGATGGGACGCTCGGAACTATTGATAATACGGGATTATATGTAGCCCCTCAGGAGCAGCCTTCAAATCCGAATGTCACGGTGAGAGTGAGATGTGTTGAGGATAACTCTGTATATGCCGATGCCTCTATATTTATCCTCCCAGCAGTAAAGGTTACAGTCTCACCCAAAACAGCGGTAGTGCACAATAATATGACTCAGCAGTTCTCAGCCCTTGTTGAGAACACAAATGATACAACTGTGATATGGGAGGTGATTGGAGGTGCTCAGAATGGGACTATTGACAACACCGGACTATATACAGCACCGCCAGTTGTCCCGAATCCAGAGGAGGTTCAGATAAAGGCAAGCAGTGTGGTGGACCCATCCAAATATGATACGGCTATAGTCACCGTGGCACTTCCGATTGAGGTAAATATTCAACCCTCTTCGGCTATAATCAATGTAGGTAAATCAAAGCAGTTTAATGCACTTGTTATCAATGCACATCTAACCAATGAAGTTATATGGTCAATAGAAAACGACCCACAAGATGGTTCACTCGGCACAATATCCAATACTGGTCTTTATACTGCCCCGCAAAATGTTCCAGACCCTGCACAGATTGTTATAAGGGCAACGAGTGTGGAGGACCCATCTGCCTTCGGGATAGCCCCGGTCCTCATAGTGCCGCCGGTAAAGGTCACCATATCTCCAAAGACTCAGACTGTAAATGCTGGAACCTCGTTTAAGTTTACTGCCAATATTGAGAATGCAGATGAAGACCCATCATTAAAGTGGGAGGTGGTTGGAGGTAATCAGAATGGCACCATTGAACAGGACGGATATTATACTGCCCCTGATGTAGTTCCAGATCCCCCTGATGTAACAATCAAGGTTACCTCAAATTTTGATAACTCCGCATATGACACAGCTACTGTTACCATAGGCAAACCGATTGAGGTAGAGGTCTCTCCAAACTTTGTATATGTTAATGTTAACAGGACACAGCAGTTTACAGCCACTGTCAAAAATACATCCAATCAACAGGTGACCTGGTCAGTCTATGGGGGGGCTGTAAATGGGACTATCAATGCCTCCGGACTCTATACAGCACCTGCCAATGTCCCGAATCCAAATATTGTCTCTATTATTGCAACTTCTGTTGCGGACCCCACAAAGTCTGGTGGTGCTCAGGTGGTAATTGCACCTCCAGTTCAGGTATCCATCTCTCCTTCGGAGGCAAAACTCGCACTTAAAGAGACAAAGTTATTCTCTGCGAGCGTGTATAATTCTAACAATACGAATGTGACCTTTTCAGTTGTAGAAGGTGCAGATTATGGCACAGTAAATGCCTCTGGAACATACACCGCACCAAATAATATTATGGACAAGGTAGTTGTAACTGTAAGGGCGACCTCTCTGGCAGATAATACGAAGTATGCAGATGCAAAGGTGTATTTGTATCCATATGTCTCCACTTTTGCTGGTTCAAGCTGGGGAGATAATTCTACCATTGGTCAGGCAGCAAAATTTAAATCACCTGCCGGGGTATTTGTGATTGATAGCAATCTGAATTCCTATGTGGCAGATACAGGGAATAATAAGATTAAGAAGATTGATTCTTCTGGTAAGAATGTACTGGTTATAGGGAATGGAACTTATGGATATGCAGAGGGTGCGGCTACAGGGGCTCAATTAGCGGCACCTACTGGATTATACTGGGATGGGTCATATCTCTACTTTGCAGATACAGGGAATAATAGAATTAGAAGGGCAAATAGTAATGGAACAACCACACTCGTCGCAGGAACGGGTGCAGTAGGAAATGCAGATAATAATACAGGTTCTTCAGCCACATTCTTCCAGCCTATGGGTATTGTGAAAGTTGGCAATTATCTCTATGTCGCTGACTCCGGTAATCACCGCATAAGAAGGATTGACCTTACCAACAACAACTTTCCCGTTTCAACCTTTGCAGGTTCAACTCAGGGAGATGCAACAGGGACTGGAACAAATGCCAGATTTAATAGACCGACTGCAATAACAGCAGATTCAACCGGAACCTATCTCTATGTCTGCGATACCAACAACAATAAAATAAAACGGATTCAGATCTCCAATGCAAATGTCACAGATTTTGCAGGAACCGGCACAGCAGGATATAAAGATGGGGCTGCGACCTCTGTTGCACAGTTCAACTCTCCCTCTGGAATAACATATTTTAAGAGTAACTCTACTGAGCTTTTGTATGTATCGGATACTCAGAATTATAATATCAGAGTTATCACCGGTGGTAATGTATACACATTTGCTGGAACAAATACTTATGGATATCAGGATGGTCAGGGGTATCTGACAAAGTTCAATACTCCGATGCACTTATTTATAGCGCCTGATGGAAAGAATATACTCGTGGCGGATTCTCAAAATCATAAGATAAGGCTTCTGGATTTAGAACAATAAGAAGGAGGTTTTGCTATGAAAAACTTTAAGATAATTTTGATTTTTATAGCGTTGGTTTCTTTAATAATCCTCTCAGGTGAAATAGTCTATGCACAGGAGTGCAGCAATCCCAATATTCTGCTTGTCCTTGATAAATCTGGCTCAATGGCTGGAACAAAATGGACGCAGGCAAAGAATGCCATCCAATATCTGCTGAACACCTATGGGACACAGGCAAGATGGGGACTATCTTTATTTGCATCTGATAGTAATTGTGCTGCCGGAATTATTGATGTGGGATGTGCAGATAATACCGCGACTGCCATTATGAATAAGATCAATAGCGTCTCACCGGATTCCGCTACCCCTATTGGCAGGACACTTGTCTCAGTAAATCAGTATAGTGGGATCCATGACCCAACAAGACTGAACTTTGTGATTCTTATTACTGATGGACAGCCAAATTGCGATACAGATGCTATCAATTATTCAATCAAGGCAGCAGGTGCCCTCTATGCTACCGGTGTTAAGGTATTTGTAATTGGATTTGGTAGCGGTGTTGATGCCACTACCCTCAACAATATGGCTAATGCCGGTGGGACAGGGAGCTACTATCAGGCAGATAATCAGCAGCAACTTCAGGCAGCACTTGATATTATTGTGACCCTCGCTACTAAGAGGGTCTGTTATACAGACTGTGGCTCGGGGTATGAATCCTGTGTAAATGGGCAGTGGAAGAACTGTACCGCACCGACCTCCTGCTGTGTGGATACAAATGATACCTGTAATACCGGACTGCTCGGGATTTGTGGAATTGGGAAGATGAAGTGCGTAAATGGGAAGCTCACCTGCGTGCAGGTAAATTTTCCTAAGAATGAAGAGTGTAATCTCTTAGATGATAACTGTGATGGCTCCATAGATAACGGTATAGCCCCAAAAGTCTGTACAAACTCCTGTGGAAATCAGGGGACACAGAGTTGCGTATATGGAAACTGGACAAGATGCAATGCAGCACCCTGTTGTACACCTACCTATGAGCCCTGTAATACAGGGAGACCCGGTGTCTGTGCAGAAGGGAAGATGCAGTGTGTGGATGATATCCTGACCTGCGTTCAGACCAAACAGCCCTCTACCGAGATCTGCGATGGATTTGACAACGATTGCGATGGAGAGATTGATAATGGCATACCTGATAGAGATTGCACCAACTTCTGCGGACATCAGGGGAAGCAGAGATGCATAAACGGTGTCTGGAGCAAGTGCGATGCAGAACCCTGTTGTATTGACACCAATGCCCCCTGTAATACGGGTGAGAAAGGAATCTGTGCAGAGGGGAGAATGAAGTGTGTAAACGATGTACTCACCTGTGTAAGGGTGAATGAGCCACTTCCTTATGAAATATGTGATGGTAAAGACAACAATTGTGATGGCCGGGTGGATGAGGGGAATCCTGGTGGTGGTGCGGCGTGTGATACTGGTAAGAAAGGTGTATGTGCCGAGGGAACCGTCACCTGTATCGGCGGTGAATTGAAGTGTCTGCAGAATAATCAGCCTTCAGTTGAAATATGTGATGGTCTGGATAATGACTGTAATGGGATTGCTGATGATAATAATCCCGGAGGTGGTAAGGTCTGTGCAACAGGTCTTAAAGGTGAATGCTCAAGGGGTCATACAAGGTGTGATTCTGCAAATGGAAGGATAGTATGCGACCCTGATAAGATGGCTGAGGATGAGATATGCGATGGATTAGATAATGATTGCGATGGTGAGATTGATAATGGTGTTCTCAACAATTGCGGAGGTTGTGGTCCAGAACCAGAAGAGATTTGTAATGGGAAGGATGAAAATTGTAATGGTATTATTGATGATAATGCCCCCTGTCCGGAAGGTAAATACTGCTTTGAGGGAGAGTGTGTAGCCCCCTGTCAGTCGGGCGAATGTCCAAAAGGGCTTGAATGTATAAATGGCTACTGTGTGGAGCCCTGTAAAGGGAAGGTCTGCAAGCCAGAAGAGGATTGTATAGATGGCGTATGCATAGATAAGTGCAAGGATGTGAAGTGTGAGAATGACTATAGATGCTGGCACGGAGAGTGTCTGCCCAACAACTGTTATGAGATCCCCTGCGAAGAAGGGAAGGTCTGCGTAAATTACAATTGTACTGACGACCCCTGCAAAGATGTTAAATGTGACAAGCAGAATGCAGAGTTCTGTGTAAACGGGAGGTGTGAACGTTCCTGTGCCAGGGTCTCCTGCGAAATCGGAAAGAGGTGCGTCTATGGTGAATGTGTGGATGACCCCTGTGCTTTTGTAGAGTGTAAAGAAGGTGAAATCTGTTCACAGAATGGAGATTGCATTGAGAATAAGTGTGATGAGATTAAGTGTGATAAAGGATTTATTTGCGTTGATAATAAATGTGTGGAAGACCCCTGCAATAACATAAAATGCCCATTTGAGGCTGAAAAGTGTGTTAATGGGCAATGTGTGAGCAGTGTTATTGTAGATGGTGGTACTGATGGTTCTACGCAGGATGTAGAGGATATCATCGTAACAGAGAATGGATATGATGAAGTAAAGGATGCAGGACCTACCGATATTCAAAAAGATTCAGCCATATTAGATGCAGAAGACAAAACTGATTCGTCAATGGACAAAGATTCTGGAAATATAAATGGAAAGGATATAGAGGAAGGTGGAGGTTCAGAGGAGTCTTCTGGCTGTTCGTGCTCAACGCTGTTTTAAGGTTTGATTAAGAATATCGCGTTTTGAATTAAAAGGCAGAAATATATTTAAGGAGGATTTTAAACAATATGAAAAGATTTCAACTCTTGTAGTATTTGAAAATCATAATTTTAGAGGACCCTGCAATAATGCCTCCATTGAAGATTCATACATATTTTCAGTTGAGGATTCCTCTCAATGGACGCAGGATGACTGGAATAATCTCTCCTGTTCAGGGATATCTGTGCAGACCGATGATTGTGTTATAAAAGACAATTATTTAAAGAATGTGAATTTCGGTATTAGTGTAAGCGGGAAGAGTGCAAAGGTTATCGGAAATACTGTAGAAAATTTTGCAGGAGATGGTTTGAGAGGGCTTGGAGATTATGACCTTTTTGAAGACAACCTTATTATGAATTGCTATGCAGTAAATTCAAATCATGATGATGGATTTCAGTCCTGGTCTGTTGGAGCTGACGGACAGGTGGGGATGGGAGAGGTGAAGGGTGTAATCCTTCGCGGAAATATGATAATAAACTATACAGACCCGAACCAACCTTTTAGAGGGACACTTCAGGGAATTGGCTGTTTTGATGGGTTCTATACTGACTGGGTTGTGGAGAACAATGTCATAATTACAGACCACTGGCACGGAATCACTTTTAGCGGGGCAAAAAATGTTAGAATAATTAACAATACAGTGGTGGATATAAATGAGACGAGTCCGGGTCCTGCATGGATAAGAATAGGTCCACATAAGAATGGTACTCCTTCCGAAGGGTGTATCGTTAGGAATAATATCACGATGAGTCTTCAGGTCGGGAGTGAGACTATAAGTGACCATAATCTCATAATTGATTTTGAATGGGCAAAGAATTACTTTAGAGATTATAAAAGATTTGACCTCCATCTGACACCTGATAGCCCTGCCATTGATATTGGGGAGACTGAACTTGCCCCCGCCTATGATAAAGATAAAGTAAAGAGACCATACGGAGAAGGCATTGACCTCGGGGCGTATGAATATGTCCCAACCCAATCTGATGCTGGTATTGAAGACAGCAAATTTGAAGATGTTGTAGAGGATATTCTTTTCACGGATAGTAATTCATCAGACATAAAGGATACTCCAAGCGATGCAGGGGCTGATGTACTGATAGGAGATACTGTGAATGATGCAGTGATTATGGATGTTTCAACAGCGGACGCGACGACTGATATTTATATAAAAGATGTTCAGGTCTCAGATGTGAATATAGAAATAGATGTGACAGAAAATGAAGGTGGTACAGAGGAGAGCAGTGGTTGTTCTTGCTCTGTAATGGAATGAGGAGATATTATCCAACAGTCAAAAGTAGATATATAAGAAATAAAGAATAAATAAGTCCGGAGTCAACAGATTGAATCAATAAAAAATAATCTGGCATTGTATCAAATCTTTGACTTTTGTGAGAATAAACATTTATTACATCTGGATTATATCCGATTGAAGAATTGAGGATCCTATCCGATGCAAAAAATATTTGACAGAGTCATTCTTATATATTAACTTAATTTACGGTTATGTAATAGGCAGTTTTGCCACCCAGACCTGATTTTTTGGTTGAGGGTGGCTTTTTCTTTTTTAAAGGATTTTGTAATGAATACGATAGAAAATTCGGCTTTGATAATCGTAGATGTTCAGAATTATTTCTTTAAAAAAGGTTCTTATGCATATATCAAAGGCTCTGAAAATATAATAAGGCCAATTAATAATCTAATTGAGCTCTTCTCAAATAAGCGGAAAGATGTAGTCTTTACAATGCAGACCTTCCCCATAAGCCCCTCTCACCCAATGAGGAGGTGGTGGAGAAGGCTCCCCAAGGGAGATGAATGCAGACTATTTGATAGATTGATTCTGCCCAAAAGAAAGATAATTGTTGAAAAGGAGTTCTATTCTGTATTCTTCAATACAGATCTTGATGAACTGTTATTCAACAGGAAGGTGAAAAGGCTCTTCTTCTGCGGTGTGATGACTCATCTATGTGTGGAGACAAGTATCAGAGATGCATTTATGAGGGGGTATGAATCTTTTCTGATTGAGGATGCAACTATGTCAAAGAGGAGAGAATATCATAAGGCATCTATATTGAATCTATCTCACGGCTTTTGTAAGATTTTGAGGAGCAGGGATATAAATGCGAATCTATGATGTAATGGTAATTGGAGCCGGCCCCGCTGGCATTGGCGCTGCACTGCAATTGAGACATAATGGCTTCAACCCCATTGTCATTGAGAGAGATAGAATTGGAGGGAGAATCAGACTTGCAAGAAGGGTTGAAAATCTGATTTCGTCAAAACCCCTTACTGGCTCTCAGGTTGTGAAGATTTTGCGGGATATGGTTGATAGAAAGGGGATTGAAGTGAGATTTGAGAATGTATTGAAGATTCAGGGCAGCAAGGATTTGTACTGTATCAGGACAAATATAAATAGTTACTTTGCAAGATTTATTATCATAGCAACTGGACTCAAGCCGGTGATACCAGATATAGTCGGAATTGATAGATTAGAGAGGAATAATCTCCTATTTTTAGAATGGGAGACACTCAATAAAAGAAGTCATTCTCCAGTTTTAATAATAGGAGGTGGTGAGGTTGGGGCGGATTCAGCCTGTTCTCTCAGAGAAAGAGGATTTGAGGTAGCCCTCTTCTCAAGGTCAAAGAATTTAGAGATCAATCCTATCCTTAAAAGAGATATTAAAAGGCTTGGTGTTATTACTATCACCGGAATTTCATATAAAGAGATTGAGATGGATAAAAAGGTTGTTCTCCTTAAATATATTAGAGGTGGAAAGGAGTTTATAGCCTCGGGGAGGTCCATCCTTTTGACAACTGGTGGCAACCCTTCTCTATCTTTTCTTAATAAAGATGTTGATAAGAGCAGAATAATTATCTGTGGAGATGCAAATCTCATAAATGCACATCAGGCAGCCATTGCCTTTGGTGATGGCGTCAATGCCGCAATGAAAATAAGCAGACTTATCTTGAAAAAGGAGTAGCGATGTTAAATGTAATATCCCGATTATCTATAAAAGATGTTGCTACAACCTATGTGGCTAATGTGAGAGGGGATAGGAAGTTGCTAATAGAATTTGTAGAATCCACACCTCAGCCGCAATCAGATAGAGGTAAGAAGTGGGTAATAATCGTCTCCTCTCAGATTGGGTGCGCTCTAAGATGTAGATTCTGTGATGCCTCAGGTTATTTTTATGGGAATCTTTCAAAAGATGAGATTGTTGAACAGGTAGATTATGTTATTCAGCGACACAAAGAGAGAAGTCCTATCAATACTCAGAAGTTTAAGATTCAATTTGCACGGATGGGTGAACCCTCTCTCAATTTAAGTGTTATTGATGCAATGCTTGAGCTCATAAATATTAATCCAGCCTATATCCCCTGTATTGCCACTGCTGCACCTGTTGGCTCTGAAAAATTTTTTGATAGATTAATTGAGGTCAGGGATTATTTCAGGGATTTTCAACTTCAATTTTCCATCAATTCTACAGATGAAGACTATAGAGACTATATTATGCCATTTAAGAAGATGCCACTTGAGTGGATTGGAGAGTACTCAGATAGATTTTATTCAAAGGGTAGAAGAAAGGTAGTGCTAAATTTTGCCTTAAGACCAAAAGACGAATTGAATTGTAAAATTATTAAGAGGTCTTTCAATCCTCAAAAGAATATTATTAAACTCACTCCGATTAATCCAACCCAGAATTCAAAGAGGCATGGGTTTGAGGTAAAAGGGGATTATGATGAAATCTATTCTTATTTGAGATTGCAATCTGATAAACTTAAAGAGTATGGATTTGAGACTATTATATCAATTGGAGATTTGAGAGAGAATATTCTCCTCTCAAATTGTGGACAGATTGCAAATGCCATTTCAAAGAATTAATCACAAAGTACTACATTCGGGATGCATATACCATAGCAACATCTTTCCGTCATTGAATTACACTGATTATTGTCAGTACAACACCTCTTTGTAGTATTAGGAGCACAGAATGGAAATGGGGGTGTAGTTATATTCTGACAGCAGGATTGTATACTGCCTCATTCTTCGTCATTTACACAATGTTCTCTACAGTGATATTGGTAGCAGGTATCTCCTCTACCACTATTTATACAATCCTTATCTGTGCAGCATTCACCTCTAATACATTGATTATTACAACAGATAAAATTTGTACCGAGTATACCGCAGT
Organism: Myxococcota bacterium; assembly: GCA_049969675.1. Lineage (GTDB taxonomy): Bacteria > Myxococcota > SpSt-1050 > SpSt-1050 > SpSt-1050 > SpSt-1050. The sequence goes on along the minus strand of JBMFOP010000060.1, from coordinate 4,865 downwards.
CATTATTATTCAGACACTCCACACAGGTATTATTCAAGAGATTGCATTTCGGACGATTCGTATATTGTTTGCATTGTGAATCATCACAGCACTTTACAAATAGTTAACTTTTCAAATCGGATTATTCCGGACAGCAGTGGCAATATCTTTAAAACTTTCAATCTACAAATAGTGTTTATATATTTGTATATGAAAGGAGGATTACAATGAATAGGATAAGATTTTTGGTTTTAATTTTCGTCCTTGGGGCGGTACTATATGCCTGTTCCTGTGGGGAGAGTGCCTCTGTTGTGGAGGATGATATATCTATTCAGGATGGCGTTCTAAAAGATGCCTTTACAGATGGGGCTCTCCCTGATTCAACCCTGACAGATGGGATGCTATCGGATGGTCTTTTCTTAGATGGGACTTCTCCTGATGGCATATCTGATTCAGGTGATGCTTCAATAATCCCATTTGCACTCCTCTCCATCTCACCTGAGGCTGGATATAGAGGTATGGATATTGATTTTATTATTTCTGGAACCGGATTTATATCTGGTGCAAAGGTCATCTTTGTAAATGAGGAGGAGAGTCCAATCTATGAAGAAGAGGCATCTGTAAAATCTATCACATCCGATTCAATCAAGGGGACGCTCCCTGCAAATCTATCCAGACCTCTGGGACTTTATGATGTGAAGGTTATAAATGGTGACAGTGCCACAGATACACTCAAAAAGGCATTTAGGGTTCTGATAAATCCCCCACCGGTAGTCACAGATATTGAGCCCAAGACTGGATTCAATGGAGACCCACTGGATGGAAAGAACTCAGATGTGATGGTCACCATCTATGGTGAGAACTTTATCTCCACACCTGCGGTTAGATTTATAAATATGTCCGATAGCAATCAGTATTTTATCTCGCCAAGCGTATCATTCCATTCGGATAAGAATATTACAGCAGTGGCCCCCACAGAGTCTTTCAGGATGCCAGTTGGTGATTATATTGTTGAGGTAATCAATCCGGATAAGCAGAGTGGATTCTATGAGAAATTTACAGTGACAAATATTCCAGCCCCAATAATTACCGGTGTAAATCCGTACAGGATGCCTTCAAATACAGGTGCTGACCCATTTATCGTTATGGGAGAGAATTTTGTGGATGGGGCAAGACTTTATGCGGTATCTGACAATAATGAGATAGAACTGACAATAAAGGATGTCACATCCACTCAGATTAATGCAGTAATCGGTCCAAATCAGCTCGGGCTCGGTTATTATCCGATTAAGGTTGTCAATCCAGATGGTCAGTATGACTACTATTACGCTATCCAGATGATGTCCAGTGCAGAGGGGAAACTCACCCAGTGGTCATATATAAATTCAAAACTTGTAGAAAGTAGATTCAAACACGCATCTGTATTTTTCAGAGACCAGTACAAAAATCCATATATCCTTGTTGCGGGAGGGAATAATCTGGTAGATGTGCTGGATAATGTGGAGATCGCCCCTGTGGCGATGAGTGGAGAGCTCGGAGTATTCAGGAAGGCGATTCAATTTAATCCAAATACCAAAAAGAGAGATTTTGTAAGACTCAATACCAGAAGAGAGGGCTTTGCCCTTGTGAGAATCAGGGACAGGATTATAGCAATCGGTGGCTCAGATGGCACTAAGGCACTTGATACAATTGAGATTGCAAAGGTAAATAACAGGTCTGATGCCCCAAAGCCATTGAGACCTTCATTTACATCTCTATCTGGCTCTCTCCCTTATGGCTCCTGGTACTACAGGGTCTCCGCGGTTTATAGTGATGGCGAATCCCTTCCATCAAGAGAGATTATCCTGCCGAATGTATCTGGAACAAATATTATCAAATGGGATCCACAGCCCAATGCACTCTACTACAACATATACAGAAGCCCTTCTGCTGATGGGATTGCCGGTTCTGAGCGACTGATTGCAACCGGTGTCAATGCTGTAGTCTTCAATGATGATGGAGAGGGGAATCTGGTCCCTGCGCCATCACGGGTAAATGCAGTGGCAAAGGTAACGGGTGGCGCAACGCTCCCATACGGAGTTTATAAATATGTAGTTACTGCTCTCACCTCCAGTGGAGAGAGCACACAATCCTATGAAGCGGTATCAGAGGTTAAGGACAATAACAACTCCGTAGATATCAGCTGGGAGAGAATAAAGAGCGCGGTATCTTATAATATTTACAGGACAGAGGCTAACGGTTCAGAATTTTATCTGTTAAAGTCTAAAGTTGGGAGCAATAGCTTTCTGGATACCGGCGCAGATCTACTTGATAAAAACAGTATGCCTCCAGAGATTATAAAGCCACTTGAAAGAGGCTCTATCAGATACTTTGTAGAGGCAAAGACAAAATTGAAGGAGAAGCGGGATGGGGTTCGGGCACTCTATGTAAAAAATGGAAATGGAGATGATATTGTATTTGTAATTGGCGGAAGGACAGATTCTTCAAATTATTTAAAGAGCGTTGAACGCGGAATATTTAAGTCAGACCAGAACGACTTTGATAGCTTTGAGTATGACAGATCCACCAATATTCAAAGGGCATTCTTTGGGATAGCAAGCAACTTTATATCAGATGAGAATGACTTCCCTGATGAGGAGCAAGATGAGCCACCGATTACACCATTCTGTGATGATGCAAATACCTCAGTGGCATTTATAGATATTGCACCTCTATATAAGGTTGTAAATCCGGGGACAAAGGTTCAATATGAGGCGATTGCAAGAGATGTAACAGGCTGTATTATAAGAAATCTATCTGTAAACTGGAATTCAAGTGATACAAATGTGGCTACCATTGATGCATCTGGTCTTGCCTCGGCAATTAATACGGGAACCACATATATTAAAGCGACTTATAATGGCATTACGAGCAACAGGGCGACACTCGTTGTACAGAATGAGCCTGTAAATAACATCTTTTCTATTGTGGTAAAGCCAGAATATGCAACCAGAGTGGTGGGACAGCAACAGCAATACACAGCAGAGGCATATGATAAACAGGGAAATAAATTAAATATCACGACATTTAACTGGAGGTCGGATAATCCATCAGTGGCAATAATAAATAATTCTGGGGTCGCGACCGCTCTATCCAAAGGGAAGAGTGGTATTACAGCAGAATATCAGGGAATCTTTAGTAATGTAGCGATCCTTGAAGTCACCGGAGGAACTGCCTGTGATGTAGCAAAGATAGAGATTGAGCCGGTGCTGGCTGGAATACTTATTGGACAGACTCTACAATACACTACAAAGGCTTATGATTCAAACGGTAATCAGATAGCTTACAACGGATTTTCATATATCTCAACCGACACAAATATCGCAACCATTGATAATACTGGAAAGGCAAAGGGTATCAATGTAGGGACAACAACTATATATGCCACTGCCTGTGGAGTTCTGTCAAATAAGGCTATTCTGAATGTCTCTTCAAATAACGAATGCAGATTTGCCAGAATTGTAATAAGTCCATCTGATGCCACAATAGAGATTATGCAGAAACAGAGTTATAATGCAATTGCCTATGATAGTTGTGGAAATGTGGTTGAGCGAAACGATTATGTATATAAATCAAGCGATACAAACATTGCTATAATGAATGGAAATGTTGCAACAGGTGTGGGGCTCGGTGTTACATATATTACAGCGGAGGCCGGTGGTATTGTGAGTAATCAGGCAAAGTTGACGGTAATAAAGCAGAGATTACAGAGCGAACCAGTATTTGTATATGTCGTGGGAGGGGATGATTCATTTGCAGCAGGTAATAATAGTGGTATCAAATCTATAGAATATTCACAGATTGATGAAAACGGACATCTCGTAGGATGGACTATTTCTACAGAGGAGATTACAAAGCCAGTGCTCGGAGTAGAGGCACAACTCTACGCAGGATACCTATTTGTCTTTGGTGGAATACAATCTGAATCTAATGGGAGTTACAATGTCTCAAATACAGTTGAGAGATTTCCTGCAAATTCCCAAAATGGTTCGCTCGGAAAGAAGGAGAATACTGGTGCACAGATGGGTACCGGCAGAGGATATCATTCTATCATAAGGCTACCACCATTTATATATGCAATTGGAGGCATCAGTGGAAATCAGCTTGTAAATACCATAGAACGAATACCACAATAAAGTTGTATCATTCTTCTGAATCTGTAAAAATGATAAAAGACTCAAATTCATATCTTTCCAAAATAAATTTTAATTGAAGACTAAAAGATATTGAATTCTTAAGAATTGGATGGAATATTGTTCAGATTAAAATTATCTACAATGTTTTGAAGGTATAGGTTCGTAGTTTAACTCCCACCAGATTAAGGGTTTAATGAATAGCAGATTCCAAATTCTTAATAACGTTTTCAAATTTGTTTGAAAATATCTGCGGAAAAGCCAATATATCTAACACAAGAGATGTCAACACCTGTGCTCATAATATCAACCGACACTGCGATATATGGTCTGCGAGATGGTTTTTTAAACCATTCTTTAAGGGTATTGTTTAATTCACCATTGTCTGAAATGATCTACTTTAACAGTCTTTAGTACCAAAACTCATTTTATTTTTTGATCTTATTGATTACATCTTCAATTGCATAGAGAACCGCATCTTCCCGGCATTCCAGCCCCCATTGAATTCTCTTTTGAACCTCTTTAATCTCATCTTCTTCTAAATATCTTCCAAATTTCTTTTTGGCTAAATATTGAACCTCACTCAATTTTATTACAAATATATCTTCCACAGGCTTTACATCTTTTGAATTCATAATATCTTCTCCATTTTATCTCTATCATTGGGTCTCACCATAAAATTATTTTCTCTTGCCTCTTCTTTTAATAATTTCA
>JBMFOP010000059.1:0-20022 GCA_049969675.1 Myxococcota bacterium | reverse complement strand
GCCTCCTGATAGTATTTAATAGACTTTTCAAATTCATCTCTTGATAAATAGTATCTCGCAATATCAAGAAGCAGATTATGATATGCCTCTTTATCATCTGATGCAAATGCCTTTGCCTTTAAGAAATACTGTTCCGCCTCTTCATATCTTCCGAGATGGATTGATAGGAATGCCATATTCTTATATACTGGATAGAGAGTATTGTCGTGTTCAAGGGCTTTATTAAATCTTTCCATAGCCTCCTGATAAAAACCCTGCCGATAATTTCGCTCTCCCTGTTCCAGCAGTTGAATAGCCTCATTTGTGCAGTATCTTTGGATAAATCTATGATTGGAGTAAACAAATTTTTAATTGGAATAAGCAAACATATTATTGGTGAAACAAGATACTCTTTAATTGGTGTAAAAAGCTATTAGTTGGCGAACAAAATTCTACAAACATTTTGGGGTCTTACCCGTGTTGATTAAGAGTTAACTTATTAAATCGGATTATTGTGGACAGTGGTGATTACTGTTAATCTTTTTTTTGACTTTAAGAATTATTATTATATTATATCCGCGGCTTTTTATGAGTAGAGTAATTTATACATCATTGATATTTGTAATTTTCTCTTCTGGAAATCTTTATGCAGATAATTATGAGGATAGATATACAGAATTAAAAAACAAATATTATGAACTCAGACTGGATAAGAAGAAGAGACAATATAGGATATATTGGTCAAAAATCTCCAAGGAGTTGATAAAATTATCAGAGAAGGCAGAACCCCGGTTAAAGGTCAAAATATATTTCATTCTGGGCGAATTATTTCGTGATTTGAGGAAGATTACTCTATCGCCCTATGATTTTGATTCGGCTGTTGAGTATTACAAAAAGGTATATACAGAATTTCCAGATTCAAGTCTATCAGATGATGCACTATATTATACCGGGAAGTTGTATCTTGAGGTGGAGAATGATACAGATACAGCAATAAAATATTTTAAGTTGATTAGAGAGAAATATCCCAAAGGGGATTATTATGATAAAGCCATTACAATACTGAATTCTGTACCAGACTCCGATAAGAGTGGGGCCGACAGCGAGGAGCCAAAAGTTTCAAAAGAGGAAGAGGAGAAGACAGAGACCGAGGCTCGCAAAGAAGGTATTAAGCCCTCTCAAAAAGTTCTCTCAGTACTGAATGATGTAAAATTGAAGATGGGAGAGAAAGGTGCTGTCTGCGAATTATTTACATCTTCATCTGTAAGGTATGTATATAAAGAGTTACCAGAGGATCAAAAGGCTGGAAAGCCACCGAGGATCTATATAGACCTTATTGATACGAGACTCTCAGAGAAGGTCAACAAACTATATTCAATAGAAAAAGGGTTTTTAAAGGCGGTGAGAATAGGGCAGTTTGCCGATGGCACTGTGAGAATCGTCTTTGACCTACTAAGTATTCAGACATATCTAATTTATGCTGCGGAGAATCCAGATAGAATCGTTATGCACTTCGGTGATATAGAGAATGTTGTGCCTGTTGAGATGCAGAAGGAAGTAGAGAGGAGGGCAGAGGTTGTTGAAAAAGGGATTCAGGATGCAGGTGAGGTTCAAAAGAGAGAGGAGAGAGATGTAGATGAGATAAATAATAAGATTGTGGAATCTATTAAGAACAATCTCAAGAAGAATACAATGGAGAAGAAGATAGATTCTATCCCGCTTTCCAAGCAGCTTGGTTTAAAGGTGAAGAGAATAGTTATTGACCCGGGGCATGGTGGAGAGGATCAGGGGGCAGTCGGTAAAGGAGGGCTCAAGGAGAAAGATGTGGTGCTGGACATCTCACTTGAACTTGCAAAGATAATAAAGAAGAATACAGACCTTGAAGTGATACTTACAAGAGATACAGATACCTATATCAAACTCTCTGAAAGGGCGGCATTTGCAAGGGAGAAGAAGGCAGACATCTTTATATCCATTCACGCCAACGCCAATAAAAATAAAAAATTTTCAGGTGTGGAGGTCTATTACCTGAACAATACTGATGACAGGGCTGCACAGAAGGTAGCGATGCTGGAAAATATAAATTCAGATAAGAGTATCAGTGACCTCAAGATGACACTTCTGGACCTCGCCATCTCTGCCAATGTGGATGAGTCTATGCGGCTCGCACAATATGTTCAGGATGGAATTGTGTCAAAGTTGAGGAGGAAATATCCAGATGTAAAGGACAGGGGTGTCAAATATGCCCTCTTTTATGTCCTCTTCGGTACCGAGATTCCAAGTATTCTGGTAGAGACATCATTTATCTCAAACCCAACAGAAGAGAAGAGATTGAGGTCAAAGGAGTATAAGAGGTTGATTGCAGAGGGGATTTACGAAGGGATAGTAAAATATATTAATGTCCTTAATGAATAGAGGATCGCTACTTATGTTTGATTCATTACCGGATATACAAAATAGTGTAGACAATAGAAGGATTTCAATAGATCAGGTCGGTATCAGCGGTATCAGACTCCCAATAATGGTGCTGGATAGATTAAATGGGACACAGCATACAATAGCCGAATTTCACATCACTGTAGACCTCAGACATTATATGAAAGGGACCCATATGAGTCGCTTCATTGAAGAGATAAACAACTTCAAAGAGGGGCTCTCCACGAAAAATATAGGAAGACTCGCTGATAATATCAGAAAGCGATTTGATGCGAAGAATGTCAGGATATATGTAACCTTCCCTTACTTCATTATGAAATATGCACCGGTATCAAAAGTCCCATCCCTTATGGAATATACCTGCAGGCTATATTATCTTAAAAAGATAAAGGATGATGTGGTAGTTCAGGTAGATGTGCCGGTTACTACACTATGTCCCTGTTCAAAGGAGATATCCCGTTTTGGTGCACATAATCAGAGGACATTCGTCTCAATTGCAGTTAGATATAGAAAATTTATCTGGATAGAAGATCTTATAGAGATGGCTGAGTCTGCGGGTAGTTGTGAAATATATAGTCTCCTTAAACGGGTAGATGAGAAGTATGTTACAGAGAAGGCATATAAAAATCCAGTCTTTGTTGAAGATGTAGTTAGAAGGCTTGCAGAGAGACTGAATAAAGATAAGAATATTCTGTGGTTTATGGTGAGGGCTGAGAGTATGGAGTCCATTCATAATCACAATGCATTTGCCAGTATTATAAAAAGGAAGAAATAAATATGGTGTTTAGTTTTATTATTTTTACTTGTAGATATGAATTAATTATATTAGAATGAGGGATATGTTTATATGGAAAAGGAGAAGGTAGAGATTTCAGTAGTTATCCCGGTATATAACGAGGAGAGCATAATCTGTGAATCTATTGACGAGCTGTATAAGATGATGCGGGGATTTGGTAGAGGCTTTGAGATTATTATCTCCGAAAACGGTTCAACCGACAGGACGAGGGAACTGCTTTCGCAGATATCCACAAAATATAGAGAGGTAAAGTATATAACCTCTGACAAACCAGATTACGGGGCTGCGCTTAAGAAAGGGATTTTAGCCGCACAGGGCGAGATTGTTATATGTGATGAGATTGACCTCGGGATATATGATTTTTATAAAAGTTCAATAGAGTTAATATCAGGCGGAGAGGCAGAGCTGGTAATAGGTTCCAAACTTCTAAGTGGGGCTAAGGATGAGAGACCACTGCTCAGACATATCGCAACAATAATTATCAACTTCCTCCTGAGAATATTACTCGGCTTTAAGGGCTCAGATACCCATGGCTTAAAGTCATTTAAGAGAGAGAGATTGCTCCCTATAGTAAATAGATGTCTTGTTACAAAGGACCTATTTGCAAGTGAATTCGTTATAAGGGCTGAACGTGAGAATGTTAAGATTAAAGAGATACCGCTGGATGTTAAGGAGAAGAGGAGGCCTTCCATAAACCTGTTTAAGAGGGTCCCCAATGTATTAAAGAATTTGATAAAGTTGTTTTATGCATTGAGGATTAGAGGGTAAAAGCAAGAGGAGGGATGAAGGAATGACATCTTATGAGAAGAGACAGGAAGAGAGAAAGAAATGCTATATTGAGGCTCACTATGAGAGCCCTAACCTCAGCCTGAATGTGGTTATAAAGAACATATCCGGTGGCGGATGTTTTATCAACACGCCGTATCTGGATATCGTAGGTACATCAGGGATGTTATTCTTAAAAACTGATAAAGAGAAAGGACCTATTGCCATACCCTCAAGGGTTGTATATACAAGAGATGATGATATAACCAATGCAGGTATGGGTGTAAAATTTGTATATAATTCCTCAGATGATATACTCAGGATAAAGGATATTTTAAGAGAGATTTTGTGATATAAACTTGATTCACACCTGCCCAAAATAAATTTTTTTGATCGGAAGCCTCAGCGGGGTAAATTTTTTGAGTAGTAAACAATGTCTTAAGGCAGGCCCTCAATGAATAAACACCCCATTCTTTCGGACACCCCTCTAAAAGAGGGGAATCAGCATTTTTAGATAAATCTATGATTGGTACAGGCAGATTTGTAATTGGAATAAGCAGACATATCTCTGGTGAAACAAAATACTCTTTAATTGGTGTAGAAAAACTATTAACTGGTTTAGAAAATTCTACAAAAATTTTGAGGTCTTACCAATAGTGACTGATTTGTGATAAATAACACTGAAGTGTATTTAAGTCGGACAGCCTTTTAATGGATAGTAAAAAAGTGATATTCTGCTCTGGGGAATATGAACTTATCAATCCAGAATTGTTATTTTACAAACACTTACCTTTTCCAACACCCTCAGACTAAAGATTTTGTCTCTTAATTGAAATCTATAAAATATGGAATATTCTTAGAGTCAGAGGAGATTGTGAGGTATTAACTTACCTTTGATCTGTACCCCACATCAGAGTACTTCTTTCTTATTTTATTATCTCTATCTACAAGAAGGATTGTGGGTATGTGATTTTGAGCGGCAGAGTTCTCTATATAAGCGAATGTGGCGATTATTATCAAATCTCCTCTTCTGGCTTTGTGGGCGGCCGCACCATTTACAATTATCTCACCTGAATCGGGTCTACCCGGGACTGCATAGGTATTAAAACGTTCTCCTGTCGTGATGTTCCAGACAGATATCTCCTCATAAGGGAGTACTCCCGCCTCATTCATCAGGGTAGCATCTATGGTAATGCTCCCCTCATAATGCAGATTCGTCTCGGTGACTATAGCCCTATGGATTTTAGACTTAAGCATTCTTAGGTACATAGGCTTATCCTTTCTGTGTCCCGCGCATTCTGCTGCAGGCACGATAAATCTATTTACAATATTTTTACTGTCTATTCAAGCTTTTTAATCTGAGAAGCAGCCTGTTGAGGTCATTTTTAAGGATATCGTCTTTTAGCCCTTTAGCCCTCTCTTCAATCTTGGGAAGCATGCCCCTGTAATACTTGCCTGAGAAATTAAAGAGGCCCTGCAGAACTGCAAATTTTACATCATTGTCGTTCTCCACACCCAAGAGACCGATAAGGGTATCAACTGCCTCCTCTTTATCTATTCTGCCAATCATATATGCTGCCTTCTCTCTAACAATCTTATTCTGGTCTGAAAGTTTCCCTTTGTAACAGGCTAAGTCACTCTTGCACTCCTTTGCCACATCTATCATGATGGCATAATCTTTGACGACCTTGCTGATATCTGGATTCTTCTCCTCCTTCATAACCTTTTCATAATGGGCGGCATCCTTCTCTGTGGCAAGCCTTGCAATAGTCTTAACTACCTCTTCTCTCCCTTTCCTCAATATATCCAGTTCCTGAGGTGTGGCCCCTTCCTTCTTATACTTCTCAAGGTCCGGTTTCTTCTCTGCCTTGACCAATTGAGGGATTACAGATGTATCTCCAATTAGATTGATTGCGAGTAGATAGTGTGCCCTTACCGATGGGTCTTCCTCATCCTCTGCAAGCTTTGCCATAATCGGGGCCGCCTTCTTTGACTGCATTCTGCCGAGGGCAAATGCCGCCTTAGATTTTGCTATAGGATTATCCTCGTCAGATTTAATCATCTTTAGAAGGGCATCTTCGGCTGAGATATCACAGATATCACCCAGTGTCTCAGCGGCTTTCCCCTCCACAGCGCCTACGACAAAGTTGGATTTCTCCGCAAGCTGTCTGACCTCTTCATTTTTACCAAGGAATGTCTTTATTAACTCTGGAACCGCTGCCTTTCCGATCTTCTGGAGTGCCTCATTTGCCTCGGGATAGACGGTCCCCTGTCTCTCAATATACATTGCCCTTACAAGTGCCGGAACTGCCTTTGGGTCACCAATCTCACCGAGCACATATATGGCATCAGCCCTTATTGCCTTTGAGAGGTTGTCATTCTTTATGATTGCAATCAGGGCATCTACCGCCGCCTTATCCTTGAATGTCTTTTCAGCCTTTACAGCGGCTGCGAGAACCGGTGCAGAGGTAGAGGAGAGCAGTTTGATGACAGCTGGCTTTGCAGACTCCTCTCCCATTGAAGCCAGAGCCCCAAGAATCTTCTCGTTTATTCTATCATTCTCTCTCTGTTCCTGAATGTTGTTTGAGACCTCAAATACCAGCCCTTCAAGTAATACTGATGCAACACTCTTATCTCCAATCAGACCCAGAATCTCTGCAATGTCAGCCCTTAAGGACTTATCTTTTTTGAAGAGCTCAACCAGTTGAGGGACTACACTTTTGTCCTTTAATTCCATCAATGCCTTTACCGCATCGGATTTGAGCTGTGGATCAGTGAGTTTCTTGACCCAGTAAGATGCCGGTTTTCCTTCTCCGGGTTTTTTCTCAAGTTTCTCTACAAACTTACTTGCCTCTTTGTCATTTACACAACCGAGGAGTAATACGGATGTGATAAAAATGCCTAAAAATAGGGTAAAAAATCTTCTCCTAAACATCTCTTCTCCCTTCTAAAAAAGTTTTTGATAAAAAACAAATATGAATCATATCACTACTCTATATCAATTAACGGTAAGTATCCTACCATTTTAAAGTTTGGTGTCAATAAAAATTTGCCAGCCGATAATAATAATTGCAAGTTTATGCCGCATTGTGTCAATAGTGTATAAATTTTAAACTTCAACCTTAATTTTATTTGACTTGGGTGTCTTTTCTGATAATTGAAGCGGATTAAGATGCGAAGTCTTATCAAGAAGATCAAGAATGACTTTATATATATCTCTGTTAGATTACTGCTCTTTTTATTCAAAATCTCTCCAGGTGTGTTAAATAGACTCTTCCTCAGGTTTATTGTGCTACTGGCAATGAGACTCCCGATAAGAGAAAACAGGATAGCCAGAGTGAATCTCGGATTATACTTTGCAAAGAGAGATGCTGAGAGGATATTCAGAGAGATGTATCTTCACTGGGCGAGATGTATTGAGGAATTAATAGAGGTTCAATTAAAGGGGAGAGATATAGAGCATCTTGCAATCATTTCAGATGAGTCAAGGCGTGTCTTGAATCAGGCATTAAAAGAGAAGAGAGGGGTAATCTATTTCACCGCCCACCTCGGGAACTGGGAGTTGATGGCATTGACTCTGGCAAAGGAAGGCTATGATATAAATACTATCGCAAACAGGAGCTATGACCCACGTTTTACCGAGATGATTAAAAGATTTCGTGAAGGCAATAAAGTAAAGTGTATCTTTAGAGGTGAAGAGCAGATTGTTGAAAAGATTAAGGCAGTATTAAGTAGAAATGCAATAATGGGCTTCCTGATAGACCAGAATACAAAAGTGCCATCCATTATGGTAAATTTTATAGGTCGCGCGGCACCGACACCTATCACGCCAGTCAAAATTTTAAAGGAGACAAATGCTGTGCCTGTTGTAGGATTTAATCACAGAATAAATAACAAAGTAATCACAGAGGTCAGGCGGGTTGAATTTTCAGGAGATGAGGATGAAAAACTTATACTTGAAAGGATAAATGATATTTTATCTCAGGAGATTATGAAATTTCCCTGTGAGTGGATCTGGATCCATAATCGCTGGAATATCTCCTGCTAATTTCTTCACATTTTAAAAACTTGTGATATTATGATTGAGTTTTTAAGAGGCGCTTATGAAGGAGTGTAATGTAGTCATTGTTGGAGCAACGGGTCTTGTGGGGAGGACATTTATAAAAGTCCTTGAGGAGAGGAATTTCCCGATAAAGAAGATAAGATTTTTGGCTTCAAAGAGGTCTCTGGGGCAGAAGATAAAGTTTAGAGGTGAAGATATCCCGGTTGAGGAGATCAAAGTGGGGATGTTTAAGGGGTATGATATTGCATTATTTTCGGCCGGTGGGGATGTAAGTAAGGAGTTCGCACCAATCAGTGCGGGTGAGGGATGTGCCGTGATAGATAATTCAAGTGCGTGGAGGATGGAGAAGGATATCCCGCTTGTCGTCCCACAGGTCAATCCACATCGTATAGCAGATTTTAAAAATCGTGGAATCATTGCAAATCCAAACTGCTCCACAATACAGATGGTGGTGGCACTAAATCCGATTCATAGAGTGAATCCAATAAAACGGGTTATTGTATCCACATATCAGGCAGTCTCCGGTGCCGGACAGAAGGCAGTAGATGCCCTGAATAGGGAGGTCTCTGCATTTTATAAGAGAGAGGAGATCCCCCCACAACACTTTCCTTATCATATCGCATTTAACTGCATACCTCACATAGATATCTTTCTTGAAAACAATTACACAAAAGAAGAGATGAAGATGGTATTTGAGACTCAGAAGATAATGGAGGCGGATATCAGGGTCGCAGCGACAACTGTCAGGGTTCCGGTAATGTATGGACATTCTGAGAGTGTCCTTGTTGAGACAGAGCGACCTATAAATAGAGAAGAGGCAATAAAGATTCTCAGTAATGCCCCTATGGTGGTGGTGGTGGATGACCCAAAAGAGAGAAGATATCCAATGCCCATAATCGCAGCTGGTAGAGATGAGGTCTTTGTGGGGAGAATCAGAGAGCCTCTGGTTTTTGAAAATGGGCTTTCTATGTTTATTGTGGCAGATAATATCAGACGGGGTGCGGCAACCAATGCGGTTGAGATAGCAGAGCACCTGATAAAGGTCTTATAAGGAGTCTTTTATGAATAGAATCATATTTCTGTTTTGTATCTCTTTTATCCCTCTAAATCTATCTGCATTCAGTGTAACAATCTATGACCTTTCAGAGGAGGATTCATATTTTAATGCCACTGATATTGAGAACAATAAGGGTATTACACTCAGGTGGACGAGCTCTGTTACAAATGCGACATTTTATATAAATGTTGATTCCTCATCAAAGAGCATAGATAGGCAGATAGCAAGCGGTCCATATAACGGTGGGGATGCCTCATATACCATCTATGCATCAGATATCCTATCTCACGCCACAAATACCCTTGATGGCGATAAAGAGATCTATATTCTGATTGAGGCGATGGACTCTGCTGATGCGGGCAGTTCCACTCTTAAATTTCAGGATAATATTAAGGCCCTGACCGTCCATTTTGACCGTGTTCCACCGCCGGCACCTTCAATCAGCTCCATCGTGCCCGGTGAGAACAATCTGCGCATCTATCTCAACTGGGGAACAGATTCATCCGATTCTGACAAATACGGATTTAATATATATTACCGAAAGAGTGGGACTAATGATGAGCCATCTGTGGATAAGGGTGTGAGGACCACTAATCATAAGATTACAGGGCTGATAAACAATGTTAGTTATGACATCTGGGCGGAACAGATTGATAGGGCGAAAAATGTCTCTGAAAGATCCGCTGTGGTAACAGCCACCCCTCGGGAGGTCTTTGATTACTATGAATATTACAGGAATAGTGGAGGGAAGGAGGAGGGCGGATTCTGTTTTATAACTACTGCGGTATACGGCTCACCGGTCCATCCCATTGTCTATATCTATAAATCCTTTAGAGATACATATCTCTCAAAGACCGTATTAGGGGAGAGGATTATTTCGTACTATTATGAAAGATCACCCATCCTTGCAAACTTTATAAAGGATAAACCGATCATTAGATATTCTCTGGCGGCAATTTTGACCCCGATCGCCCTTTTCTTATATATACTCTTAAAACCTGTACTTATACCTCTTACCCTCTTACTTGTAATTGCGTTTTTCTTTTCAATAAAGTATCTCAGGGCAAGGATTCTGCTTCCAGTATTACTTATGATTTTTGCTTTTCCGATGTTAAGTTATGCAGAGTCTGAGAGGACATTCGGGGTATCTATAGATGCCGGAGATTTTAAGCCCTCAGAGATAGATAAAGAGAAGGGGCTTAAAAGCAGACCGTATAAAGATATCTTCAATGACAGGAGTGAGTTGATGTTTAAGTTTGGTATTGACTATAATCTCTTTCAGAGGTTTGGCACACTTTCAATCGGTGGTGCTACTGGGTTCTGGCAGGTCGTGGGTAAAGGGATTTATAATTATCAGACAGATACATTACAGAAGAGTCCGGATACCACTGTATTCAATATTACACCTGTTGAGCTAAATCTTATCTACAAATTTGACTACTACAGCAGTACCGTCAATATACCTCTCGTCCCTTATGTCAAAGGTGGTCTTGATTATTATATCTTCTGGATAACCGATTCAAGGGGAGATGTATCAAGGTATCAGAATTCTGAGGGAAAGACTTTTGAGGGGTATGGTGGAAAGTACGGATATCACTATGCGGGTGGACTGATGTTCCTTCTGGATTGGATTGATAGGGAGACGGCATCTGATTTTGATATGGAGTTCGGTGTGAACAATTCATATATTTTTATAGAATTTTATAAGGCAAAGATAGATGGATTTGGTGCAGATGGATTTGATCTTTCAAATAGTGGACTCTTCTTTGGTCTGTATTTAGATATCTGATATATGCGATATGCCCTTCTGGTTGAGTATAATGGAAAGTTCTTCTCAGGCTGGCAGGTGCAGCACGGGCGCAGGACGATTCAGGGTGAGATAGAGCGGGCACTAAAAATTATTTTAAAAAGTGAGATCAGGGTATCCGCAGCAGGGAGGACCGATGCAGGTGTGCACGCCACAGGACAGGTTGCGTCTTTTGACTATGACCGCGAGCTCGTGCCGATTAGACTTCTGCTCTCATTAAATGGGGTACTGCCCAGAGATATCTCCATTATCTCCATTGTGCCAGTAAATAACGACTTTCACCCGAGATATTCAGCAAAAGAGAAGATATATGAATACAGAGTCTTAAATAGACATTCTCGCGCATCTGTATTTGCAGATACTTTATATCATTTCCACTTCCATCTGGATATTGAAAGGATAAAGGAGGGGATTGAATATCTTAATGGGATAAAGGATTTCTCTGCATTTAAGGCATCTGATAATGAGTGCAGGGGAGAGGTAAGAGAGATAAGGATTAATCTCTCGTATGAAGAACCATCACTCTATCTCTTTACATTTAGGGGACGGGCATTTTATAAAAATATGATAAGAATCATAATGGGGACATTGTTGAGACTCGGGAGGGGGGATGTGGACATTGAGGGATTCAAAGAGATTGTAGAGAGTGGAGATAGGAGAAAGGCGTTTGAGACTGCGCCCGCCTGTGGACTTATTCTAAGAAGGGTAATATACGAACCAGATATCGACTGGGGGCTCTGATTGTTTAAGGATTTTTCAGCAAAGGAGCTCAAATACTACTTTGGATTAGGATTTTTATTCTTTATCCTTGACGCATCTATCTTTACAACAGTATTTTTTAATCTAATCTACAACTCAAAGATATCTTTATATTTGGTACTTTTCATTCACGACCTTTTCTATTTCTTATCCTATTTTGTTCTGATAGGAACTATCCGTTTCTTCTTCAATATGAACCTCGGGCGTGCAATCCTGTTTATCATTCCGCAGTTTTATGTTTATGAATATATAAGTGGTATCTTTGTGGAAGGTCTTAATTATTTTATCTTTGCACCAAAGGTTATAATAGAGCGATTGATAATTCTTGCAATAGGGACTGTATTAATATATTTTTCCTTCAGGTGTTTCACAGATGAGAGGCATAATTAACATCCTGATTGTAATATTATCTACCAGCATTTTGGGGACCATTGCGATACTGGGAGTGGTTCTATTCAGGAGCAGGGACATCTTTATCTGGTGCACATTAAAATGGGCATCAATACTCATAGACTGGTGCGGTATAAGAGTTAAAAGAACTATCCTGTGTGATGGAGATGAATTTGTTCCACCAATCCTCTTTATGTCAAATCATCAGAGCCATTATGATATACCAACGATATATACCACATTGCCGATATTTACAATGTTTCTTGCGAAGAAGGAGTTGAGAAAGATTCCATTTTTGGGCTGGGTGATGTGGTTGACCGGTTTTGTATTTATTGACAGAAAGAAGAGGGAAGAGGCGTTTAAGGCGATTGAGGAGGCGGCAAGGCAGTTTGTAGAAGAGAAGAGGTCAATTGTAATCTTTCCAGAGGGGACACGCTCAAAAGATGGGTGCATCGGACAATTCAAAAAGGGTGGATTTCATCTGGCAATTCAATCAAGGGCAAAGATTATCCCAATTGGGATATGGGGCACCATTAAGGTCTTACCCAAAGGGAGCTGGTTTATAAGACCGGATGATGTGGTAATAAATGTTGGAAAGCCCATAGACGCCTCAAGATATACCTATGAGACTATGAATCAGTTGATAGAAGAGGTCAGAGACTCCATCACATCTCTTACAAATCAGAGTCGCCTTCAGTGGGAAGAGATAAAGAATCAATCCCTTAAAAATTAAATCCATTACTTCTCAAAGAGGAGTTTTTTAAGTTCGGTTATGTTGTAGGGTTTGGGAATAAAACTTATATTTTTCTTATGTGCTAACTTTGAAAAGAATAGACTATCATAATATCCGCTTGAGAGGATAATCTTAATTTTATCATTTATTTCAGTAATCTCATTTATAATTGCCGAGTCATTCTCTTTTGCAAGTTCTATATCAATTATCACGGCAAATACATTATTACTATTCTTCTGAATAAAGTCTATAGCCTCTTTATTATTGGATGTGGTTATTGCATTTAATGAGAGAGAGGTAATGAGTCTATTTGCAGTGATTCGTACAAGTTCATCACTGTCAATTATTACTATCAATTTGTTATCTCTCTCAAAAGTTTCCTCTACTTCTGGTGACTCAACTCTATAATTTGTTTTATCTCTTTGTGGGAGGATTATTTCAAATGTCGTCCCTCTCTGCTCAATAGAATGGACAAGGATGCCGCCTCTGTGTGCCTCAACGGCATTCTTGATTGAGAGCATACCGAGCCCTTTACCGTAAGATTTGGTGGTAAAGAATGGTTCAAACATCTTCTTTAATGTCTCCTCACTCATCCCACAGCCATTGTCCTCCACTCTTATAAATATGAATTCCCCTTCTAAGAGCTCTGTTTGAGTCAGATTCTTCCTGAGTTCATCTTTTGAATAAAATTTATACCCTGTTGAAACTTTTATCTCCCCATCTCTATTCCCGATTGCCTCAATGGAATTTATCAGGAGGTTCATTACAATCTGTTGCAATTTCAGTTCAAATCCGAGGATAAATATCTTATCTCTTTCACTCTGAAATGTAATTTTGATATTGTGCCTCTGCCTCGGATGAACCCATTTGACCATGTCCAGGATTAAGGAGTTGATCTCAACGGATAACGCCTCCTCACCTCTTCCGGTTACGATATTGATTAGTGATTCAGAGAATCTATATGCCTTCTCTATTGAACTCTTTAGTTGCCTGAATATATCTTTTTCCAGAAGTGTCCTATCTGTTATCAAATCCAGAGTACCACTGGCTGCCATAAGTGAGTTATTCAGGTCGTGCACGATTCCGGGAATCACATTTTGATATGATTCAGCCTTCTGAAGTAGATTTATCTTCTCATTAAGCATCCTCTTTATCTTCTCGTAAAAGAGCTGCTCCGATATATCCCGTACTGTTGCAAGGAGAAGATCCTTTTCTTTTATTTTAATCTTCTTCAGATGGACTATTGTATCAATGGGATTGCCGTTGATATCAATATGCTGCCAGTAAAACTCCTGTTCTACACCAGATAATGCCATATTGATTAGAGTATTACTCTTCTCGTAGGATCTGCTCCCATCAGGCTGAAATAAGGGGGAGAAATCAGATGGCCTCTTATTGATTATGTCCGATATTTTACATTTGAATATCTCAGCCATTCGCTCATTTGCATCAATGAAGATATCTGTCATAATCAACTGACCATCTTTTGAGTTGTTGAATAACTCTTTGAATCTGAATTCGCTCTCTTCAAGTCTATTAATGAGACTCTTATAGCTGGTGATATCGGTTGCAATATGTGCAAAGCCGCTAATCTCTCCATCTTTATTAAAGATCGGCTCAGTGGTCACCCTGAAGAACCTATCCCCAATCTTCATCTCCATCTCCTCTCTCTGCCTGCTCACTTTTGACCTTTTGAGAGGACACTCTTCAATGTAAAATTCTGTCTTGTGTACAACTGAATAACACTTCTTACCTATTACCTCCTCCTTTTTAAATCCGAATGTCCTGCAGAACGCACCATTGCAGTTTAGAATGGTCCCATCTGCATCCAGATGTAGCATCAGGTCGCCTGTTGACTCAAAGAATATATCACAGAGATTGGATGATAGCTCCTTTATAATAGAAAACCTCCGTATAAAAAGAAATAATCAAATCCGCCCTTTCAGATATAATATGCGACTCCTGATGTATATTGTCAAGTAAAATATGTTGTGCCACAAAAGTGAATGTCTGTAGCAAATGAACCATCTGAATAATCATCTTCTATCTGTTTTGACAAATATCGTTTAATCCTCACCACCTGAGTTACGAATATTCAGCAGGCAACCCTTTACATAATATAAAATTTAATTTTCTCTTAAATGCCCTTGATATTTGTCATCTGATATTATAAAGTTCAGATTGTTATGAAGGCATATATTCTTAAGACAAAGAGGAGAATTACTCCATTTAATAGGACAGCGGCGAGGGTATATTCCCCATTTGTAAACTTCTCGTCTCTATTGAAAGAGGAGCTCTCTCTTGCCAGATTGCAGATAAGGGATGTCAGTTCTATAAGTGAAATAGATAAGAGTGAACCATCGCTGCTCATCCCGGACTATGTATTTGTCACATCTCCACTGATTAGGAAGTTTCTATTCCTATGTAAGAACTCCCCCAATAGATTACAAAGACTCTCTGTTATTAAGTCAAAACTGACAGATTATTACACATCTCTAATGGATATTGATGTCATTGATTCGGCTCAAGATTCATTGCTTTCATTTGATATATTCTATTTGCCGAAGGGGTTTGTAATGGAAGGTGCTGAATCTATTGATGTTCAGATGAAGAGGTTAGGCGCCGATTCAATAAATATAAAAGTCAGTCAGAATTTTGGGATAAGGCTTGAAAGGATGTCAAATGTCAGGGGCTCTGTATTCTTTGAGGAATTTCCGATAACTGATGAGATTGTAGGTCACCAGAGATTCTGGTTCCACTCACTCCTGATGAATGTACTATATCTGAATACATTTAGAGAGCGAATCTTATCGGGTGAGTTTTCATTCGGATTTTTGAGGGGGTTTAAGTTTCTAAATGAAGGGAATATCAAAAATAGCATTATCGGTAGTAATGTATGGTTGCATCCCACAGCCGTTGTGGAAAACTCTTTGATAGCGGACAATGTAAAGATTGGGGCAAGGGTGGTGATAAGAGATTCTGTTATAATGAAGGATTGCAATATTGGGGACAGCAATATAATCAGGTATTCACTCTTTGGTGAGCGCGTTGTTTCGCTCTCAAATTCATTATTCAGGTGCTCTGTAATCTCTCCGGGCTCTACTGTCTCAAATCTCGGGTTCTGTTATTCAATGCTCGGTGAGGGTTCATTTTTGACAACCGCTGTAATATTTTTATATGAGGGGATAGACTCTACTATCAAGATAAAGAAGGGTGGTGAGGAGCTTGAGACAAACAGATATTTTCTTGGCTCTGCATCCGGTGAACTCTCTGTGCTCGGGACAAGGGCGATAGTAAGCCCGGGGATGGAGATCCCATCTGAGACTATAATAGTCTTAAGACCTGAAGAGGGTGTAATGAAGATTCCACATCTCATAGAAGGAGAATATTATATCTGGGATAATGCTACAATAAAGAGATTTGATGAAATTTTTACTGGTTTTGATAAGAATGACTTTATCTAAACGGAGTTTTTTAGATGAATATATATCTGTTGAAGAGCAATAGCAGAGTTGAGCCATTTGGAGATGAGCCACTCTTATCTCCTTTTGGGAATATGACATTGCTGGGATATATGGTAAATATGATAAAATCCCTCGGGCATAAACCGGTCATTTTAGAATCATCCTCCGGATTTGATAGAGGAGAGGGTATAATTATCTGCGATAGGGTATTTGTTACAAAGAAGCTCTTAAACGATTTCCTGAAAGGGATAGATAGAAGCAGGGTAAGTATGCTTGGGGTGAGAAGGACGGTGAGTTCTTCATATAATCTCCCGATTATGGATGTGGAGGTAAATAGACTTGAAGATGGTGGTGAGGGGATATTTTACTCCTGCTTTTTTCATCCAGACTGCTCCAAACTGAATGGATTAAAGATTGAAGAGATTGAGACCATCTTAAAGAGTATGGCATGGCGTCATATTACAAAGACGAGAGAGATAACAATGGATATGAGGCTCCCATCAATTAAAGAGAGGCAGTATATATTCAGATTCCCGATTACCTCCTCGGTGGCGGCGCATATCAATCACTGGATTCATATATTAAGACTCAATCACCTTGCCTATGGGATATTCTGGCTGGAATATATATACACCCATATAACGGGAACGGCTGCAATGGTTTTGAGGTCATTTAGTGAAGGGCTGCCAAAGAGTCCTAACGATGTCCTGAAGAAGATGAATATTGTTGAAGACGGGGCGGAGATTCATCGCTCGGCATATGTTGAGGCGTCTTTTATAGGCAGGGGGGCCAAGATAGGCGCAGGTGCACTGATTAGAAATTCATTTATTGGAGAGAATGCAGTAATAGGAGATGGTGCAACCGTCTTAAATTGTACTATTTCAGAAAACACCTATATCGCAGATACAACAGCGATAATCTTCTCTACTGTCTATCCAGATTCCTCTGTATCAAATGTAAAGATTCAGATGTCAGTTATTGGCAGGAATACATTTATTCATCAATGGTGTTCATTTCTGGATGCGAGGTTTGTGGGAGAGGTTATGGTCTCTCATAAAGGTGAGACATTCTCCTCGGGTACCCCTTTTCTCGGGAGCTGCGTCGGACACAACTGTAGTATGGCGGGGAAGGTCCTGATTATGCCCGGTAGAACAATACCCAACAACATTACTATGGTTATGAGACCTGATGAGACCATATCTTATATCCCAGAAAATCTCCCGCAGAATGTGCCACTTGTAAGAGAGAATGGGACTTTGGTTCCCCTAACATCTCTGAAAGGAGATAAGAAGTGAAAGGGTTTATAATTTTCATCTTCGTCTTTTTTATCTCAGACTCCATCTCTGCCCAACAGATAACAGGCTCAAAGGCGTTCTCAATGTCAGATGCCTTCTCAGCAGTCGCAAGCACAAACGATGCCCTCTTTATAAATGCAGCAGGGATCTCTTTATATCCAAATAGATACAATATTGACCTATTACACCAATATAAGAACGATGGTGGTTTTAATATTTCAACAATATCAATACTGGACTCTACAACATTTCCTCTCGGTGCAGAATTTGCATTCTCATATATGTGGGGAGAGGATTATGGAGTTGATAAAAAGGGATATAGACTGGACCTCGGATTTTCATATCCTTTTGCAACGAGGCTCTTATGGGGATTTGATGTAAAATATGTCAGACTTGATATTGCAAGTAAGGAGAATGCTATAAATGCAGCGACTGCTGATACAGGTTTTTTATTTCTCGTTAATAAATGGTTCAGGGTGAGTCTTTATGGACAGAATCTAATATATGTAGGAAGAGATGAACTCCCGACTAAATCTGGTGCTGGTACAATGATAGGGACAGAGAGCTCCTTCTATGCGGCAGAGGATACAGTATTTTCATTCTATCGCAATGGTGAGAGGAAGATTACTCAGTCTGTCGGGGCAAATCTATTTCTGTCCGGGATGTTCTCTCTATCTGCTGGATATAAATATGACCAGACACAGAAAAATAACCATTTTATATCTGCTGGGACAGGGCTCTTCTCAAAGGCTGCCGGAGTGGAGATATCTTATAGACTGGCTATTGAGGAGAAGGGCGATTTTCAACTTTTAGGCTCAATCAAATTTTTTATGGAGTAAATTATGCGTAAAAAGATTTTATTTTCATCTATCATCCTCTTACTCTCTATTTCTGTCATAAATGCCGCTGAATCAAGACATAGGGTAAATGTCAAGGTTCCTATTGATCTGGAGTGGAAGAGGCTCCCGCAGTACTCCGGACCGGATATCTACTATAAAATACTGATTGAGGATGGGATTACCTTTTTGAGGGCGGAATTTAAGCCAGAGTATAAGACCACAATCTTTTATCGCAAGCTCCCCCGGATACCGAAGAGATATAAGCATCTAAAGTTTAAGTGGCGCGTATATAAGTTCCCCGAAGGTGCAGATGAGACAGTTGAGGGCAGAATGGATGCAGCGGCATCTGTATATCTCTTCTTTAAGGATGGATTAAAGAAGTATGTAATCAAATACATATTCAGTGTAGCACATAAGAAGGGGTTTAACTTCAGGTCTGATGATTCAAATTTTATAAATAAACTTCATATAGTTGTGCTTGAGGACAGATTCAACGAAGTGGGGAAGTGGCTTGAGGAAGAGATAGATTTTTATAATGATTTTAAGAGGTACTTTGAAAAAGAGGAGGTTCCTCAGTTGATGGGAATCGGGATACTTTCAGATGGAGATGGGACCAAGAAGGAAGTTGTAGCAGATTATGCAGATTTTACATTTATTGATACTGGGACAGGGTGCGAGACTGAGGAAGAAGAGAATACAGAATAATGGAGAGTTGTCTGGAAGTTTGTGTCTGAGTTTGATTGAATGTGAGAACAAACATTTGATATAACTGCTCCTCTGACATTTTTTACTCCCTCCTTCCATTTTCACCATTTTAGACTATCTCTTATTATGTAGATTGATATCTCCACTGATTCATCTGCTCTCAGAGTGCCCCATTTTCTATTCTCAATGTCTCAGGTATTGAATTTCACCTCTATCTAAAATGAATTTTAATTTTAGTCCTCTTAGATATTGAGTTTTGAAGAGAAGGATTTATATGAAAATGAATCGGCGTATGTTTTTAATAAATTCTACAAATATTGCTTATGAATATGTTTTATAAGGCGGTAAGCAAGACGAAGGCTGATGGTTGAGCAAAGTTATTTTAGTTGTTGAGTGCAATTAGTAGCAATAAATTTCAAACGGAGTTTAGCATACAAGAATTTTTTGGAATGAATAAATCCCTAAAGACCCCACCAGATGTGCCAGATGTAGCAATTGTAGGGGCTAATGATTATTAGCCCTTACTAAAAGATATTTAAAGTTGGACATCATTTTAATTGATAATGGAGAAAAGGGACAACCTGATTTTGAAAATATAGATTTACGCGTCCAGAATCCGTATTTTACAAATAATTAACTTCTCCACTCAGATTATTCTGGACAGCAGTGATATTATCACCTCCTTTACCTACTTCAGACAGAACATCTAAAGTACTCCTCTAACGATTTTTTCTTGACTTTTTGAAGATAAAGGAATATATAACGGACATACTATGAATAGAATGATTCAGGTTGGAAAGGGAAATGGATTTATTAAAGTTACATTTCCATATAATCCTCAATTTGTGGAAAAGATAAAAAGTATCAAGGGGCATCGCTGGCATCCTGAAGGGAGATATTGGAGTTTTCCAAATTCAGGTGGAATATTAAAGAA
>JBMFOP010000058.1:0-20432 GCA_049969675.1 Myxococcota bacterium | reverse complement strand
AGAAGATTGAGGAGAAGAAGGGTCCGCCGCAGAAGGAGAAGGACCCATTTGAAAAGATTGATGACCTGAAGGATTTAAAGTTCTGATATGAAGAGAATAATATTTATCTCACAGGAGCAGATGGAGAAATTTGTCAGCGATGGGGTTGCAGATATCACAAACAGGGATATTGTATTAAGGCTCGAAAAGACTTATGTAGGGAATTTTGAAGAGGCATACTACTTCCTGAGGAATGTTATTAATCCACTGGATGCAAGAAATATGGTAGGCAGGGTACTTACTAAAGAGGAGGTTCAAAACCTGAAGGCGGATATTATGCAAAATTCTATAATAATTGGAGATGATGCCTATGATGTGGAGGAGGGGTTTATAGTCTTTGAACAGGGTTTAGATACAAAACAGACTGAACCAGAGAAACGTTCAAAGACGCAGGAGATAAAATCCCTCGCCGCATTGATACTTCAGAATTTAAAATCAAACAAATAAGATAAGGAGGGTTTTATGAGAAGATTGACTTTGATTCTGCTATCAGGAATTATGGTGTTACTTATCTTTGCAAATTGTTCGGAAGATAAGAATGCCTGTGAATCTTACTACGATAATCTCTGTTCCAACAAGAGTTATTTTAATGAGCCTGAGGAGTATTATTATCAACAGAAGGTCCTGGAGTGCAACTGTATCAAAAACAAAAGGTCTGATTTTACAGATTATGAGAAGATTGAGTGCGATAGATTTTTAAAAAGTCTATCACAACTGGATGAGAGTGTCCCGGAGCAGAAGAAGGTGTTACAACAGTGCTCTATTCAGAGTCAGCTCCTTGATAAATATGGGGACACATATATTAATACCTGCCTGATGAGAAATGGAACGGATAACTGCAACGAAGCCAAAAAGCAATGTGTTAAGGACTGTCCAAAAGATTCAGATGAGGCATATAAAGGGTGTATAGCCCAGTGCAATGCAAAATTCCCCTGTGATACCCTATGCGATGGATTTGAATTCAATTAAATTCGGATTGACAACATAATTGGTCCATAACTTCACAATTTTTAAGGAATATGATGGTGCCACATCTGTCCAGGGTAATTTTTTAATATGGGAGAATCGGTATGGTAAAATTATTTTTTCAAATAGAAACACAGAAGGCTGGCTTCCTATGAATAAAGTATAGCAGCATTTTTGGACAAATCCTTATTTTACAAACAGTTAACTTCTCAAATCAGATTATTCTGGAAAGCAGTGATTCTTGTTGTCAAATTGGAATTAGAACCTCTTTCTGTATATGTGGCAGTATGGTTCTTTTTTGTGTTTTGTGTAGTAGTCCTGGTGGTAGTCTTCTGCTCTGTAAAATTCCTGTGCGGGGAGAAGTTCGGTGCTTACATTGTACCCCTTCTTTTTAAGTATGTCTATCAGTTTTTGAGCGATATCTTTTTCATACTCATCATTGAAAAATATTGTAGATTTATACTGTTCTCCTATATCTGGGCCCTGTCCATCTGTCTGTGTGGGGTCATGAATCTCAAAGAAGTACTTTGCAAGCTCCTCATAACTGACCTCTTCTGGATTATATGTGACCTCAACTACCTCTCTGTGTCCGGTGGTGTGTGAGCAGACCTCTTCATAGGTTGGATTCTTCTTCTTCCCTCCCATATATCCTGAAACGACATCAATCACCCCTTTCTTCTTTTCAAAGAGATATTCTACTCCCCAGAAGCAGCCCCCTGCAAAATATGCCTTTTTCATATCTCTCTTCTCCTCTCTGTAAGGTGTAAATGTAAGTGAGATTGAATTGACACAATGTCTTACATCTTTTGGTGTAAGTCCCTCTCCTTCAAAGATATGCCCAAGATGGGCGCCACATCTTGCACAGAGTATCTCTGTTCTGACCCCATCTGTCTCCTTCTGCCGCTTAATTGCACCTGGAATCTCATCATCAAATGAGGGCCAGCCGCACCCAGCATCAAATTTATCCTCCGACCTGTATAACGGGGCGCCACACCTCCTGCAGTGGTATATGCCTTTCTCATTAAATTTGTAATACTTCCCTGTAAAGGGTATCTCGGTTCCTTTATGGACTATTATCCACTCCTCTTCGGGCGTAAGTTTGTTGTATTTCTGATCAGCCATAGAATTACCTCCAAGAGTAATAACTAAAATATGTATAATTACTATTAAAAAGAGTAGTAAAATTGGTTTTATAGACTTTTTCATATGCAGACCCTCACCAGAAAATTATGTACTATCTGCATTTTGTCAATTTATCTGGTTGATTTTTTATGACAACACTGATATATTTATCTAATCAGTTTGGGATAAATCGTTTAATTGATTGACAATTAATTATAATTATGCAAAATTGCCAAAAATTTGACGAGATATCAAATCCGTTTTATAAGTAGACTTGTATGATAAGAGGTTGGATACCTATGAAGAGAAGAAAGAACAATTTGACAAAAATTAGAGAAGAGTTGATGATTAGCAAATCAGAACTGGCGAGAAGAGCCGGCGTATCCCCGATTACCATTGATAGAATTGAGAATGGGATGGACTGCAGGGTGGATACAAAGAGAAAGATTATTCTTGCGCTGGGACTGAAGTTGTCGGATAGAGATAAGGTATTTGGTCCTGAGAGGGCGGAGGAGGGTGCAGAACAGGATGAGGATAATTTAAATAAGTGAGGAGAAAATGTTATTTGGAAGATCAAAAGATGTAATAGGTCTGGATATCGGTAGCTCTTCTGTAAAGGTTATTCAGCTTAAAGAAGGGAAGCATGGTTACTCCCTTGTAAATTTTGGGATGATAGCGCTACCTCCGGAGACGATTGTAGATAATGCAATAATGAATTCGGCGGCGGTAGTAGAGGTAATAAAAGAGCTCCTGAGTTCAACAAAGATTAAGGAGAAGAATGTAGTAATGGGACTCTCTGGACATTCAGTGATTATTAAAAAGATTACACTCCCAACGATGTCTCAGGAGCAACTTGAAGAGGCGATTCACTGGGAGGCAGAGCAGTATATCCCGTTTGATATCAATGATGTGAATATGGATGTGACCATACTCAATCCAAATTCTACTGTCGCCGGTCAGATGGATGTCCTTCTGGTTGCGGCAAAAAAGGAGATGGTTCAGGACTATGTGGCAATTGCGGCTGAGGCGGGACTAACACCTTCAGTAATAGATGTAGATGTATTTGCATTGCAGAATATGTTTGAAATTAATTATGAAATGAATCCGGGTGAGACGGTTGTACTCTGTAATATTGGGGCGGCCACTACCAATCTTAATATTGTCAACAATGGCATCTCTCTTTTTACCCGTGACCTCACAATAGGCGGGAATATGATAACAGAAGAGATTATGAAAGGTCTCAACATATCATTTGATGAGGCTGAGGCGCTCAAGGTGGGTGGACAGACGGTTGCAGATGGTGATTCTGTCATTCCTCAGGAGGTAGATAAGATTATTCAGTCTGTCTCCGATATGATTGCCAATGAGATACAACGGTCTATTGACTTTTATACGGCAACTACCGCAGATTCCTCAATTGGCAGGGTTTATCTGTGTGGTGGTGGGGCGAAGATTGCATCTATCCTTAGGATACTTGAGGCGAGGCTGAATATCCCTGTTGAACTGGCAAATCCTTTCCGCAATATTGAGATTGATGAGCGTAGATTTGATACAGAGTATATCCAGAATATCGCCCCTCTGGCATCAATTGCTGTGGGGCTCGGAATAAGAAGGCTGCACGATAAATAAAGGAGCGGAGAATGATTAGAATAAATTTATTACAGGTTAAGGCTGAGAAGAAGAAGCAGACCGGTCAGCAACAGCTCATTCTCTTCGGACTCATAATAGCGGTTGAGATTGTTATACTTATAATATTTTTTGGCTCAGTATCCGCTGCGAAGAAGTCGTTGGTACAGAAGGTGGCATATTATAATGCTGAGATCCAGAAGCTGGACCAGATAATTGGAGAGGTCAATCAGTATAAAGAGACAAAGGCTACCCTTGAGGCAAAATTGAAGGTGATAGATGAACTTAAGAGGGGTAGAAGTGGACCAATTAAGGTTCTGGATGAGATCGCTCAGAAGACACCCAAAAAACTCTGGTTGATGAAATTTGAGGAGAAGGGTAGAAGCACTATTATTTCTGGTGAGGCCTCAAGCGATGAGGATATAGCGGCATTTTTATCTGACCTTGAGAGGTCAAAATACTTTTCACAGGTTCGTCTAAAATTTACAAAGGCGGCGGAGAGGGAAGGGAATCAGATTAAACAATTTGAGATAGAATGTGTGGTGAACTATGCAATTTAAGAATTTTGACAAAGAGAAGATTCTTGAACTGGTCATTAATACCCCCTGGCAGAAGAAGATTCTGATCGTATCAGGTATTGTGGTCGGCGTGGCTATCCTCTTCTATTTTCTGGCGATCAATCCTGTTATGAAAGATATCAACAAACTCAAAAATCAGATAAAATCACTTGAGGCGACTTATGCGGAGAAGCAGGGTATTGCCAACAATCTGGCGTCATTTAGAAGAGAGGTAGAGAAATTAAATCAGGACTTAAAAGATGCCCTGACATTGCTCCCGAATTCGGCGGAGATTCCAGAACTCCTATCAAGATTGTCAGATGTCCTTGAGAAGTCCGGACTCAAGATGGAGGTCTTTGAACTCGGGATGGAGAGTCCGGCTGGATTTTATGCAAGGGTCCCTATAAAGATTGAGGTCTCCGGTTCCTTCCACGAAATTGTGGTCTTTTTTGACAAGGTCTCCAAACTACCAAGAATAATTAATATTTCAGATATTACATTTAAGGACCCAACCTTTAAGAATCAAAAGATGATATTAAAAGCCGAATTTCTGGCTACGACATTCAGGTTTATTGAGAATCAGCAGCCACAGCAGGGCCAGCAGCCCGGTGCTGTGCCTGTCATAACAAAGTAGAGGTTTATATAATGAGAAGAATATCTTTAATTAGTATGGTCTTACTGATAGGGATGATGGCTGGATGCTCCGGAAAAGGTGGTGGTGGTGGGCCGGTGGTTCCACAGCAGCAGGTTCAGACAGCAGAGGTTGACGCCGGAACCCTGGATGCTCAGGTGGAAGAGGAGAATTATGTATATACACCGGTTGGAAAGAGAGACCCTTTCAGGCCATACTTTCTGGATATTAAGGCGGTAAAGAAAGAGGAGAAAGGGGCCCCATTAACCGAGCTTGAGACATTTGACCTTGAGCAGTTGAGACTTACTTCTATCATCAGTGGAATTGAACAG
The DNA here is from genome assembly GCA_049969675.1 of Myxococcota bacterium. Classification (GTDB taxonomy): domain Bacteria; phylum Myxococcota; class SpSt-1050; order SpSt-1050; family SpSt-1050; genus SpSt-1050. Next base: position 15,159 of record JBMFOP010000058.1, on the reverse strand, counting down.
CCAATGGCTATGGTGGAGGACCCAACAGGGAAGGGACATACTATTGTAGTCGGAACTCCAATAGGAAAGAATGGTGGAAGGGTGGCGAGGATAAAGAGAGATGAGGTCATTGTGGAGGAGGAGTACATTGATAGTGAAGGGAAGAGGATAGTATCTAAAGTAATTTTGAGAATACCTGAAGAGAAGATTAACCAATAGAAGGAGACTATGTTATGTATAAAAGAAGTTTTATTAAATTATTAGTTTTTATCCTTGTCGTCCTCGGATGTATGCTGGTCTATGCCGAATCCAGTCCGCCTGATGAGGTCTCACCTGAGATAGTCTTAAAAGATATATTACTCAAGAAGGACAATGCCTCTCTCAGGATATTTATCAGGACTGGTGCAATAGTACCTTATTATGTAACTATGGTAAACAATCCTCCGAGGATTGTGATAGACCTGCAGCGGGTAAGACCTGAGAGAGGGCTCAAAGAGAAGAAGTTTAGCAGGATGCCGGTAGAGAGGATGAGAATTGGCAGGCATAACGGCTTCTTGAGGCTGGTATTTGACCTCACAAAAGAGAATAACTACACAGACTTCTCTTCCACATTTGAAAATGGCGGTATAGCAATTTCTCTGAAGCAAAAGGTGGAACCGGATATCTGGATTGAGAAGGTAGAGAATAAGTTGGCTAAAAAGCCAGCGGTTAATCAACCAGCCCCAACTGAGAAGGAGTCAGATATAAAGAAGGAGGAGATTAAGACCGAGGCGGTGAAGAGGGAAGAGGCGAAAGAGAATACCGATGTTAAATCTATTGAATCTCCTGCGATTAAGAATATTGAGAAGAAGGAGGAGAAGAAGCCAGAGCAGGTGACTGAGTTAGAGGAGAAGAGGGTAGAGAGGAAGTTGATTGAGCTTTCAAATATAAGTATAAAACAGTACAATGGCTATTCAAGAATCCAGATATCTTTTGACGATGAAAATATTGAGCACACAGTTGTTAAGGAGACAGATAATGAGATTCGCCTCAGATTTAATAGATGTAAGATTGGCGGTGATGTCCCGTCTCAGATAAATAAAGTTGAGAAGTACGGTCCAATATCATCCATTCAGTTTATTAAAGAGAATAAGGGCTCCGAATCCTGCACACTCTCTGTCTTTATGAAAGAGAAGGTTCCACATCATCTCCTGAAAGAGGCAAAGAATATCAACTGGGATTTTTATTATAAAAATGAACAACCCCAGCAGATAAAATTCTCTGAGGAGATGGTCGCGGGAGATGAGAAGGGTGATGCTCTGGATAAGTCAGATGATTCAGAGTCCAGAAAGGTCTATAAAGGGAAGAGAATCAGTATGGATTTCAAGGATGCGAATATCCACAACATCTTGAGGCTCATCTCAGATGTGGCAAAGATAAATATCATTACAAGCGATGATGTGAAGGGCAATGTAACTGTGACCCTCAGAAATGTCCCGTGGGATCAGGCATTGGAGATTATATTGAAGACAAAAGGGCTCGGGATGAAGAAGACTGGAAATATCATTAGAGTGGCTCCTCTTGAGGTCTTCCAGAAAGAGGCTGAGGCAGAGATGGCAAAGAAGAAGGCTCTTGATGCACTTGAGCCGCTTAAGGTAAGACTGATCCCGGTAAATTATGGATATGCAAAGGATATAGTATCTCAGGTAAAGGATGTATTATCAGATAGAGGGACAATAAATATTGATGAGAGGACAAATGTTATTATTATAAAGGATAAGCTTGAAAACATTATTAAGGCAGAGGGTCTAATCAGGAGTCTTGACACCCAGACCCCACAGGTCTTAATTGAGGCGAGGATTGTTGAGGCAAATACCTCATTTGTGAGAGATATCGGTATTCAGTGGGGAGGTAATATGGTATTTGCACCACAATATGGGAACCCAACAGGGCTTGCCTTCCCGAATGTGGTTGGGATAAACGGCGGCGCAGATGATGCCAGAACAATGAACCAGTTGAACGGTGTCCAGAATCCAGCTGGATTTGCTGTCAATATGCCAGCCCCTGTCGGTGCCGGTGCCGGTGGTGCAATAGGATTTATTTTAGGGAATGCGAGCGGCTCAGCAAACCTGAATCTCAGGCTCTCAGCCCTTGAAAATACAGGTCATGTAAAGATTCTCAGTGCACCTCGTGTCACCACGCTTGATAACAAAGAGGCAAAGATCTCATCCGGGGTATCTATTCCTATATCTCAGGTCTCTGCTGCCGGTGTTATGACAGTCTTTGTTGATGCAAAACTTGAACTTGCAGTAACTCCGCATGTTACTCAGGATGGTTCTATAATGCTGAAGATTGTTACTACAAAGAATGAACCAGACTTTTCACGCACAGGTGCTCAGGGTGACCCAACCATCTTAAAGAAAGAGGCATTTACTCAGGTGCTGGTCAGAGATGGTGATACAACAGTGATAGGTGGTATTTATACAAGGAGACAGGCTGAAGAGTATGCAAAAGTTCCTCTTCTGTCAAATATCCCTGTACTTGGCTGGCTCTTTAAGAAAAAGAAGAATTCAGATGAGAGAACTGAACTTTTGATCTTCATTACTCCACGAATTGTCAACAGGGCAGAAGCCATTATGCAACAGAAAGGTTAAATTTTTTAGGAGGATTTATATATGAGAAAACATATTTATATCTTGGTCTTTGTGGCATCGTTCCTGATAATGACAACCTGTGGCCCGGAGGATTACTTCGTAACGATTGCAGGGATAAGACCGCCGGAGGAGGATTGTACTTATAAGCCGGGAGAGGTCTTTCGTGCGTGGGGAACAGTTGATGCGACTATGATAACAGCATATCAAGATCTGGGATATGTGGCGGGTGTGCAGATTGAGAACAGATTGCTCAATACCAAAGATGTTACCAAGAAACCGGGCTCTATGGAAGAATTGCCGATGCGAACTGATTCAAATATCGTTGTCTTAAAGAGGGTCACTGTAAATTTGAGAGGTGTTGTAACAAGTGCAAATACCACACTCACCGCACCAAAATATTCAAGTGTCTACAAGATGGAAATTCCGGAAACTGTAATACCATCTGCAGGAGATGATAAGACGCCGGGTAAGGCTATTGTATTATTCTCTCTCGTTCCAAAAGAGAAATTTATCCAGATGGAGGACTCACTCGCTGAATATCCTACTGACCCCACAACTTATCTTGACCTGATGGCTGAGTTTTACTTTGAAGGAGAGACTCTGGGTGGGGTTGCCGTTAAGACAAATAAGTTCAACTACTATATCAGAATCTGCTACGGTTGTCTCAACTATCTGGGTGGAAAGACTCCTCAAGAGTGTATGATGGATTCAAATTGTACACTTGGAGGTAGTACCTGTATCATAGGTCAGGATGGATATTTACTCTGTTCGTGTAAATAGTGAGTGATGGCTGATAAAGAAGAGAAGAAGAATCTCTCATCAATAGAGCTCCTCAAAAAGACTGAAAGGTCTAAAGAAGAGGAAAAAGGGGAGATAGGTGTAGAGGCAGATATACCTATGGAGGATGAGTTAGAGACTGATTCCCTTAACCTCTCAAGCAATCTAAAACCCAATATAAATGTTGAGACGGCAAAGAAGACAGAAGATGTAGAACCTCCTCGTGGTATAGAATTCAGGGGTCAGAAGGTTCAGGTCTTCAATATCTCTTCGGGGAGGGTTGTTGAGAAAGATATCCTTAATCAGGAGAGGGAATCAAAACCGGACATTACAGATAATAATTTGCAGAAGGTCTCAATACCCTCGCAGGTAAGACAGAGTAATAAAATGACATCTGCTATAAAATCAGAAGGGTCTGAGGGGATAAATAATCTCTGGTTAATTGTAGGTGGCTTAATTATAATATTGGCTTTGATATATCTCCTTTTTGGCAGCAGGTGTGGTGAAAGTAAGAAGGAGGAGATTCATCCTCCAGCCATCAATTTATCAAAATAGATAGACAATTATTTTTTTATTATATAGTTTGATTTCTTCGGAGCAAAGATAGTCTTATTCTTTCTCAGATAATTTTCAAATAGGTCTCTGATAAGTGTTTGGGATATAAATGGATTCTCCCCTTTCTTAAATGTTGTGAAACCATCTCCCCCGGCATATAGAAAGTCGTTGGTTAAGACTGTAAATTTATCATCATCTTTGATTGGCTTTCCATTCCGAAGGATCTTTGTAATTCTACTCCCGACCTCTTTTGAATAATCTACATATACTGTTAGTCCGCTCAATCCGAGAAGGTCATCTATCTCCCCGGAGGAGGCGCTCATCTCAAATATATCTTTTAACTGCGAACCAGTTAATCTCATTGAGACTATTGTATTATCAAATGGAATTACCTCGTATATCTTTCCATATGTAACAGCGCCCTTCTTGATTCCAGAACGTATTCCACCTGTATTATAGATGGCGATATCTCCTTTTACATCAGCAAATGTTAGCATTGCCTCTGTAATTAGCTGCCCGAGCGGAAGGGTATTGTTGGATGTGATATCAATGTCTTCGGCGGCATTGCATATAATATCTTTTTTTAACCTCTCTACAGAAACAAAATAAGGGGCAAGTAATTTCATTGACTCCCTGTCCGGTTTGAGCCTTACTAATTCGTTATTGGTAGTTGTGGTCTCAGCAAAGTAGATGGGAGATACCGTCTTTGTCTTCTCATATATAAGCCTCCCGTTTGCCTCATCAAAATATAAATCAGCCCTTCCGTATGATTTTCCGTATGCACCGGGCTGAACAATCCTGATTCCATTGACAGTTGCTGTAAGCGGATTATGTGTATGCCCTCCAAAGATAACAGAAATATCGTTACTGCTCATTGTTCTGGCAATATCAAAAATCTCTCCAGAACATTCTCCCTTTTCATTACATTTTCCGCCAGTGTGAGACAGAACTATTATTGTTGATACACCTCTATCTTTTATTTCTGGTAGAAGGGCCTTAATCTCATTTATTGGATCAGAAAAATACAGACCTTTAATGTTATTGGGGTGTGTTGTAATAGGAGTTGAGGTAGTTGTTACTCCAATGATGCCGATTTTTATGCCCTTCTTCTCCACAATAATATAAGGTTTGAGATTTGTAAGAGAGAATGGCTTTCCACTCTCAGAATAGTAGATATTTGCTGCTACAAATGGGAAGTTTGCCCCGAGAATCCTTCTCTTTAATGTCCCCTGAGGGTCTTTTGTAATCTCATCATATCCAAAATCCCACTCGTGATTCCCGATGGTCGCTGCATCATATCCCAGATAGTTGTAAAAATCTATTACCGCCTTCCCTTTTGATAGATTTGAGACAATAGAGCCCTGAAACATATCTCCACCATCCAGCAGTATTAGATTGTCGGGGTAATTCTCCCTCAGATATTTAATGTGCGCTGAGATTAGTTCTGCACCGCCTGCGAGCTGATTATTTAATTCCTTTGCCGCTCTTGCCTCAAGGGAGCCGTGAAAATCCGAGGTCTCAACTATTACTATATGTTGAGACAGACATATAGTAGTGCTTGCAATAAATAGTAAGAAGAGATAAAATATATATCGTAATAAGGGCTTCACTACTGAGTGAGGATATCATATGAACGGCATAAATAGAAGAAAATTTTTAAGGTATTCGGCATTTTTAACAGGTGGTATACTCTGCTCCAGATTGATAAAAGACTTGCTGGTAAACAAACTCTTTGCGGCTGACTTTGAACCTAATCTATACGAGGCATCCTATTATACCAGACTGAAAAATGACATTGTTAGGTGTGGAATCTGTCCACAGGGGTGCGAGGTCAAGCCGAATGAGAGGGGATTCTGTGGAATAAGGGAGAATAGAGGAGGTAAGTACTACCTTATAGTTCACTCCCGTCCCTGTTCAATCAATATTGACCCAATTGAGAAGAAGCCGCTCTTTCATTATCTCCCCGGAGAGAAGGCACTGTCAATAGCCACGGCGGGCTGTAATATCGCCTGCAAGTTCTGTCAGAACTGGGAGATATCTCAATATAGGCCGGAGCAGGTCCCCTATGTAAAGGCTACTCCGTCTGAGATTGCGAGGATGGCTCATGTGAAGGGTTGCAGGACAATTGCTTATACCTATTCGGAGCCGGTGGTATTCTATGAATATATGAGAGATACCGCAATTGAGGGGAACAGGCTCGGAGTAAAGAGTGTGGTGATTACCAACGCCTTTATCAATGAGAAACCGTTATCTGAACTTACAAAGATAGTTGGGGCAATAAAGGTGGATTTTAAGGCATTTAGTGATAATTTTTACCAGAATATCTGTAAAGGAGAATTGAAGCCAGTTCTGAAATCAATGGAGCTGATAAGAAAGGCTGGTGTGCATCTGGAGATTGTGCATCTTACAATTCCTACACTCAATGACTCTGAACAGGAGATAAGGGAGATGGCAAAATGGATAAAGGAGAATTTAGGGGTCTTTGTCCCTCTACATTTTACCCGTTTTTATCCTACATACAAACTTAAGAATCTACCGCCTACCCCTGCATCCACTCTGATAAGGGCGCGGGAGATTGCTATGGCTGAAGGACTGAAGTATGTCTATACTGGTAATCTGCCCGGAAATGAAGGTGAAAACACCTATTGTCATAATTGCAGTAAATTACTGATAAAGAGACTCGGATTTTATATCAAAGAGAACAATATTAAGGATGGGAAATGTCCATATTGCAAAGAGAAGATACCCGGCGTTTTTATTTAACTTTCTATCCCTTCTCCCATTTGTTTGTTGCTGTAGACATCTGTCCAAAGTGAATTATAGTCCATATTCTGATTTTGAAAATATGGATTTACCCGTCCAAAATCCTTATTTTATAAATAGTTAACTTTTCAAATCAGATTACTCTGGGCAGCAATGATTCAGGAAGTTAGAAATTTTGCAATATCTCTAATGATGGGATGAATCTCTGTATCATTCCTGACCTGCAATAGTTCGGTCCTCGGCAGTAGATAGGTGAGTTTTATGGATAATCTTGGGAAACAATATGGATTTCTTACGAGTGCTGTTCTAACTCTTCTATTATTCTTCCATCTATAACTGTGATATATCTCCATAAGGACCGGACCGAAGTTGGGTCTTCTGGCACTTAAGGCGATTACATCGCTCTCAAAAAGGCGGGGGTTTAAGAGCAGGATCCTGATTACATCCGGTGTGGGATCCTTTAAGAGCCTCTCTACCATCTTCCTGTCAAGTCGTTTTGCAAAGGACTTCCTCTCTCCAAGAGTGACTTTTGCAAGTTCAATATCCCATTCCTCAAAATCTTTTGGGTCTGCAATCAGAACCGGTGGCGGAGATATGAAGAATGTCATCACCTCGTTATATTTCTTTTCAACAGATGAGAGATAGACTGATTCTATCTTCTCTTTTAAAATGTCACTTTCAGATTCAATATTTATAAGTATATCCATTAAGGCGTTCATTATTCTGAGCGATATGTTTTCTTCCTCTCTCAGAGTAGCAATTACAATCCTCAATATATCTGCTATGTCTTCAGATTCATATCTGTTTAGCAGTTTCTCTTTAACAATATGCTTATGGAATGAGAGCTCTGTGCTGAATCTGAAATGTGGTTTGATATCATTTTCAAATATCTCAGCGGTATTCATTGAGGGCGAATCTTGATTGATGCCTTCACATCAATCCTTGTAATATCTATATTGCTAATTATTAGAGGTGCAATAAAAGGACTCTCCTTCTGCGTAATAATTTTTATTCTGTTCTTTTGTAAAAATTCTTTTATCTCATTTGCATTGCGGATATTGAGTACATCCTCATATTTCTCCGAATAGGTAAGTGGATAGTCTATCTGGACGATCTCACTTCCCATAAGGTCTGATATCCTGAAAACAAGAATTATGTTATCGGGTGGAATTGATTTTTTTAGACTGATATACCCGGAGAATATCATAAGTGTATCTGTCCTGTTGAGCTGCCTGTAATATAGATTCTCAATTGAGATTGAGTTATCAGACAAAGGATTATTGACGATGAGTCCTATCCCACTATTTATCTCCGGAAAGATATATGAAGGTGTTAAAAAAAAGAGTATTATTACTCCTCCAAATATCAGTGTAAATAGCCATCTGATTATCTCACCCTTTATATCCTTCTTTGTCTCCTTCAATGCAATTGTGGCTGGCTTGAGTGGTACTGAGACATTTGCACCCTCCTGAGGAACGGTCTTTGCCTCATTCTCGGTGACGATGTTTATCTCTTCTCTTATAGATTTTTTGGCCGCTGCTTTAGGAATTTCCTGTGGGGATGGGATAGGTATATTTATATTGTCCATAGAGTCCATCTGGGAGAGCAGGTCATCACTTCTATTTGCATCTGGTGAGAAGCGACCTGCATCGGAGCTCTTCTGTGGTTCTTGAGTATTGTATCCGAGTTCCCCAAATGAGAAAGAGATACCATCATCCAATAAGCCGCCGGTGGAGACGGGTTCCGCTGGTGAAGTTGGAGGTTTCAACTGTGATATCGGAATTTCTGAGAGCAGATCATCCCCTAAATTTAATGTGGGGGCTGGTGGCGGTATCTGATTGGGAAGTTGAGGTGTGCTTTGAGGAGGTGAAAACATTGATAGGTCATCACTTAATAGATTGTCCTGTATTTGCAGGTTATCAAAAGTTCCAATCTCTGGTGATGCCGCTTTTTTTGTGATTGAAGGAATTGGACCGATTGCCTGATTGACCTGTGGCTCCGGACTGTTTTGTGAAGCGACTGGAACTGCCTCCATATAGAGCATAGTCTTGCGGGCCTGTTTTTCCTGTTCAGGAGGTTGCCCTGCCCCTTTTGTAGGTTCTGACTCTGCAAATAGACTATCAAATGCCTTATCAATATCTATTGAGAGATTTGCCTCAACCCCCTTCTCCATCTGTTTTGAGATAGGCTCAGGTTGGATGAGATTCGTATCTGTTGCCATGGGCTTTTGGGACATATCTGGATGACCTTGGATAGATATGAGTTCATTTATATCCGGTATGATGGGAATCTGTTCCTTTGATTGTGCTTTCTGTGTTTGAGAAGAGAGCAGGGTAGAGAGGTCTGGAAGCTCCTCCGTAGGTGCCTCTGCTGGAGGTGGTTGTGTAGTAGAAGATTTTGAGGCTGGGATGTCCGAGAGACTATCAAGAAGTGAACCTATATCAAACGATGTATCATTTTGATTTGTGTCGGTTGTTCCCGCTTCCAGACGAGCAGGTGGCTCTGAGCCTGACAGTTCAGTGCCTTTTGAAATATCCCCCATTATATCTGAGACTTGAGGGATCCTGTCCTTGATGCCGGATTCTATGGAAGACATTATTTCATTTAGATTCTGGTCAATCTCCTCTATCTTTTTGATCTCTACAGAGGAAAGGGTAATGCCGTGCCCGAGTGTCTCAATGGATGGAGATATGTTCTCTCTTTGTTTCTTGATTGTAATTGGGTTATCGTCGTCTTGCTCTTCCCCAAAAGGTGTGGGTACAAATCCTATGCGGGTCTTCTCTTCAATAACATCTTCAGAGGCTTTTGATGTATGTCTTATGGGATAGACAGTGAATATATTCTTGCATTTACTACATCTGACTTTTGTCCCTTCGGGTTTTACCTTTTCGTCTGGCAATTTAAAGGATGTCTGACATTTATCGCATTTAATAATCATAAAGGTAAAATATAACATTTTTTTACAATTGTCTATATATGTTTTTATTTCCTTTACTTTGAATATCTATATTTGATAGGATATTGATACTTAATGGAGGAACTCAATGGAGAGATATGTCATCCTTTTATCAGCCCTTATATTTATAATCCCATCTTTTCTCTCCTGTAATTCAAATGAGCAGTTACAGATTGATGAATACGAGGGATATAAGCGAATTATATATGGTAGAATAAATAAGAGACTTTCATTTGATGAGAATTCTCTAAATATCTTTCTCTCAAAGAATGAGGTTATGGGTGTGAATTCATTGTCAGGCCAATTTAAGGTAGAGAGGATTAAGATTGGTTCAAAGAGAAATCTCTTGAAGATGCAGCAATATTTTATGGGCTATAAGGTATTTGGCCATACAATAGTCATACATACAGACAGAGATAATATGCCAATCTATTTCATAGACAACTCATTCCCCTTAGAGTCATTTCAGGTGCCGGATAAAATTCTCTCAGAGGCGGAAGCAAGAGAGAGATTGCTGGGATATCTAAGGACGGATAAGGCACTGCTTAAACCAATGGAACTCGGGATTGTAACATATACAAAGATACCTCTATTGAGATACAGGGTAAAGGCATTTATTCCAGATAGACCATTTGATTCTGGAACTTTTGACATAGATGCCACATCCGGTGAGGTGATAAGATATGAACCGGCATTAATCTCAACAAAGGTGTCAATCCTCAATACGAATAATGAGAATGTGGAGGTAGAGATTTCAAAGAATCCTGAAGAATATGCCGAATCTGACTGTGCAGATACATATTGTGCTGTTGACACGACAAGGGGGCAGACAGAGGTCTTTAATGTAAAATATATTAAGACATATTATGAGATTGAACCGGCTCAATATCCCGGAGAATTGCCTCCTTCGGCTATGCTCTTCTCTTCTTCATCATCAGATGTATGGGATGGTGTAATGCCAGATGGGATGAAGACAAGGAGGATAGAGGGTATCTCTGCACATTATGCAGTTCAGAGGATTTATGATTGGTATTCCTCACTTGGATTGAGTGGAAATGTCGGTAAGGGGAATGGCTTAAGGGTCTATCTTGAGGAGATGGCTTATGACCCGCTTGGGCTGAATGCCTTCTGGGATATATATTCACACAGTGCGATGGTATTGTGGGTCTATCAACCAGATGAAAATAGGAGCCGTTCTTTTGCATCCTCATACGATGTTATAGGTCACGAATTTACGCACGGGGTGCTTTCAGCCCCCCTCTCTGAGGGAGGCCTTGCCGAACTTGAATATAATAACGAAGCCTATCCTAAAAATGAATCTGCATCAGTTCAGGAAGGTCTCGCTGATGTGATGGGCTCATTATCACAGGGGAGTGAAAATCCAAACTGGCTAATGGGATATAATGGATTGATAGATGAAAGCGGGAACCATAAATGGCTGAGAAACGATAGCGACCCTTATGATGCAGATGCACTCACTTGGGGAGATAAAGAATACATAGGTCAGTGTACCCAGAGATTGTGCTCCAGGTATCCACCTCCCGATGGACACAAAGAGGATTGTCAGACGCCTCTGGATATGTATGATTCTACTTATATTTGTGCCACCACAATAGCATATCCAGCGTGGAAGATTAAAAATGCAATCGGTATAGAAAAGACATCAAAGATATATTTCAATGTCATTGATAAGTATCTACAGAAGAAAGAGCTCATCCCCGCGGTGAGTCAATATGTATTTGATTCCTGCCTTGAACTATATAACAATCAGGAAGGGGAGTGCTGTGAAGTCTATAAAGCCCTTACTGAGTCTAAGTTCACGATTAATTTAAGAGGAATAGTCTGCGGTAAAGCAGAGGATGCAGGGATTGATGTAGTAGCAGATAGCTCAATAGATGTATTTATAAAAGATGCAGGAGTTGATGCAATACCGGAAGATTCTATAATGGACATTGATAATACAGACGATATTTTGGATACTTATAGTGAAGAAATGAAAGATGCTGATAATCTTATTGAAGACCAGATCTCAATTGATGAAGGAATATCTGACAGTCCATCTGCAGATGATATTTTACCTGATATTATAAGTGAGGACATTTCTACCATTGATATCAATGAGGTGGTTGATATATTAGAGATTAAAGATGCGAAAAAGGAGGATAAAGGCGATTCTTCTGGTGGGTGTTCCTGCTCAATAATTGAATGATGTAAAATCTCAAATATCTTTCAAAGGATTTATTATATGTTTGCACTTGAGGCAATTGAGAAGCGGATGTCAATAAGAAAATTTTTGAATAAAGATGTGCCCGATGAACTGATATTTGAGATTCTTGAATATGCCTCAAAGTCCCCTCATTTAAAAACAGCCAGCCGTGGGAGGTATATGTGGTAAAGGGAGAGAGAGCAACTGAACTCTCAACACATTTGGTAAAGGAGTTTGAGAGTGGCAGTCCTTCGCGCGGGTTGATAAAGGAGCCACAGTGGCCAGATAAGATAAAAGAGAGGATAGATGCACATATACAGGCAAGGGCAGAGAGATTTGGAGTGGATGTAAACGATAAGGAGGCTATGAAGAAGGCAAGGCTTGAAAACTATAGATTTTACGGAGCAAAGGTAGCGATATTTGTATTCTGTTATAGTTCACTTACGGAGTGATCTCATTTATTACCAATGGCTCTATTTCAGTAATTCCAAATCTTGTTTTACACTCATCATATAGATTATCTATGATTGAGCCCAGACTTACACTCCGTCTTGGGGCGAGTCTGCTCGCATCAAAAGGGGATGAGATAAATGTAGAAAAAGAAGTTGTAAGTGGCTTGTATAAAAAAGATTTTCTTAAAGATGTTGTATATGCTGGGGGTGACCTCGGTATACTTCTTCACTTTGAAAAGTTCTATGCCGGTCCATCTGTTGGATTGATGTATATAAAGACTTTTGACAGGTGCGAATCCTGTTCTGATATGTGGTTATATTATACAATGAATATAGGGGCAAATTTCTAATGTTCCAGATTTAGTTATTGGATTACACAGGTTTTTCACTGCTGTTTCTCTAAATTAACAGGTTAACTATTTGTAAAATGACATCTCTTGAGGGCTAATTCTATTTTTCCTTGATTATATCCTCTGCATTTTGTAATATTCAATCGTCAAAGGAGGTTGTGATGAAGGCATTACTTGTGATAATGGATGGTCTCGGAGATAGAACAGATAAGACGCCGCTCAATATGGCAAATACCCCTATTCTGGACTCTTTTGCAAAAAAGGGGATGACCGGTTTAATGTATCCAATTGGGATTGGATTTGTGCCGGGCTCGGATACTGCCCACCTTGCGATTTTAGGGTATGACCCGTTTGTATATTATAAAGGGAGAGGTGCTTTTGAGGCACTTGGTGCTGGTTTTGAGCTCAAAGATGGAGATGTGGCATTCAGAGTAAATATGGCGACAGTGGATGATGAATTAAATGTCCTTGATAGAAGGTCTGGTAGAAATGACTACGGTATGAAGGAGCTCTTTGCAGCCATTGACAATATGGAGATTGATGGTGTCATGATAAGGGTGGCACACACAGTTGAACATAGAGGAGCGGCACTATTCTCAGGTGCAAATCTATCTGTTAAAGTCTCAAATACAGACCCACACAAAGAGAATGCTAAGGTAGAGAAGGCTGAGCCACTTGATAAGAGTGGAGAACATATTGCAGAGGTCTTGAATGAATTTACCAGACGCTCATTTAAGATCCTCAGGGATCATCCGATAAATAAGGAGAGGGCTTCAAAGGGGATTAAGGTTGCAAATATCCCGCTTTTAAGGGGCGCGGGTGAATGCTTCAAGCCCGAACCATTTGAGAAGAGATTTGGGGTAAAGGCGGTCTGTATAGCTGGGGGTGCACTTTATAAAGGGGTTGCAAGATATCTCGCATTTTATACACCCGATATAGAAGGGGCAACGGGGACAAAGAATACAAATTTGCGGGCAAAAAGGGAAGCGGTATTAAATTATATGAAAGAGTATGACTTTGTATTTGCCCATCTCAAAGGGACAGATTCCTGTGGACACGATGGCGATTGGGAGGGGAAGAAGGCATTTATTGAAAGGGCAGATAGGGAGTTCTTTGATGGGCTGTTAGATAAATTTGATGTAGTGGTTGTAACCGGTGACCATTCAACTCCCTCAATAGCAAAGAGACACACTATGGACCCGGTTCCAATCTTATTATATCATAGAGATATCAGACCCGATGAGACTACCAAACTCTGTGAGGCTCAGGCATACAGAGGAGGACTTGGCAGGATTCTTGGGAAGGACCTTATCCCTATCATTATGGACTATATCAATAAGTCAGATATGTTTGGTGAATAAGATAGGTGAGAAGAGGTAGAAAGGCCTTATCCTTTGGCTCTGCTATATTTATTGTAGCGGGGATAGTCTATTATCTGATAAATGGGAATCTACAAACAGGGAGTGTGAAAGGATTGGATGAATGTGTCGTCCTTGCTGTTCACGATGGGGACACTATAAAAGTTATGTATGAAGGTAGGGCTGAATCTGTGAGATTTATTGGAATGGATGCCCCGGAGATAGAGCAGGAGAAGTGGGGTAGAGTTGCACAGGAGAAGGTGTATTCTCTTGCCCCTCCGGGCAGTGTTGTGAGACTTGAATTTGATGTGACAAAGCGGGATAAGTACAATAGATTACTTGCCTATGTCTTTACCCGTGATGGGAAGTTTATAAATGAGATTATGCTCAGAGAGGGTCTGGCAATGCTCTATACATTTCCTCCCAATGTCAGGTATACCGAAAGATTTAGAGAGGCACAGAGTTATGCCAGAGAACATAGGCTTGGGATATGGGGTGAGGATGGGCTTACAATGACCCCTCAGGAGTACAGGAAGTCACGAAAAAAATAGTATTTGACAACTGTTTCGGAATGCTATATATGAATCTTGAAATTAACTTACTTCCAAGGGTGGCGTTGTTCCTTCCTTACTGACCTCCCCCCACACAGTAAGTCCAAAAACAGCGCCGCCCGATTTTTATATATTCTAATTCGGCATAGCTGAAGGCAAAATCCCTGAAAAATCTATAGTGCAATTTACTTAGAAATTACGATTAAAGAATCTAAATTGAGTAATTGTCTGGATTGAGGGTCTTTTAGTTAATCAATTGTCTGTATGAAAATCTCTCTGGATGCCTTATTGTTATCTCCCACATTTTGGGTGTTATTTGGTTAAACCATAGACTGTGTTTTTGTCAAATCCTATCAACAGGTTGACTCAACAATTTGGTTTTCATCTAAAAAAAAGCATTTAGATCAGGCCCTTATTTTTTCTCGTCCTTAATTTAATATCTTTTTTCACATTAAAACCCTTATTCAAGTGATAAATATTATAGACGGATATGATTTTATATTTTTACTATCTTCATTTCACCAATCTGAGTTTGCCAGCATCAAAAAGATGCACATTGGTGAAATTTATATCTGACAT
>JBMFOP010000057.1:0-20458 GCA_049969675.1 Myxococcota bacterium | reverse complement strand
CTATTGTGCATCTGCGTAAGCACAGCACAAAAAAATAACACAAAACCTTAAGTGCCGTTTAGGCTTATGCCCGCAAGGCCTCGTGCCATAAGGCATTGACAAAATAAAATAGAAATATGAGGGATTCAAAGAGAGACCTCCCTTTGAAAATGACTTAACGAAGTGAAGCCTCGTAAAGTTTGCTATGAAAATTTGTACTGGATAGATGTGATTTGTGATATTTGTCACAAAATATTAAAATAAAAAAGCCTCTCCCGTGGGTGGGGGGAGCCCACGAAAGAGGCCGTACCAGGTTTCCCTGAGTACTTGATGAAATATTATAATCAAAAACAAAATAATCAATAAGGTAATAACCTTAAATGAAGGGTTTAATAGACCATCTCAAAGAGTCCAGCGGCTCCCATACCTCCACCTATACACATACTCACAATTCCGTACTTACCTTTTCTACTTCTAAGTTCATAGATTAACTGAGTAGCAAGCTTTGCGCCGGTGCAACCGAGTGGATGTCCAAGGGCAATCGCACCGCCATTTACATTGCATCTATCTTTTGGGATATTTAGCTCTTTAATACAATAGACCGCCTGAGCGGCGAAAGCCTCGTTTAATTCAATAAGGTCTATCTTATCCCAATCTAGTCCGGTCTTCTTGAACAACTTTCTAATTGCCGCAACAGGGCCTATACCCATAACCTCAGGTGGAACACCAGCCACAGCAAAATGTCTAAAGATTGCAAGAGGCTTTAGCCCGAGTTCTTTAGCCTTATCACTGCTCATAAGCACCAGAAATGCTGCACCGTCATTTGTCTGAGAAGAATTGCCCGCTGTTACTGTACCGTCTTTTGCAAAGACAGGCTTAAGCTTTGAAAGTCCTTCAATTGTTGTATCCTCTCTAACCCCTTCATCCGTATCAAATACTACCTCTTTTACAGATGGGCGATAATTTGGTCCCTGTGAAAATACCTTTACTTTTAGAGGATGAATCTGCTCTTTAAACTTCCCCTCTTTGATAGCCTTTGCTGCCTTCATATGTGATTCATAGGCAAATTGGTCCATCTCTTCTCTTGTTATTCCATATTTTCTGCATACATTCTCTGCTGTCATCCCCATAGGTGTATAGACCTCTGGCCATACCTCCATAAGTGTTGGGTTAATAGATGGTGTAAATCCTCCCATCGGTACCATAGACATTGATTCAATACCACCACCTATTCCTATATCAATATATCCAGCCATAATCTTCTCTGCAATTATTGCAACTGCATTCAATCCAGAAGTGCAGAAACGATTTATCGTCATAGCAGGGACACTATATGGCAGACCGGCCCTACAGCCCACTATTCTTGCAAGATTCATACCCTGAGACGCCTCCGGCATCGCATTCCCAACCACCAGGTCTTCAACATCCTCTGGCTTAAGCCCCGGTGTACGCTTTATTGCCTCCTTCAGGATCTCGGCGCCAAAATCATCCGGCCTTGTATCCTTTAAGGTGCCTTTCTTTGCCTTCCCTACTGCAGACCTTACTGCTGTAACAATGACTGCCTCTCTCATATCTTATCCTCCTATAAAATTAGTTTCTTAAAGGTTTGTTATTCATAAGCATATATTGTATTCTCTCCTGAGTCTTCTGTTCTCCACAGAGCGACAGGAATGCCTCTCGCTCCAGATCCAGAACATATTGCTCATCTACAAGAATTTCTTTACTTGTAATTCCACCACACATTACCCATGCAATCTTTTTGGCAATATGCATATCGTATTCAGAGATATAATTTCCATTCTTCATTGTATCAAGATTTGCCCAGATAGTAGCATATGCGGATTCGCCCGGTAATCTAAACTTAAATGGGAGTGGAGGTCTATAATTCATTTCACTCAGGTGCAATACCACCTTCTTTGCATCAGAAATGACCCTATCACGATTGAGTGTTATGCCATCTGATTTTCTAAAATATTTCAACTCCTTCGCCTCAAGTGCCGATGTGGCTACCTTTGCCATTGCTATCTGCTCAAAAGCCCTGGCAATTATATAGAATGTATCTACATTTGGATTATCCATTACCGGCTCAAGATATCTAAGCAGTGTCTCTTTTGTACCGCCACCTGCGGGAAGCAGACCCACACCGACTTCAACAAGACCGACATAGGACTCACCGCATGCCTGAACTCTATCACAGTGCAACAGGACCTCGCAACCACCGCCGAGTGCCATACCAGCACACGCACCAACTACAGGGACTTTTGCAAATTTCATCTTCATATTTGCATCCTGAAATGCCTTTACTATCATCTCCACATTATTCCAGTTCCCCTGCATAATCTCACCCAACAGCAGAAAGATGTTAGCTCCAACTGAGAAATTCTGAGCCTCATTCCCTATCACTATACCTCTATAATCTTTCTCTGCTATATCCACCGCCCTATTCATCATAGATATGATATCTGCATCAATGGAGTTCATCTTGGTGTGGAATTCCAGAAGCAGGACATCATCGCCAATATCATAGATTGTTGCACCATCATTCTCTTCTACAATCTTCTTACTATCTCTTAGGTCTTTTATAAAGATGACACCCTCTTTCTTCGGAATTTCCTTGTATGAGTAGGTTGAGAAATCAAAATAATATCTCTTACCATTTTCAGTCTTATAAAATGACCTGTATCCCATTGAGAGCATCTTTTCTATCTTCTCGGGGACTTTATATCCCTCCGCCTTCATCCTCTTTACTGTCTCTTCAAGGCCAACACCATCCCAACCTTCAAACGGGCCCTTATCCCAGTTGAATCCCCACTTCATCGCATTATCAATATTGACAATGTCATCTGCAATCTCACCGATCCTGTTGGTTGCATAAATAACTGTCCTGGCAAAAAGGTCCCATGCAAATCTTCCAGCACGGTCATTATAGGATATCAGTCTCCTGACTCTCTCACCCACATCCTCAATGCCCTTTACCTCTGAGAGCGATTCATAATCATACTTTTTGAACTCCCTATATTCAAGGGTTCTCCAGTCAATGGTAAATTTCTGTTTTGTCGCCTTATCCTTCTTATAGAACCCGGCATTTGTCTTATTCCCCCACAGACCCTTCTCAACCATCTTGAGCCAGAATTCTGGGGTCCTGAATGTCTCTCTCTCCTCATCGTGAGTCAGAGAATCATATACATTCTTAAATACATGAACAAGAGTATCCAGTCCTACGAGGTCAACCGTTCCGAATGCCGCAGACTTGGGTTTTCCCATTGGTTTGCCTACAATGGCATCCACCTCATCAACCTCATAATTCTCTTCTATCATCTTTTTCATTGTATACATAATGGTAAAGACCCCGATTCTGTTTGCTACAAAATTTGGGGTATCTTTGCCAAAGACAATACCCTTGCCCAGCACCACCTCACCAAACTCGGTCATCGTCTCTATCGCCTCTTTTGATGTCTCAGGTCCTGCTATGATTTCAAGGAGCTTCATATATCTAACAGGGTTAAAGAAGTGAGTCACCATAAAGTGTCTTTTAAATTCTGTTGAGAGCCCTTCCATCATCTTTGAGATAGGAATTCCAGATGTATTGGAGGATATAATCATACCCGGTCTGAAGACCTCCTTCTCAATTCTCTTGAAAAGGTCGTTCTTAATCTTTAGATCCTCTTTTACTACCTCAACGATCCAATCACAATCCTTGAGCCTTTCAAAATCGTCCTCAAAATTCCCAACTTCAATCAGGTCAGCAATATTCTTGGAGAATAATGCTGCTGGCTTTGCGTTTAATGCATTCTGCTTACCCATCATAGCGAGTTTGTTCCTGAACTCCCTGGACTCTCTTGTAAGTCCCTTCTTTCTGTCCTCATCCGAAAGCTCCGGGAGAACAATATCAAGCATAATACAATTTACACCCGCATTGGCAAGGTGTGCGGCGATGCCTGAGCCCATAACGCCAGAGCCCAGAACTCCAACCTTATAAATTCTCTTCTTCATTTATTCCTCCTTCCAAAAATTTGATGTTAAATTTTTTATATCCACTGCTTTTGACATAGTGCGTCAAATGTATCAGAGATTGACGCAATATGTCAAGATTTATTTTAGTCTCATTCCTCAATTTTATAGATATCTGATTTTTGAAAGCCAAAGAGCAAAATAAATTCTTATTACAGGTCTACGAACTACAGCCCACGATTCATATTTAGAGTGCGTTATCCAGAAAAGGGGAGACAGATAATATCTCCATTCTTAAAATATTTAACCAGAAATATTTGATTAGCAAATTCTTCAGGTCATAATACTTGATTTTATTGTAGATTGTGATTATATAAAAATAGAGGTAGATGATGGCTACTAAAAGAAGTCTATTCGTAATTACCAGAGATAAAGAGTTTATCAAGACATTGAGGTATATATTGTCCGGACTATTCAAGATTAAAAGAATCACCAATTGCCTCTCTCTCTCTGAATCAAATTTAAATCCAAACGATATCTTAATGATAGATATTTCTTCTATTGAGGAATTTTCAAATTATTTTAATAAGATTCACCTGTTTAAGATTTTAGTCTATGATAGATTTTCACCAGAAAACATTAATGAAATCCTGCCTCACTGCGATTTTTATATCAGTAAATCTGTCCCGGTAGAGGACTTTATTGATAAGATGCGACATATTGAGAATCTCCTCCAAAAAGAGGTCAACTCCATAACATATCTCCCCGGCAATACTGACTTTGAGAATTTATACCTCTCAAATAAGGATAAAGATATTGCTGTAGCATTCATTGACATTGATAACTTTAGATATTTTTACTCTGCTAAAGGAGTAAATAAATCAGAGACGCTTTTAAGACTCCTCTCTACTATTATCAAAAAGAATATATTTGCCTCACCTACCAGAGGTTCTGCCACTGCCTACAATGTGTTTATGGATAGATTTGCCATTATCTCCCCGCGAGATGAATTGACAAGGATATGCTCATTTATTTATGAAGACTTTTCAAGATACAAAAATATTTTATTTGACAACTCTGAACTTACGAGGCAATTCTTCGTAATGCAGGATAGGACTGGAAATATATACGACATACCTATTACCACAATTACAACCGTGATTATTACCAGATATTTACATAGCATAATTGAACTATATAAGACTGCTGATGATATATTCAGATATCTCAAGAGCAGGGGTGGAAATCTGATATTTTCAGATAGGAGACAGTCCATAAGTCAGATACCGGAGAAAGGCACCATATTGATTGCTGTATATGACCCGATGAAGAGCAATTATCTAAAGATATCACTTGAAAGGTTGGGATGGAAGATATTTGTAACCAATGATGGGATTACTGCATTAAAATTATATAACCGTATAAGACCTTCAATAATAATTCTTGATGAGGAGATACCATTAATCAATTACAAAGATATCATCAATGTGCTCAGATATGAACTTTCTGACAACAAAATTGCTATAGTCCTTTTAAGCGAGATTGATGAATTGATAAATTCTCAATACAAATTTTCAACACTCTCAAAAGATCTGAATGCTGAGAAGATAAATCAGAAATTTATTGCGCTTTTGTCACAAAATTACAATGATAGAGGATAATTTATGGCGAGAAGAAAGGATATTATATTTGGTATGAATATAACCTGTTCTTTCTGTGGAAGAGGACAGAGAGAGGTAAAGAAGATAATAGCAGGCAATGATGTATATATCTGTAATGAATGTGTAAAAGTCTGCTCACAAATTTTGAAAGAGGATAATGTAAATATATTAAAACGGCTTGAGGAACTCCCTACACCTGAGAAGATCAAAAACTTTCTCGACCAGTATGTTGTGGGGCAGGAGTTCGCCAAAAAGGTATTATCTGTTGCGGTATACAATCATTATAAGAGAATTCTCATCAATCCCTACAGTGATATTACCATTAACAAAAGCAACATTCTTATATTTGGTCCCACAGGGACAGGCAAGACCCTGCTTGCACAATCTCTTGCAAAGTTCTTAAATGTTCCATTTGCAGTATCTGACGCAACCACCCTGACCGAGGCTGGATATGTAGGGGAAGATGTAGAATCAATGATTCAGACACTACTCATCAATGCCAATAATGATATCTCAAAGGCAGAGACTGGAATAGTCTATATTGATGAGATTGATAAGATTGCGAGAAAGACCGGCGAGATGCCCTCGGCGACCCGTGATGTATCTGGAGAGGGAGTTCAACAGGGTCTATTAAAATTACTTGAAGGGACATATGCAAATGTTGCACCCAAGGGGGTAAAAAAATACAATACACAGGAATTTGTTAAAGTAAATACCAGAAATATATTATTCATCTGCGGTGGTTCATTTAAGGGGATTGAGGATATAATAAGTAAAAGGATGGAAGGTGGAGGAATAGGCTTCTCAGCACAACTCAAGAAGAGCGCACAGAATTTTAATGTTGGGGATATACTTGAGAATGCCGAGGTAGAGGATTTTATAAAATATGGTATGATTCCGGAATTTATGGGCAGAGTTCCTATACTTGTCCCTGTAAGAGAACTGAGTGATGAAGAACTACTTAAGATTTTACAGGAACCTAAAAATGCACTTGTTAAACAATACAAAAAACTATTCAAATATGAAAATGTAGAACTAAATTTTGATGAAGAGGCACTGAAGGCAATAGTAGAAGAGGCAAAGAGTAGAAAATCAGGTGCAAGGGCACTTCGTTCAATTATGGAAGAGATAATGCTGGATATAATGTTTGAGGTACCCTATCTTGAAAATATCAAGAGCTGTACAATCACTAAAGAAGTCGTAACCCATAAGGCAAAACCAATTCTCAAATTTGAAAAACATAAAGAGACAGCATAATCAAAGCTAAGGATATCTTACTTCATTGCTGTCCAGAATAATCTGATTGGAGAAGTTAACCATTTGTAAAATAAGGATTTGTCCAAAAATGCTGCTATATTTATTCACAGGAATCCTCCTTGCTGGGATTTTGTTTGACAAAATAATCTAACCGTGTTGAGACTTCTATATCATAAAAAATATTTTTGACAGATGTTCTATCTCATATAGAATATCCCAGCAAATACTTCAATCTCTCACTGATTTTAAGCAGGTATTAGGAAAGAAGAATACATCTCTGAGGGAACTTCTTATCCACCTTTACCAGAAGTCGTTTCTCATTTGAAAAGATGACGGCACCCTTCTTCTCTCCTTTTGCACGTTGTACATATTTCACTCTTGTATAAGCAACTTCCACTGTCTCTCCATCTGGAGCCGAACTTCGTGCCGCTGCGAGCATTGCCGCTGTGAGAATCTGTTTTTCAGAGGGAATTTTATCTTTTTGAATCGGCAGGACGGTATGAGAACCAGAATAGCCAACTATATGAAACCAGAGGTCATTACCCCTTGAGTGCTTAAATGTCAACTCCTCATTCTCAATAGCATCTGAACCAGAATAGATCCTACCTACACCCTCAACATAATAAACCTTAAATGGGGGCTTACCTCTCTTTTTATCTCTATGACCAATCTTTTGAACCTCGTTGGCTATAATATTTGACCGTAAAATCCTGAGAGATTCTAAATCGTTTGCATTGTTTACCTCATCTATCTTATTCTTCAGTGCATTTATCCTCTCTCCTATTTCCCTCTCCCGCTCAAGTATCAGATGAATTGCATTTTTATAACGCTTATATAATTTGAAATAATATTCCATCATCTCAAAAGTATTCCTGCCCTCAATTTTAGGGACATTGATGCTTGCTATACCTGATTCTGTATAATATTCACAGAGGATATAATCATCACCTCTCTCTAAAATCCTGTTCTGCTTTAATGCCTCCGCATATTTGAGATACTCCTCATATCTCATCGCTCTCTTCTTATCCTCAACAATCTTCTTCGCTATACCCTGCAAACGGGAGAACTCCTTATTTAACCCCCTTATAATCTCCTCTCTCAGCCTTATCAATCTCTGTTCTCTAATAAGTCTCTCATAATATAGAGAATAGTATCTTTGAATATCAACCCCTTCCGGGATATTGTGTGAAGAAATCTCCATTCTATCTTTACTGAAAGGCAGAATATATTTATATGAGGGGAAGAGTGGCCTCTTCTGTGAAAGATTCTCTCTCATAGAACCGAGAATTATATCACTGGAATCTGTAAGAAATATATTTGCATGTCTACCGGTCAATTCTGCATAGATATTGAATTCTAAAAGCGAGATCTTAACAACTCTATCATTATTTAATTGCACAATTTCATTGATATATGATGGAAGTAGATACTTTCTCAACAGCATCTGAAAGGAGAATGGAATCGCTGGATTCTCCGGTTTTGAATCTGTTATATAAATTCTATTGAGACCATTTTCTATAGAAATCAGTAAAAATACACTCTTTTGTCTTACGAAGATTTCCAGATATAACTCCTCTCTTAAAGGCTGATAAATTCCCTGAATCTTACCGCCTATAAGGTTCCTATTTAAATCTTTTGTGATTCTATAAATATCTTCTGATGTTAGATTCATATCTATATAACAAAAAGGGCAGCCTTTTTATGCTGCCCTTTCAGGAAAAGTTCCCAACAAAGAGATTACCGAACTACTACTTCTTTGCTGTCTTCTTCTTTGCCGGTGCCTTCTTCTTTGTTGTCTTTTTCTTAGTAGCACACGCCATATCAAACCTCCTTAAGTAGATTTCTGGTATTGTAAATAACATACACTAAAATATATGTCAAGTAAATTATTGCAATATATATCTTTTTTTTCACTTTAGTATACTATTTCATTCTGGTAATGAGAAATTTCGCAGCAGTTCAAAATATTTCTTGATATAGAAGCCTCTGTAGGGTGAGATTATTTTGACAAACAAAAAACCCTGAAAGGAGGCTCCCTGTGAGTATGTATATTAGTCCGTAACATCCAAAAATTTAAGTAATAGGTATTTAGTTATATTCATTTTTAGGACAAAACTACTTTCTATTAATCCGATTATAATCCATCTTCTCTCTGCGGATTCCTTAATGTTTCCAAAAATTATAAATTTCTCACAGAATGAAATTATAACTACTCAACATTACTTAATTAAGTGATATGTATATAGGAGTCAAAACTCAAATTTCCCCATTGGGGTTTTATTTCTCTGAATAAAACAGACCAATATACAAAAAATATGGAAGAATCTTATTACATAAAGG
Source organism: Myxococcota bacterium (assembly GCA_049969675.1). Classification (GTDB taxonomy): domain Bacteria; phylum Myxococcota; class SpSt-1050; order SpSt-1050; family SpSt-1050; genus SpSt-1050. Next base: position 11,270 of record JBMFOP010000057.1, on the reverse strand, counting down.
GATTGATCCGAGTCTCGGAGCTCAGATCTCCGGATTTGCACCAATAAATAAAGACCTGTTTATTGGTGGGAACTTTAGGTTTCAACACTATGGAACAGATGCGGGGAGTATGAATGCATATATGATAGGGCCGGAAGGGAGGTACTATTTTAGTGTTGACCCTAAAGTAAGTCTTTATGGATCTGCATCATTGGGACTTGACTACCTCAAATTTAGTTATGAGGACAGCTATGTCAGTGCAAGTGGTGATGATAAGGCTTTATATATCAGGATTGGTCTCGGAGGAGAATATCAGGCATCAAAGGAGTTTAGTGCTGGTTTGGCATTCTCATACCAACTGAACTTCTGGGATAAATCAAATGGGACATTTAATGACTACTTTATATCTGTTGGAGGAAGATACAATATTTTCTAAATAATAATCCAGAGCAAATTTAAGACCTATAAAAGATTAAATCCCTTCTATTTGAAGGGATTTTTTTAAATTTAAATTGCCTTATCATTGCACTCCAATTTTATAAATTTAAATTCGTTTTTGAACATTCCTTAGGTGTAATATAACTTTTACCTAAATTGAACGATTTTTTGTATTGCTGAGGATTGGTAACTTCTACAGAATCAATTTTTTGCCTGAAATTCTCTCTGGATGTGTTAAAGGACTTTATAATAATCTCCCACCTGTTGGGTGATATTGGGCTAAACCCCAGACTGTGTTTTTTGTCAAATCTTCTCAGCAGGTTAACTCAACAGGTGGATTTTTTCATCTAAAAGATCGATTAGATTAGGTTTTAATAAGGATCTTTTTTATCGTTATTTAAATATTTACATTTACATATTTACTTTTAAGAATAAACCTTTATTTTGTGTTATATATATCCAACATATCATAAATTTCTGATTTCTAACACCTTAATTTCCATTAAAACTGGATACTGATTACATAGATTAAATAGATGAAGAATAGGGGAATCAGACGCTTTTAACGGGCAAGTTAGTTTCTTATTCTGTTGATAATATGATTGTTTTTATATGATTTTGTGGAGGTTGTTGATAAAGGATTGGATGCCAATAATTAAGTAGACAAATCTCATTTTGATTAAATCCCTATATATAAAGATCCTGCAAAGTTGAACCTATTAAAATAAGAGAGCAAAATACAATACTCTTACCTAAATCAATTTTTCAGATGAAAAATAAAACTGTTGAGTTAAGGAGTGGCCCAATATCACTCAGCTGTTGGGAGGTTAATATGAAGTTCTATAACTCATCCAGAGAGATTTTCGAGTGAAAAATTGATTCTGTGGAGGTTAGGAAACTGGTGATACAATTGTTATCCTGTTGATATCATTGGTTTTTTATGCAACAATACTTTTAAGGCCGTTTATCGGGATTGTAAAATGGTTCATACTTTAACCAGCCATTTTTAGCCATTTCTATTACATCATTGCAGGATGAGAGGGGGCTAATCTTTTGGGCGGCAAAGTAACTTCTATCCGGGTTCTTATATTTTTCAACAATCGGTTTATAGTAAAGTATTGATGGAATTGCATCTATAAAAGATAATTCATTTCTGAAATCTATTAATCCCTGAAGATGTTTTTCATCCACCACATTAATGCTTAATCTGGTCCAGAATCTCTGCACACTATAGATTTCACCGCTAATCAACCCTGAAATGAGGACAGTTACACCCGGTTTACTATCTCTATCGTCGTCAAACTGATTCTCTGGATGTTCTTTATCTGGAAGTGGGTCGTTGTAAATATCCTTTAATCTTGCCCCAAACAGTATATGTACTTTATCAGTTACAAATTTGCTCTCCTTTTCTAATGGCGGAGGATTTTTCACATAAATTGAGGCAACTGGCATATTGAGTGCATATTGTTCGGGTAATATCATCTTTGCGATGTCCTCATAATCTTTATTTTGGTCGTCAAAATTTTCAAATTCAAGTTTACACCATCGTTTGAATATCTGAATATCTTCATTCTTCTGAACAATCTTTACAAGTAAAAGAGATTTGAGCACAGTATTTTGTACATTAACGAAAGGGATATTGCTTACCGTCATCGCTGCGTTAATAGAAAATGCCCAGATACCTTCATATTTGTGCGAAGCAAACTGAGGACCGTTTTCGTTTCCCCAATCAATTCCTCCTGCTCGGGGCACGCACTCACCATATATCTCCTCGCCCGGTGGAGAATTTTCATTCTCAGCCTTATCAACACCATTCGGTAAATTACATTCATACTGCCAGCCGTGGATATAACAGTCATTGTCCCTAAAACATTTACGATAACAGATACCATCCGAACTATTGCAGGAGAAACCGATTCCCAATATTCTACAGGAGTTATCATCCACGCATCTCATAGTACAAAACCCTTTATAACAGGAGAATTCATCGGAGTTGTAATGATCCATACACTCTTTATCTGCCAGACAACTGATGTCAGAAGTGATGATGCATCTATTGTCTTTTATACCCTTTGGTATGCATCTGCCACAGGGAGAGCATTCATATTCATCACGGTCGCTGTTATATTTATAGTTACAATCTTTTGCTACTGTGCATTCAATAGAACAGATTTTATTACTATCGCAGAATCTTCCAATACCACAATCAATATCATTTTGACAGGATTGGAATCCAAGAGAATCTATATTTATCATCTTTCCATCCGTTTTTTCACATGAATTAAAGAAGAATATTACATATAATATCAATAAAATGATTTTTGCCCTTCTGGAGTATCCCATAAGCCTCAACACACATTAAGATGTGAATTAACATAGAGCGTTTCATTTTTAAAGGTTTAAATTTTCTTGCAGTCTATATATCGTTATAATTCGAATCTTCTAATTATTTAATTCAATATTTCAGAATAAATTTTACAGGCTCCACAGATATATACATAACCTAATTGAAAGTGGATTTTATTTGTAGAGGAAATTCTTGAAATTTATGAGAGTAAAAGGAATAAAACGATTTGCCTTTTGGGAGTCACTTATAGTAATGCCCTTCTGTCCACCAGTCCTCGCGGCATATTGAATTATGAAATTAAAAAAAAATTAAAATAGAATAATCTTTTTGACTATATTTGAATCTTAATAGAATCTGGAGGTGTTTATGAAGAAAGGAATATTGTCAATTTTAATGTTACTTGTAATCTTCTCTGCCAAACTATTTGCAGCAGAATGGGAACTGGATAGATCTCATTCAATTGTTGCCTTCTCTGTCAGGCATCTGGGTATCTCAAATGTCAGGGGTGAATTTGAAAAGTTTGATGTCAAAGTTGAGGGAGAGAAAGACGCTGTAGAGAAATCGACTGTTGAGGCAAAGATTTATGTAGATAGCATCAATACCCGTGATCCAAAGAGAGATGCACACCTTAAAAGTCCAGATTTCTTTGATGTTGAGAAATATCCTATTATTGATTTTAAGGCAAAGAAGATAAAGAAGATATCAGCTACAAAACTGAAGGTTACCGGAGACCTCACGATGCATGGCGTTACAAAAGAGGTGGTTCTTGATGTGGAAAGTACGGGCATAGAGGCTATTGACCCAATGGGAAATATTAGAGTAGGATTTAGTGCAAAGACGAAAATTAACAGAAAAGACTTTGGAATAAACTGGAATATGACACTTGATAAGGGTGGCCTTGTTGTAGGAAATGATGTTGAGATTAACATAGAGATTGAACTGATTAAGAAAAAGTAAGATTTCAACTCCCTATTGAATAAATTCTCTATTTATAAGACAGGTGCTGAGAAAATAGGAAATTAACCTTTTATTGTCTTCTATATTTATTTATGTGGATTTTAGATTCTTTAATCATAACTTCCATGCAAAATGCGCAGAAGATTTTTTACAAAACTCAGGCCGCTAATAGTGATAAATAATACAGACATTCTACAGGACTTCTGGTTTCAGCTATGGCGTATCAGGATTATATCAAGTAAGGTCTGGTGTTTATATTTAACTGGATCTGGGCCTATAATATGAATGTCTATCAGTTTTTTGTAAATATCTGAATAAATACACCAATAAAATTACTAAATCGCCTGATTTGTTTTTATATTGACTTTAAAACCAAATAGGTACAAATAGGCTACTGCTCGGGAGGTACTTGAGCAATGAAGAGGTTTATCATATTTATCATAATCTCAATATTCGCCATCCTGGCACTCAATTTTTATTCTAATACCAACGACTCATTAAATAAGATTGGTGAAGTTATATCAGATACAAATTATTAAATAACAGAAAATTATCTACTAAACATTGATTCACTCTCCGATGATTTTTATTAAGACTCTCTTCCTTCGTCTGCCATCAAACTCTCCATAAAATATCTGTTCCCATGGTCCGAAATCCAGTCTTCCGTCTGTAATAGCAACAACCACCTCCCTCCCCATTAGCTGTCTTTTTATGTGAGCATCTCCATTTTCTTCTCCCGTCCTATTGTGTAAATATCTACTTACAGGTTCATGGGGTGCGAGTTCCTCAAGCCATCTCTCATAATCAGAATGTAATCCAGACTCATCATCATTAATAAATACAGAGGCAGTAATATGCATTGCATTTACAAGACATAATCCCTCTCTTACTCCGCTCTCTTTTACAGCCTTTTCTACCTCTGACGTTATATTTATAAATTCTACTCTTTTGTCTGTATTAAACCAGAGCTCTTTTCTGTATGATTTCATAACCTATCCTCCTCCACCTTTCTGATAATTCAATTTATCTCTCTTATCAAGTGTTTATTTATGCAACTTCTTGAGGGTCTGGAATTAGAAAGAAAATTAGCCTCCAACGGTTGTAGAAATTGAAAATAGATATTAAGTTATATTTGAAATAATAAATATTGATGATAAACTACTGATTATGAGAGGAATTTTACTTCTTTTAATATTTTCTATATCCTGTACTGCAAAATTTACAATCAATGAGGCAGAGAGAATAAATACAGTGGATGCATACTATAGATTTATCACCGAGAATCCGGATTCGCTGGATGTGGAAGTCGCTCTTTCAAAGATAAAAGATATGCTCTTTATGCAGGCAGTAAGTAGCAGGGATATTATATTGATAAAGCGATTTATCTCAGAATTCCCAACGGATCCCCGTTCAGAACGTCTAAAAGATTTGCTGGATGAGATCAGGTTTGAAGAGGCAAAGAAGAAGAATACAGGGACTGCCCTTGAGATATTCCGTTATTATGCAACCAATAAGGAATTGAAGCAAAAGGCACAGGAGATGTTATTTGAAATTGAGTATAATAAAATTAAGAATAGTGATGACCCACAACAGATAGAATCATTTCTCGCAAAAAACAGGGATAGTCCACACTATGGTGAGATGGAGACACGCCTCTCAAAAATTCTATTTGATAGAATCTTAAAAGGTGATGTCTATTATGCGGAGACTTTCCTTGGTCGCTTTCCAGATGATAATAAAAGAGGTGAAATTTTCAAAATCCTTTTAAGCGATCTGGTTGATCGACTCTCACAGACCTGCCTTACAGATGGCATAAACAATCTTATAGAGATGGGTTATAAATTTATTCCTGGTAAGAGCGGTTTGGAGGAAATTTTATCAAAGACAGATAAGAATTATTCAGAGTGTAAAAATATTCTCAGCAGTCTCAAGAGACTCGCCTCTAAGGATTTAAAAAGAGGGGCAATAAATAAATTTTTCCTTAAAAAGAAGAATGAGGTTGAGATTGAGAATACATTGAAGCTACTCAGGAACTACTACAACAATTATATCAAAATTGAAGAATATTATAAAGACCTGAGTGGTGAAGATATGGAGAAGAGGAGATTATCTTACCTTTATATAAAGTCATACCCACTGAACCCGATAACAGCGTGGAGTCTGATTGAACTATTTATTAATTCATCAATTCTGGAAAGGATTGAACTTTACGAAACAATTAAATCACTCTCAACAGAAGAGAGAAACAGGAGGCTCTTCAATTTTATTTTCTTTGTCAATAGAGATAGACCGATATACTCTGTTATTAGAGGACTCTTCTTTGACGATACAGATGATTATGATAGAGAGAATAGCATACTTAATAAGACATTTCTGGATTCAAAAGAAGACATTCTCCTCCAATATCTATTACTTGTTAAGGCTTATGAAAAGGGCTATAGCTCTTTTATAAAATCAGTAATGAATGAACATCTAAAATTGCTCTTCTCTACAATCTCGCAACTGCAGTCCTCCTGTGTAGATGGTTGTCCCGGAAAGATATTATTTGATATTAAGGGGGTTCAATTAATTTTGAGAAGAGAATCCGAAATTTCAAAGATTACCTTTGGCGAGAAATCGGATATTTATAACATCATATCAGAAAAAGAGAAGGAGATCTCCTCACTTCTTCAAAAGACTGGATTTTCACTAAATGTACCGATTTTAAATAACCCATCAGAGGCGATTGAAATTGATCTTCTAAAAGACCTCAAAGATAAATCTATTTTAAGAATCATCTATCAATTAGAACCAGACCCTGCAAAGAGAGAATGTATTATAAAGATGTTATAATAGTCAATCATTGCCTATTTGCGCTGTGTAGAACGATTTATTTAAAAATCTTGATTTTGAATGGGTGAATCCTCACTCTCAGGATCAGATTACCATCTTTTTCAATATTCACTGATTCGGCATAGCCGAAAACAAAATACTTGAAAAATCTTCTGTCCATTTTGTGTAGAAGTTGCGATTAATGAACCTAAAATGTTGTCCAACTTCAATATCCGTTAAAAAATTGTTCTGTATCTGGCACGAATGTAAAGGTACCAGAGGTTTTATTTCCATTGGTAACTTTGCCCCTTTGCCAGCCTTGGAACAGATCAATGTCTCATAAAACCAGATTCAATGTTTATGATAGTGCGTGTGGTCTATCTCTTTATGCTTATGCCTGTGTCGGTGGACGAGATTTGCCTCAATCAGAATCTCTTCATTGGTCAATAACCCTTCCATATCCCCATCGTAAATAATTTTATGGCTCTCAGAAAGGATGACCACCCTCTCCCCTAATTCCGGAGCCATTGAGAGATTGTGTGTGCTGATAACGGTTGTAATATTCAGCTCATATAAAAGGTCTATTACCTCGCCCTGGCTCCCTGGGTCCAGATTCGCCATAGGCTCATCAAGGAGTACAACTTCTGGCTCTATTGCCAGAATAGATGCAATTGCAAGCCTCTGCTTCTCTCCTCCAGATAATTCAAAAGGCGGTTCATCTATGTACCTCTTTAGACCGAACTTTTCTATCCAGTAGAGGGTCCTCTCTTTGACCTCGTTTTCACCCATTCTCCTCTGCCGCAATCCAAAGGCAACTTCATCATATACAGTTGGGTTAAATAGCATTACATCGGGTGACTGAAATAGCATTACCACAGAGCCCCTAAATAGATATTGATTCTCTGGATTCTTAAAGTAGTTTTTATCTACAAGATTACCCTTGAAATAAAACTCTCCTCTCTTTGGGAACAAGAGTCCACAGAGAATCTTCATAAGTGTTGATTTCCCGGAGCCATTTATACCCAGAAGCACAATCCTCTCATTCTTATTAAAAGCAAGATTTATATTATCAAGAATCACCTTATCATTATAAGCAAAAGATACATTTTTTAACTCAATCATCAAGGAACCCTCTTGAACGCATCGCAAGGGAACTCTCTTTAGCATTATGGATTGATTTAGTAAAGAAAAGCCAGATGCTATGAGAGGAGAAGACCTTAAAGTTCTCTCTATTTGGTACCAACACCCTGCTCTTATGTGCAAGATTAATATTATCCATTATCCTCTTGAAGTTGATAATCTGACTGTATGTTAATGCCAGCAAGAATGAAAGCCCCTTTGAAAATGAGAGGGCAGAGAATAGATTTGTATGCCCTGCGAAGAAAAAGGTAGAATATGTGATAGAAAGGACACGGAGATTAATAAGGGCTATATATTGTAAATTTAAAGAATTATTTATGTATGACATAATCAGATAGGAGATACTTATAATCAAATTAAATGTAAAAACACATAAAAGCACCTGTCTTATCTTTCTTACAAAGAATCTAATATCAAGGAGAATCAGGACAAGAAGAAAGATTAAAAAAAAGGATATTGAGTGCAGCAGTGTTTGCAGTAAGACAAGAAATATATAAACTATGAGTTTAATTCTCTCTATCAAAGATTCTCTCTCTATCAAACCTCTTAATAACAGAGACAGCTATCAATGTCAATAAAGCCTCTGCAACTCCAACAAAAATATGTGGAACAAGCATTGCTGGAAGAGTAACCTTTAGCCCGAACGGGAAGAAGAGCGGCTTCCCACTTTCATCGGTGGCGATCAACGGCTGAATACCCAATACAACTGCGAGTAAGAGAGCAGCAAGCAAGACAGCAAAGATGGATGAAACAATGATTGCTATCTTCTGATATTTTTTGAGTAGATTGTAAATGTAATAGAGGGAGTAACTACCAGCAAAACCGATTGCAAGTGCATTAATTGGGAGAGTGGTAATACCTCCATTCCCGAAAAAGAGAGCCTGAAGAAGCAGCACAAGACTGATACACAAAAAGGCGATATTGGGTCCAAATAAAATCGCAAGGGGACCAATTCCAAGGGCATGGGCGGTGGTCCCTCCCGGCAAAGGCACCACAACCATCATCAGGACAAATGAAAATGCTGTGGTTGCACTCAAAAAAGGGAGGGTCTCGTAAGAGAGCACCTTCTTCAATCTTGCCGCAGAGTACGCCCATAGCCCGGTGGAAATGGCATATGCAGGGATATATACCTTGGGAGAGATGAAACCATCTGGTATATGCATATTACACCTTTGATTGAAATCTATTAATCTTTAACACCGTAATCAATTGCAACCTTAAAGTAGCGTAGAAAAGGTAAAAATTATTCTCACATTCTCTTTGCCCTCTGCACCCTGTTGCTCATCTGATTCATTGAGGATTGTATATACGGGGAACTTTGCACCGAGCCCAATACTTACATTGTTTGCATAGAATCTAAGACCCGGCAGGATGTAAAATATATTACCACCTGTCGCCTTTGCCCCTTCTCCATTCTCAACATCTCTACCCAGATTCAGATATGTCCCTTCAAGGTTCAGATCCAGTCTCATCTTCTTTTCAGCAATTGTCAACAATCTATAATTAAGGGCTGTATTTACTCTAAATTCTGGACCAAATTCAAGTTTATTGCCATCTTTGTATTCGTTCTCAAAGAATTTGGCATAATTAATGTCCAGAACAAATGTAAACCTCTCCATAAATCCCTTATTTGTTGCAAATCCTCCCGTAACCGACGGCTTCCCAAAGCCCAACGACATACCGGGGTCTATCTTCCCCTCCGCATCAGCGATATTGGAATATCCAGTCGGAAGTGTAACACCACCATATAGAGCAAAATGCCAGTCCATCATATCATCCAGACTCTCATTTGGTGGCGTTAGCCTTAGCCCTTCGTCATACTTAAAAGAGAATGTGCCAAAGAGAGAAGGGTCTGCAAAGCCAGCAGTATTATAAGAGTTGTTCTCAACCGTCTTTATATAGAGAGGGACAAATGCATAAACCGAGAGATAACTTGTAATCCCATATCCAATCCCATACATCGTGAAGATATTGTAATCACCTTCATCATCTCGCTCGTCGGTATATTTTTTGAAATTTGCATAATCAAGTTTGTAATATAATAGAACTGACTTCGTCGGTAAGGTCTGTGAAGTGGATGTCTCCAGTGGCGCTCCCGGCCCCTCAAGACCGGCAGCACCAACGGCAGCAACACCATGATGAGCGTACAATGGAATTACAAATCCACTTACTAAACAAAAGACCAAAATACTAAATACTTTTCTCATCTTTCTTCCTCCTTAAAAAGATGTTAATTACTGCAAAGATTATTAAAATTATTCCCAAACCAAAGATTGGTCTTGCAAACCTCTCAAAGAAATCCACTCTCTTCTCAGCCCTGGTTGCCCCTTCCTTTACATCAATTGAGAATGTCACACCGTGTCCATCATCTGAAAAGGCTTTTACAGTCCACTTTCCCGCAGAATCTGGCACAAAGGCAATTCTCCCGATGGCATTTGTCCTCCCCACCTGATAGGCGGCCTTCTCATTATTCGGCCTATAGATCTCATAAGATTCAAACGCAAACTTTGTGCCATCGGCATAGTAAATATCAATTATATATGCGCCCCCATTTGAAATTGTATAGTGGACATCGTGTGCAAATAAACAAAGAGGAAACAATAAAAATAAAAAAGTGGTCAGGTATTTCATTATTTACTCCTTAATAATAAAATTGAGATTGGTTGTTGTTATCCTTTCATCCGCCTTTACCCCATCATCCTTTTCAGTAATTGATGCTGATATTACTTGAAATCCAGATTTCTTCAAGGTGATATTGATATTCCCTTCCTCATCTGTGGTGCCACGAGGTTTATCATCATACGCAACCACCACATCCTTTCTTGGTCTTCCTTTATAAAATACTTTGATTCTTAACTTGTCTCCAATCTTAATCTTTGAAAGGTCTGAAAGCGGAACAATCTCAAGGTCATCTGATATAGGGGTTTTGTTTGGTAATTTGAGGTTTCTTATATATTTTACAGACTCAATAGAGAACCAGCTCTTCACCACCTGCTTTTCACTTTCTTTTGAAACATTCTTTGTTCCATATACAGTTTTTGTCCAATAACCAGAACTAAACATTATATATACTTCATCACAATCAGCCTTAAAACTCACCGGGTAGACCTTTTCAAAGTTTAATTCTTGAGTTCTCCCTTTTGAATAACATTTGACATATTTTACAAATTCTGGTTTATACTCCATTATTGCTGCTCCTTCGTGTGAGGAGTGCTTGTGACCATATAAAAGCTTAAACTCACCATTCTCCTCCTCCACCCATAAGTCATGGGCAATTAATGTTTTTGAAAAAACGAGCATTAGAAAAAGCAAAAAGGATATTTTTTTCATAGCACCTCCTAGTTTAAATTATATTAAAATTTATGTTTATTAATATGCTAATAATGTATAAAATAGAGACTAAGGGGGTATAAAATACCATTTCACCTGAGCTCATAGGCTCATTAAGGAGTTTATTTTGTGCTCTCTTAGTCTCATATAAGTTGATTGAGCATAAATGGCTCATCTTAATCGGGAGGTTGAGTGAGAGAGAGCTATTAATACCCTCTAAAAATCCTAATAGGGAGGTGGTAATATGAGTAGTCAGATGTATTTTTGT
>JBMFOP010000056.1:0-21035 GCA_049969675.1 Myxococcota bacterium | reverse complement strand
GCTTGATTTTAGAAAGTGTAAACCTGATGATACATTTGTAATAACTCTTCATAAAGATACTAAGGAGCTTATCTCATTTTGTTATTCGGCTTCACCTGTGGAAAATTATGTAATAGAGAGAGATGAAAAAGGTAATTTATATGCTTTTAAGGAGGAGTATGAGGTTGAAAAAAGGATAGAGTTTATAACTGGCAGAATTCAGGGCTCTCTCTGGGAGAGTATGGAGAAGATTGGTGAGGACCCCAAGCTCTCTGTAATTCTTGCAAATGAGGTCTTTGCCTGGGATATTGATTTTTATACAGAGGTAATGCCCGACGACGAATTTAAGATTGTGGTAGAGAAGTATTATAGTGGAGATTATTTCATTCAATATGGAAAGATACTTGCGGCGATGTATAATGGGAAGGGCACAGGTCAGAAAGAGGCTTTTTACTTTACTGTGGATAAGAAGGGTGGATATTATAATTCAAAGGGTCTTTCAAATAGAAGGGCATTATTGAAGTCGCCATTGAAATACGGAAAGATATCTTCAGGATTTGGTAAGAGGTTTCATCCAATATATAAGAAGATTAAGATGCATCACGGGGTAGATTATGCGGCACCTATAGGGACACAGGTCTGGGCAGTGGCAGATGGGTTTGTAAGCTTTGCAGGTGTTATGGGTGGATATGGAAATCTAATTATCTTGAAACATAAAGGAGGATTGGAGACAAGATATGGGCATCTTTCCCGTTTTGCAACTGGTATAAGACAGGGAATCTCTGTTGAGCAGGGTAGATTGATAGGTTATGTCGGTTCTACTGGTGTCTCTACTGGACCTCATCTTCACTTTGAGATGAGAATAAATGGTAATATTATCAATCCATTAAAAAAAGTTGCACCTCCTTCAGAACCTCTGGATAAAAAATATATGGCTGAATTTTTAAAGAAGGTTGATGAATACAGAAAATATTTCAATCTCACAGAAAATAAGATACTATATCAGGAGTCTCAGGAAGAGAGCGATGGAAATCAATAAGGCAATCAAGATTTTGAAAGATAGATTGGAAAAAGATAAGGTATTTACAGATAAGCACTATCTATCGCTCTATTCATTTGACTCAACTAATATCTATGTTGAACCTGATGCAGTTATCTTCCCTTCCTGTGAGCAGGATGTCGTAAATGTTGTGAGAGTTGCTTCAGAATTCAGGATACCTGTTGTAGCACGTGGCTCCGGGACATCAAGGTCTGGTGGTGCCCTACCAGTAAAGGGCGGATTTCTGATAAGTTTTACGAAGATGAATCGAATAAAGGAGATTGATTCTCTAAATATGTGCGCAGTGGTTGAACCAGGAGTTATAACTCAGGACCTGAATATAGAAGCATCAAAATTTGGTTTATATTATCCTCCCGACCCTTCCTCTGTTAAGGTTTCAACAATCGGTGGAAATATCTCTCATAATGCAGGCGGTATTCACGCAGTAAAATATGGGGTTACAAAGAATTATCTCCTCGGGATGCGTGCCGTTACAATTGATGGAAGAGTATTGAGACTCGGTGGGAAGGTATTAAAATCTGTTGTGGGTTATGACCTGATGAGACTTATAGCAGGTTCAGAGGGGACGCTTGCGATTATTACAGAGGCTACATTGAGACTTATCCCAAAGCCGATTAAAAGGGCACTATTTATGCTACCGTTTGCTGATGAATATGGGTGGATAGAGATTATTTCAAAGATATATCAGACTGGAATCCTCCCCTGTTCATTGGAGTTTATGGATAGAGAGTGTATTTCGGTAAATAAGAGAATTGCTGATATTGAATCTTTTAAGGGTAGAGAAATCTCTTCAATCCTCTTTATTGAACTGGATGGGAATGATTCTTCAGTGGAGTATGAAAAAGGGAAGGTTGAGATGCTCCTCTCTGAGTCTGGATTTAAGAGTTACCTGTTTTCAGATGACAGAGAAGAGATTGAAGCAATATGGGATATAAGAAGGGATATCTCTCCATCTTTAAATGAACTTGGAAGATTCAGAATCGCAGATGATGTCTCAGTCCCTTTAAGTAATCTGATGGATGCTATAAAGGAACTCAGAGATTTTGCAGAGGAGAATAATTATAAGATAGCGGTATTCGGGCATGCAGGTGATTCAAACCTGCATATAAATTATATGTTTGAGACAGAGGAGGAGATGAATAGAAGTTTCTCAAAGGTTATGAGAAGGATTACAGAGGTGATCTTAAAAAAAGGTGGCTCAATTTCAGGGGAACACGGGGTCGGGATATTAAAGAGGGATTTCTCAGAACTTGAGCTTGATGGTAATGCCGTATTATTGATGAAAGAGATAAAAAAGATATTTGACCCCCACAACCTTTTGAATCCAGACAAAATATTCAAATCCGATTGAATTCAGGTCTTGCTTTTACCATGTTGCCATTTTCTTTTTGATTTTATCTAAATGGTAGGGTAGAGATTTCTGATCTGGAGGATGAGCAATATGAAGTATAGATTATCTTTGCTGACAATTTTTCTATTATCCACCAAACTCTTATTTGCAGATAGAGATGAATTCCTTTATTACAATAGATTCAATCCTTATGCCTCAGTCTATAATTCCCTTAATTCACTGGAAAATCCCGCTGCATTTGGATTGCTTGAGGATACTCAGTTGTCTCTCTTCTATTTGGAGTCTTTTGCCATAGATTCAAGATTTTACGGCGCTGTATTAGAATTTGATAATCTCGGTTTTGGAATCAATTACAATGATAATGAGTTGATTGATTATCTGAGATATTCATTCCCGGTCGGATTTAGAGTTGGTGATTATATGCTTATGGGAGTAGGGCTCTCTATTTACGACCCAATTAAACCGAGATATGGAATCTCATGGGATTGGTATGCGGGAGCATATTTTATGCCGGCAAGATTCTTAAATATATCGGTCAGCGGCCAGAATCTGGGACAGCCATCGGTGGGGGATATCTCAATCAGGAGGAGGTTAAATCTCGGGATTGGTATAAAGCCGTTTTCAGAGGCAGTTGAACTCTATGGGGATTTTTCATTTATTGAACACGATAGAGATATTCCAAATAGATATGCAGTTGCATTAAATCCGGTAAAAGGTCTCAGGTTCTTCTTCGGTATAAATGAAGATAAGGATATGTTTGGCGGTATAAATATGGACCTTACAAAATTCGGTGTTGCCTTTTTGGGCGGGTATTCAGATGAGATGTCCCGTTTTGATGGGAAGGGATTTTCTTTTAGATTTTCAAAGGGTAATTATGAGGAGATGTTTACCCTATCAAAGCAGATTGTCGTAATAAAGATTGATAATGAGATAATTGATGGGAAGAAAGAGGATATATTTGGTCTGAAGAAGAGAAATAGGTCATTAATTGATGTATTGAATGATATAAACTCTGCTACCTATGACAATTCGGTATCTGGTATGATTTTATATTTATCAGATGTGAATCTAAGTCTTGCCTCTGCAGAGGAGATAAGAGAGGCGATTACATATTTTAGATTGAAGGGGAAGAAGGTCGTCTCGTTTTTAGAGAGTGCAGATGATATCTCATATTTTATTGCCAATAGTGCAGATAGGATTGTGATTAATGAGGGAGGCTCTCTTTACTTAAAGGGTGGGGCAACCAAGAATCTCTATCTCAAGAACTTTTTTGAAAAGATAGGAGTTCGTTTTGATGTAGTTGCAGCGGGTGAATACAAGACCGCGTTTGAGCCCCTCATCTCAGAGAAAGGGAGTGAGAAGAGAAAGGAGCAGTCATTAAAGATTGTAAGTTCACTTCAGAGAATCCTTGATGAAGCAATGGCTAAATCGCGCAATTTGAGTTCTGAGGATATAAAGCGAATCTATTCAACAGGATTATTCTCACCACAGAAGGGAAAGACAGAGAGGCTTGTGGATGATATCTCTACATTTGAGCAGGTTAAGAAGGATCTGAGCCTCTACTTTGGTAGAGATTATCAATTGAATCTTAATTATTCATCTTCAACATCCATAAGTGGCAGGTGGCAGCTCACAAGAAGGGTTGCGATCATTTACTTAAATGGTGACATAGTATACGGGAAGGGATTTGGAGATTCTATAGGTTATGAGACTATAGGGAGTGCCGATATATCTGAGATGGCAGAGGAGATTATAAAAGATGAGACGATTGCTGGTGTGATTGTCAGGATTAATTCGCCGGGCGGTTCAACTATGGCGAGCCAGTTAATCTTTGAGACATTATCAAGGATTAAACAGTACAAACCAGTTGTGGTCTCAGTTGGTGGTATGGCGGCATCTGGTGGATATCTCTCTGCAATCGCATCTGATTATATAATTGCAGATAGCGCCTCCATAGTTGGCTCAATTGGGGTCTTCTTTTTAAAGATAGATATCTCAAATCTACTTAAAAAAATTGGTGTAAACTATGAATCTCAGAAGGTAAATGAGAGTGGAGATTCCGATAGCATATTTAGAGGGCTCACTGAGAGTGAGATTAAATATGTCAAAGAGTACATTGACGGCTTCTATCGGCATTTTAAACAGAAGGTATCTTTATCACGCAATATTGACATTGACAGGATATCAGAATTATCAGAGGGGAAGGTCTATGTAGGCGAAGAAGGGAAATCAATAGGTCTTATTGATGAGATAGGTGGATATAAAGTAGCAGTGGAAAAGATAAAGACTCTGGCCAGGTTGCCATCAGATGTGGAAATTGAATTTGTGGAGTTTGCCAGGAAGAGAGAGCTCAGTTCTCTTTTCACAAATAGTGATTCTATTTATAATTGGCTTTTGAAATATATTTTTGGCGATAATGGCTTAAATGAATTTGTCCTTTTTAGATATCTGGGAGATTAAATAGCTTGAAGCAACTCATTTTTTAAATGTATGCCAGTATTATATTAAAAAATTCACTCTTTGAATCATTCTATTATAGAATACCTGATAAACTCATTCCGATTATTAGAGAGGGTTTTGCTGTATATGTGCCTCTTAAAAAGAGTTTGCAGATAGGTTTTGTTCAAAAAATCTATGAACATAATGAGTTCAATCTTCCAGAGAATAAAATAAAGGAGATAATTGATATCTTCCCGATAAATCCCATCTTTGATGGGAGACTTTTTAATCTTTTAATCTGGGCGGCAGAATATTACCTGGAGCCAAATGGTTCACTATTCTTCTCTGCAATCCCGTCAGGGCTGTTCAGACTTTCAAATTATAGATTGGTCTTTGAGGATGAGAATAATATCTTTAAGAAGAAGATTATTGGTCTATCTACAATATTCTCCCGTAAGAGTCGCTATGGTATAACGATGCTTGATATATATGAATTTATTCAGAGTGGTAGAGTAAGACTTGAATGCCCGGATGATTCAGTTTCAAATGAAAATTTTGTTGTATTGGGAGATAGGGGAAAGAATGAAGAGATATCACTGGAGTTGCAGAAGGTAATAGAAAAATATCCAAATATTGAGTTACTCATTGCTGAACTGAAAGAGAGAAAGAGGATACCAATATTTGAGGCATTGACTATTTTGAGGGATAAAAGAGTATTTAAGTATCTGCTAAAGGTAGACATCTTAAAGATTCTATTTCAGGATCTCTTTGAGTCTTACAGCATAGATGAGGAACCTATCCATAATCTCACAGAGGAGCAGGTGATTACACTCTCAAAGATAAGGGTTCTCAAGGAAAAAGGCTTTGGTGTTCACTATATATATGGGGTGACAGGGAGTGGGAAGACAGAGATATATTTAAGGATGGCAGATGAACTCATTCGGGAGAAAAAATCCGTTTTATTTCTTGTGCCAGAGATTGCTCTAACTCCTCAATCAATATTTCGCATTAGAAACACATTGAGGTGTGATGTGGCGGTATTGCACTCTGGACTGAGTGAGAGGGATAGAATTTTAGAATATATGAGAATCAGAGGTGGCAAGGTGAATGTGGTGGTTGGGGCAAGGTCTGCTGTCTTTGCACCGCTAAAGAATCTCGGGCTTGTTGTGGTAGATGAAGAGCACGATACAGCATATAAACAGGAGGAATCTCCTCGTTATAATGGTAGAGATATCGCAATCAAGAGGGCACAGATTGAGAATTGCATTGTGATATTGGGGAGTGCCACACCGTCCGTACACAGTATGTATAATATTATTTCTGGAAAATTTGAATCCTCAAGGCTGACTCAGAGGGCAAATAAAAAACCCCTCCCCGATATTGAGATTGTCAGCCTTGCAGATAGGGAAAAATCAGGTGAGGATGTGGAGGATATTCCATTCTTCATAAGTGAGACCCTTTACAGGGCGATTCTGGATACGATTAAGAATAGAAATAAGGCAATCCTGATGTTGAATAGGCGTGGATTTAATACAATACTTGTCTGCACGAAGTGCGGATATATCTTTAAGTGTCCGGACTGTGATATAAATCTGGTATATCATAAATCCTCAAATATTCTACTCTGTCACTATTGCAACTATCAGGTGGGATATTCAGATATCTGTCCAAAGTGTGGCTCACTTTCTATCAGAAACCTTGGCTTTGGGACAGAGCAGGTGGAGGAGGTAATCAGGAGGATAATTCCAGAGGCTAAGACAATAAGGCTCGACAGAGATTCCGTCTCAAATCTATATGACCTTGAGAGCAGGATTTCAGGTTTTTCAAAGGGGGATGCAAATATTCTTATAGGGACGCAGATGGTGGCAAAAGGTCACCACTTCCCGGATGTAACACTTGTGGGTGTGATTCTGGCAGATACAGCCTTTTCAATCCCTGATTTCAGAGTTCAGGAGAGGCTTGTGCAACTGCTTATGCAGGTCTCGGGCAGGGCAGGGAGAGGAGAGGAGAAGGGAAGGGTAATAATTCAGACATTCAATCCATTTGATCCGGGGATTCTTGCAGTAAAGAGTGGAAATATAGATGAGTATATCAATATTGAACTGAGCAGGAGGAAGAATCTTTTTTATCCACCTTTTTCAAAGATTATTCTTATCAGAACGAGGTCGTTTGATGAAAATAGAGGGGTGGAACTACTTAATAGATTAAAAGATGCATTAGTTGGGCTCAACAGGTCTGAGATATTGGGCCCCGTCAGCTCCCCAATCGCCAGGATAAAGAGAGAGTTCAGACACCAACTTTTGATAAAGACCTCAGAAGTAAATAATGTAAAAAAAATTTTAAAAAAGGTGATTCCAGATGTATATAGACGGCATCCTAATGTAAGGGTCAATATTGATGTTGATCCATTTAATATGCTATAAGGAGGTTGTGATGTCAGTTTTAACGATTTTGAAAGTTCCAGACCCGTTCTTGAAGAAGAAGGTAAGGAAAGTTCAGGAGATTACCCCCGAGATATTGAAGATTCTGGATGATATGGCTGAGACTATGTATTACAACAATGGGATAGGACTTGCAGCGAGTCAGGTAGGAATAGATATGCGGCTTGTCGTAATAGATATCTCAACTGAGGAGCGAAGGGCAGAACTCCTCAAACTTATAAATCCAGAGATAATTGAGGGAGAAGGGGAGTATGTTATGGAGGAGGGTTGTCTCTCTGTCCCAGAGATTAGAGATGAGGTGAAGAGATACAAGAAGGTGAAGTTTAAGTATCAGGATGTAAATGGGGTTGAGCAGGTTGTAGAGGATGAGGGGCTCCTTGCGAGGGTAGTGCAACACGAGATTGACCATCTGGATGGGGTTGTATTTTTAGATAGGCTTTCACCACTCAAGAAGGCATTATATTACAGAAAACTCAAGAAGGAGGCTAAGAAGAGAAAAAATGAGCTCAGGATGTAAAATAGTATTTATGGGGACACCAGACTTTGCGGCGATAATATTAAAAGGGCTTATTAATATTTCAAAACCGATTCTGGTAATAACTCAGCCTGATAAGCCAGCCGGTAGAGGGAAGAAGATTAAGGTCTCTGCGGCAAAGAGTCTTGCCATTGAAAATGGGATTGAGGTATTCTCTCCGGAAAATATTAATTCTGATGAATCCATAGAATTCTTAAAAAATATGGAGTTTGACCTCATCCTAATTGCTGCATACGGGAAGATTCTTTCAGAGAGATTTCTCAACATAAAGAAGGACACTATATTCAACATTCACGCCTCATTATTGCCAAAGTACAGAGGTCCAGCCCCAATAAATTGGGCACTCATCAATGGTGAGGAAAAGACCGGAATAACATTTCAAAAGGTAGCCTATAAACTTGATTCTGGGGATATTGTGCTGAGACGTGAGATTCCTATTGAGATGGGGGATAATGCCGGGACATTACATAATAAACTTGCAGGGCTCGCCTGCGAGATGCTTCCAGAGTTTATAGAGAGATTTATGTCAGATAGACTTAAGTATGAGCCACAGGATGAATCTCTGGCGACATATGCACCAATGCTAAAGAAGGAAGATGGGAGGCTCAATTTTTCTCTTTCGGCAAAGGAGCTCTTAAATAGAATAAGGGGACTAAACCCCTGGCCATCTACATATACATATTATAAAGGGATTCTTATAAAGGTCTTATCTGCTGATATCTATGAAAATCATAATCCATCAGAGCCCGGCACCATAATAGAGGCTTCTGAGAGAGGGATTTATGTTGCTACATCAAATGGGGTGCTGATTATAAAGAGGGTTCAGAGAGAGGGTAGAAATCCATTAAATGTAAAGGAGTTTCTAACTGGCAACCCAATCTACCCCGGAGAGAAATTTGAATTTTGATTTTATTACACATCTGTCCAAAATAATCTGCATTAATGAATTACTTTTTTAAAATAGGGATTCTGGACGGGTAAAACCTTCCATTAAAATTTATTTAGGACCGATGTTGTAGTATAAATACAAAAAGAGAAATATAACAAGTCTTATAATTTAATTTTATTCAGTGAAAGAATATGATATACTAAAAATCATTCGGAGGTTGGATATGAAAAGATATCTTTTAGTTTATTTGATTCTGGCTGGGATACTCATTATGCCATCCTGCTCTGATACGGCCGGAGGTGGGGCTGACGGAGAGGATGGCGGTGGTGTGACGAGATGTTCCTCCAATTCCGAATGTGGCACCGATGAATATTGTGATACGACTATGAATAGATGTGTAAGGAAGTCATCAAAGGATGGAGGTTCACGCAAAGTGTGTAATCCGGGTGAAAGCGGATGTTATAATCAGTATCTCTCAGTCTGCAATGAAGATGGGACGGAGTGGGAGATAACTGCGTGCCCGAGTGGGGAATACTGTGAGAACGGGAAGTGCACGAGTGCAAATTGCATACCCGGGGAGAGGCAGTGCACATCGGACGGGAAGTTGATGATATGCAATGCTAACACAAAGAAGTTTGAGACATTTAATTGTCCGCAGAACACATATTGTTTGAACAATGTATGTATAAATGTGATATGTGTGAAGGGGGAGACGAGGTGCAGTGGGGATGGGAGGTTGCAGACCTGCAATGAAAAGGGCACCGGTTTTACAACGACAGATTGTCCAAAGAATCAGATATGTGACATAAGTAGTTGCAGGGAGATAATATGCAAACCGCAGGCAACAGAGTGTAGCGCTGACGGGATGTTTTTAAAGATATGCAACAATGCAGGGACTGAGTGGGAGAGCAGGGGATGTGGGGCTGGTTATATATGTGATGAGGCAGGTGTGGATGGGAATGGTGATAAGATATATTCCTGCTTGAAGCAACAGTGTATACCGAATTCTGAGAGATGTTCTTATGATAGGAAGGCGGTGGAGGTATGTAATGTAAAGGGGGCTAATTATGATATAAAGGAGGAGTGTGAGAGTAAGAATGCAGTATGTATAAACAATCAATGTGTACCGAGGATATGTCAGCCCGGATATACGGAGTGTGACCCCAACAATGTAAACACATTGAAGGTATGTAATGAATATGGTACAGAGTGGGGATTGAAGGGATGTGGGGCTGGAATGGTATGTGTAGGGAATAGTTGTGTAGCCAAGGTCTGTTCAAGTGGATATAAGAAGTGCGAAGGGAATAGAGTGATGAAATGCAATGATACAGGGACTGGATTTATTGAAGTAGAGGAATGCACAGACCCAAACAATATAGGCAATCATTGCGAAAATGGCAGGTGTATGACTCTGTGTGACAAGGCAGAGGCAGAGAAATCGTATATAGGATGTGAATACTGGCCTACTGTTACCATGAATTCTCAACTGGATACTGGCTTTAGCTTTGCAGTTGCGATTTCAAATACCCAAAGTTATGTAGCAAATGTAGTAATTACAAGAGGTGGCAATCAGGTTGCATCTACTCAGGTCAATCCAAATGAAGTAAAGGTAGTTACACTGCCATGGATTGACCAGCTAAAGATGAATTTTATGAGTGAAAGTTCAATCAAGCTTTCAGGTGGGGCATATAATCTTATAAGC
This sequence comes from Myxococcota bacterium, assembly GCA_049969675.1. Classification (GTDB taxonomy): domain Bacteria; phylum Myxococcota; class SpSt-1050; order SpSt-1050; family SpSt-1050; genus SpSt-1050. The sequence goes on along the minus strand of JBMFOP010000056.1, from coordinate 10,639 downwards.
AATATCCCTGTGACGGTATATCAGTTTAATCCTTTAGAGTATCAGTCTGGCTCTAACTACACATATACAAATGACGCTTCAATACTCTTACCGACCAGCGTGCTTGGGTATAAGTATTATATTTTTTCATATAAGAATCTATCTGTAAATAGCGGGGATTCTGTGATTGGTTCTCCATCAGGCTTTGCAATAGTTGGTACGAAGGACGGGACAAGTGTGAGCATAAATTTTTCATTTAATACATTAGCTGGAAGTGGTGTTCAGGCGTTCTCAAAGGGACAAACAGGTAACTTTACAATAAATAGAGGAGAGGTTCTTCAGATTGCCGCTGCAATGCCTTCTACCTGTTCAAACTGGAATAGTGATGGGAGTAGATATAAGTATTGTGATTTAGGACAGGACTATGATGCAACTGGGACATATATTCAGAGTGATAAACCAATATCAGTCTTTGGAATTCATAACTGTGCATTTATTCCATTTAATAGATGGGCGTGCGACCATCTTGAAGAGAATCTCTTCCCTGTTGAGACCTGGGGTATGAATTATATAATGACACATACTATATCTAAACAGAGCCCTGCAGAGCCAAATTTATATAGAATTCTTTCTGCATTTGATAATAATACAATAACTTTTAATCCGTCATCTGTTCAACCAACAAAGATTTTGAATAAAGGTCAGTGGTTTGAGTTTTATACAACGGCTGATTTTGAGGTGAAGGGAACATCTGCCTTCTCTATTGCACAATATTTAGTTGGGGAAGATTATAATGGGTATAATTCACACACCTCTGATATGGGAGACCCGGCATTCTCTCTCGGGATCCCTGTTGAGCAGTACAGAAATTACTACAACTTCTTAACACCAGCGACGTATACTGAATCTTATGTCAATATTACAGCGCCGACCGGACAACAGGTTATGCTTGATGGAGCAGCGGTAAGTGGATTCACCTCTATTGGAAGCGGGAAATATTCTATTGCAAGGGTAAAGCTTAATCCAGGACAGCATAACATAAGTTCATCAGCCCCTGTTGGAATAATGGTTTATGGATATGCAAGATATACATCCTATGCCTATCCGGGTGGGTTGAATCTCATCCCTATAAATAAGTAATGTTCATCTGAAATTTTGATATTGGATAGAATGACTGGTCTGGTAGTTCAATACTGTGATATTTTTAAGATGGCTGAACTCAGCTGTGATAATGTGGTTATTGTGAATGCTCTATCTGAACCTGTTAGATACAGAGGGAGTTGAGAATCTCCCTTCCCCCAGAGATCTCTCCCCTCTGGCACAAACCAATAGAGTTTATTTACTTTTTTTCTTATATTCTTCAGGTCATAGAGATTTGGGTCGTTGTAATTATTCCTTCCATCGCCGAATATAATTACAATTGTATTTTTATTGAGAATGTTGCTATATTGTGTGTAAAATTTATAAAATGAAAGTCCATAATTTGAATTACCAAACAGATTATTGATTCCACCTGATAAGAGCGAATTGACTACACTGTTAAAATCTCTGTTCTGCACAAGTTGAGTAATCTCTGAGACATCACTTACAAAGGCGAAGCTCCTGACTCTTTTGAATATCAGGGTGAGTTCATTCATAAATGCCAGCATAATGAATGTAAAATTTCTTACGGATTGCGACATATCACATAGTATTACAATATCTCTTCTCTTCATCCTCCTCTTCTTAAATTCTGTCCTGAAAGGTATATTTTCATATGCGGCGTTCTTTCTTAGTGTTTTATGGACATTTAATATGTGAGAACGACCAGACTCATAGGTCTTGAATATCTTTCTTATTAGCCTTCTGGCGGTGATCTGTATTGATTGCCTGAGCTGTTTTATATCGTCATTATCAATCTTATCAAAAGGGATATCACTTATATCTATCTTTTTCCTTGTAATAGTTGTCTCTTTTATCCCTGCCTGTTTCTTACTCATTAAGGGTTTTGGTGCTAATTTATCAATTAATTCCTTCAATTCCTTATTATCATAGGAAAGTTTATTAATAAATTCAATAAACTCACTCTCCTTCTCTTCATAGATGAGAGCCTCATATAATCTGCTCAGAACCTCATTATCTTCAATGGCGGTCTTAATATTCTGATTGTTTATGAAGAGTTCAAGGATATCTCTGTTATGAAGAACCGCATTTAAGAACTCCTTTTTTGCATAAATGTCTCTTGTAAATCTATCTGATAGACCCCGAATGTCAGTATCAATTTGAGCATTCACGGGATTAAGGTTTTCTAAAATATGCAGTACCTTTTCTCTCTCAATAACTGAATGCGCTGCATTTGAGGCAATGGCATAAAAGAAGGAGTTTTTGTCTGTAATGTCAATCTTTAAGATAGATTTAAGGATGTCAATCTTCTCATTTATTGTTAAATTTATATTATTCTCTTTCAGTCTGTCAAAAAGGGTTAAGAGAAAGGAGAACATTATTTCTGTCTTTTAATCTGTTGATTGATAAATTTTTCAATTCGCTTCCTGACATTCTCTTCCATCTCAAGAAATTCTATACCCATACCGGGCAGTGAGTGGCTTGAATGTCCAACGGGATTGACCCATCTTACGATCCCCATCAGGTCGAATGGGAAAGGTATGTCTGGAATAGAGAATAAGATTCTTATCTTGGTTCCAACCGGTAGCGGTTTGGTGGTATTAATAAAAATACCTCCCTTTGAAATGTTGATTATATAATCTGTAATAAATGAACCTATAGTTCTGTATCCTACCTTTAATTCAACTTCAACTCTATCTTCTCTTCTCTTCTCTGTCATAGAGGTCTTTAATATTTCAAAATTTCAATTAAGTAAAGTATTTTGTTTTATTATTAATTTTTTATATAATTTTGTAGATATTGGTTGCAAAATATTATTTCTATAATATAATAGACAAAGATTTTTTCTGGGAGCATATTATGCAAATAGACAATGTTCAACTGATGGCAATCATCTTACAGATTCTTGGTGTGGATGGGAATTTAACAGATGATGAGATTGAGGCTATTGAGAAGGAGGCAATTCTCCTTCAGATTAATGATAAGACCTTTAAGAAGGTTATATCATTTATTAATAGCAAAGAAGATGCAAAGGATATTTTGAAAGGGATTAATTCCTTTGAAGAGAAGTTGTTTACCATGCAGGAGATTTATAAGGTCCTCCATTCAAAGGAGAAGATATCCAGACTTGAAAGAGATGCGGCTAACTGGGTAAGGGAGAGCCTGAAATTATCTGATAAGGTTGCCAAAAGACTTGAACTAATTGTAAAGAAGATGAAGAGATTATCCGACGAACTTGATTCACTTTATAACCAGTGTAAGATTTAGTTTTTCTTCTTTGTGAGGAGTAGATATATGTTTAGATTAAATTTGAATATTGCTACATCTATAATTTTATTTTCAGTAAGTCTTTACGGGCAGGTGGCGACATCTCCATCAGATTCTACAGGGCTACAAAATGAGGAGGAACTCTTAAAGGCTATAGAATTCTATTCAGATGGTAAATATCCGGATGCAATCTCAATTCTCAAGAAATATATTGAGAAGAATCCCGACGATAAAGAGGCATATATAATGCTTGGCAAGTCCTTTGTCTATTCTAAGGATTGCACTGAGGCAGTAAATATCTTTAAGAAGATAGATTTAATACTTGATAAGAAGGATAAAGATCTGGTCTATAAAGATATTGCACAATGTTATGTTCAGGATAAGAGATACAAGGAGGCAAAGGAATATCTGAATAGTATAAAAGATAGTTCAATTGATAAAGATGGTGTCAGATATCTACTTGCAACATTAAATATGGCTACACAGAATTTAAGTGATGCAAAGCCAATCTTTATTGAACTTTATAATAATTCACCGTTATATAAGAGCCGTTCAGCCTACTATCTTGCAGTGATTTCACAGAGCGAGAAGAGTCTAAGTGATTCAATAAAATATCTGGAGGTGGCATCACTGGATAAGGAATCTGAGGAGGGAAGGGAGGCGTCAAGGATTCTTGAAAATATTGCTCAGGAGCGAGAGAGGTTTCAGAAGAAATCACTATTCAAGCCATTTTTTAAACTCAGAAATACATATCTGATTGATACCAATGTCCCTGAGATGGCAGAGAATGAGGATGAGAGTGTTAAGTATCTTACAAATCTCGGTGCTGTCTCAATGAGGTGGGGTGCAAGAACTGACCTTGAGCTCTCAGGTGGCGTTAATTTTAAGAAAGAGAGGCATAAGGCATCAGCCACTCTGACATATTTTACAGATTATCACTTTCTGCCTATTAATTCTATGATACCGAGAAGTGAATTTGATGTAAATTATTATGACATTATGTTTATTTATGCAGGCTCAAGATATAATTATGACTTTGTATTTAACAAAAATAGACTATCTCCGGGTATTGAGGTTGGGCTTTTGAACCTATTTACGGATCCATTTGGTTCTTTTGTTCACGAAAAGGGTGCGGAGAGTGGACCAAACTTTTTTTTGACATCTTTGATGATAGCCCCAAATCTAATTTTTTCTCTCAGCGATACAATGATGCTCAAGCCATATTATAGATTAAAGATGGATTTTTATCATCAGAGTATAGATGAGCCCAATACAAACTCTCTAAGTGGAATAGACCACAATGTAGGGCTTGAAAGCCCCTTCTTCTTTGGGGGAGACGATACGGCAATTTTAAGGGTTGAATACGATATAAATAATGCCGATGGTTCACAGGGGAGATATTCTGGATTAAGGTTAGGATTTGGACTCTCACTCGTGGCGCTATCCATAATTGACCTCAGATTGCTGATGGATTATTTTATTAGAGATTTTTCTGATTCTCAGTATCCAATGGAGGATGGTTCAATTAAAAGTCGTTCGGATAAACGGCTTTCATTGAATGCCGGACCCGAATTTATACTTGGTAAGGGTGGAAGAATAGGTATTAAGTACAATTTTATATTAAACCAATCAAATATTAAGAAGACTTATGATTATACGAGACATATGGGTATACTTTTCTGGGAATTGAAATTTTAAGAAGGAGTACTGCGATGTACAAAAGAGTATTGGTAATATCGGTTTCTCTCTTGTTCTTCTCAACAAATCTATTTGCCGACGACAATATAGTTGGTGTAATTAACTGGGTTGAGGGGTCGGTGAAGATTGAATATCCGGGCAGAGCGGCGGAGGATGCAAAGATCGGAAACAATCTCGGTATTAATGCCACCGTTATAACCTCAGAAAAATCAAAGGCTGTAATCAAACTTGTAGATGGGACTATTCTCAGTATAGCCCCAAAGACCAAGATTCTGATTGAATCCCTTATCAAAAGTGTTGATAAAAGAGAGGCCTCAATTCTGACATTCTTCGGGAAGGTCAGGGCAGTGGTAAAGAAACAGATGAATTCCAGAAGCAAGTTTGAATTTAAGTCCAAAACCGCAATAGCGGGCGTGAGAGGGACTCATCTTGCTCTTGATGTGGCTGAGGATGGCACCACAAGGGTATTCCTTTTGAGCGGATTTGCTGGTGTTTTTAATAGAGATAAGATGGACCTCCCCGAGATTATGCTAACAGAAGGAACATTCTCTGAGATCAAAGAAGGTATGCCACCGTCACCTCCACAACCTATTCCTCCCGAACTTTTACAGGATTTGTATGTAAATACGAGTATATTTGCTATGCTCAAAAACGAATTGAAAAAGACTATTGATAAGAGTGCAGGGATTGTGCTCGCGACAAAGACATTAAGTGGTAATTTTGAGGAGAGGCTACTGATTTCATTAAAAGATGCTGAGAGAGAGGATATAGAGAGACGAGATGCCTATTCACAGAGTCTGACTGAGCCGTTGAGAGAACAGGATATGCAGGGGGTTGTGGCACCACTGGATTTTGGTGGTGAGATAAACACTAAGAAGGTTGATGTAAATATTCATATAGACATTGGTAATTATTGAGGTGAGATATGAAGAGAATATATTTAATCCTATTGTTGGTCATTTTCTCTATTACTTTTCTCTATTTATCCTGCAATCAGGAGAGAGAAAATTTAAAGATTTTGCTTGAGTTTCAGAGTCAGGAAGGTGGGCTTGGAAATTTTATTGAAAAGTATGCCAATAAAGTGGTGGTCTCTGTCTATGGTAATAATATGACACCAGTAAAGAAAAGTGTGGATTTTCCATCCTCCCCTGATTGGATATGTCTTAATGATGGTGGATATTATAAACCAGATGGCGAAGGATTTTATGAGTTTGATACCTATTTTCCACCTTCTTGTTCATATGAAGATAGGCAATTTGCAAGGATAGTTCTCCCGGTCAGTGTGCCTATTGGAAGTAAGAGGTCTATTATAGTAGAGACTATCAATAAAGAATCAAAGGTGACATTCAGAGGCTCTTTAAGAGATATAGATATCGGTGAAGACACTTCTGTTAGTGTGGTGCTAAATCCTATCTCAAAGATAGACTTTTCAGTCTTTGAGATTACAGATATAAGATCTTCTCAATACGAACCAGCCAATATGGGAAAACTCAGGGCGTATTATTTTGAGAGAGGAAAGATGATAGATGGCGAAAGGAAAAATTATGCAACTTTACTTGGTGAACAGGATGTCTCAAGAGATAAGAAGACAAGTCTTGAGTTTGCTTATTCGGGGCAGTACTATGAAGATAATTATGCAGAAAAGAAATCATTTTTCTATCCGACTTTGTTTGGATATTATAAAGGAGATAATGGGGCGATATCTTTTGTAATGCCTGGAGTTGCTGAATCATTCGGCTTTGGTCTGGAGCCAGGTGGCAATTATGAGATGTACATTTATGCTGCATTAAGAGATAAGATTAGAGAGAACCCTGTACTTACTGCTGTGACCCCATCACAGATAAATTATATTATTGATGGTGAATATGGCAGATGGGATTGGATGTATATATATTTTTCATACATTCACAGGCTTGTTGGCCCAAATATCAAGACAATACGGGCAAAATTTAAGTTTGATTATGCTGAGAATGTAAGAGTCTTCAGTACAGCCCCTGTTGGGGATGAGTTACCATTCCCAAATGAGGTGTATGACATTGGCAGATTGAAGGATATTGAAGATGAATTCTATATGGGATTCAAAAATATTCCAATTACAGTGCAGGATAACCAATTACCACCCAAGAATAGTGGTGATATCATCTGCTGGATGGAATTTGACACTGATGATGGAAAGACATATAAGACTAATGAGATAAAGATAAAGTATAACATTAACACAATAACTTCTACTGATGCAGGATTTATATCAGATGGTGATCAATAACTCAATTTTAATTTGGTGGAGGTCTTCTCTATGAAAAATTTGAGGGTAGGTATTACAGGCGCTGGCTTTATTGGACAGGTACACTATGATGCATTCTCAACAGTGAGAGGTGCAGAGGTGGTGGCAATTGCTGATGTGGATAAAAAGAGGAGGGGAGCATTTGCGAAAAAGAATAGTTTAAGATTTCAGTTTGAATCGCTTAAAGAGATGGCGGAATCAGATGAGGTGGATATTATTACTCTCGGTGTCCCAAATTATCTGCACAAAGAATTTGCATTAACCTGTCTGAAAAATGGTAAACATGTAATCATTGAGAAACCGCTGTGCCTTACACTTGAAGAGGCAGATGAGATTATTGAGAGTTCAAAGAGGAATAAAAAGTTTGCATTTTATGCAGAGGAGTTGTGTTTTATCCCTAAGTTTGTAAGGGCTAAGGAGATTGTGGATGCAGGTGGAGTCGGGAAGCCATATATGATTAAGGAATGGGAGAAACACGCGGGACCATATTCACCGTGGTTCTTTAAGCGTGAGACAGCCGGGGGTGGTATAATGATGGATATGGGTTGCCATGCAATTGAATTTGCGAGATGGTTTTTAAATAAGCCAAAGGTAAAGAGTGTTTATGCACAGGTTAATCTTGTTCTACATAAGAAGATTACTAAACTTGATGACAATGTGATAATTCTTATTGAGTTTGAGAATGGTGTTATTGCAAATCTGGAGGCAAGCTGGGCACTCAAAGGTGGAATGGATAGTGTTATGGAGTGTTATGGCACAGAAGGTGTAATATATGCTGACCTCCTTCGCGGTGGGGGAATTAAGTGTTTTTCAGAGAGGGGGTTTACCAATGACCCGAAAGAAAGCAGGGGCTGGACATTCCCTGAATATGACTGGAATTATCAAAATGGTTATCCGCAGGAGATGCAGCATTTCGTAGATTGTATTTTGTATAATAAGAAACCTATTGAGTCTGCTGAGGATGGAAAGGTTGTGCTTGAGATTATGATTGCGGCATATCTCAGTGCAGCAACTGGCAGAAAGATTGAATTTCCTCTCAAAGTCCCATATAGGTATAAATATCCTGTAGACCTCTGGCTTTATCCACTTAAAACAAAATAAATATTTACGGGAGGTAAACTATATGAGACCTTATGGAAATCAGATTGTATGCGAATTCTTAAATTGTCGGGCTGACCTGAATGATGAAAAGGCGCTATCAGAGATGGTAAGGATAGGTATCAACCAGTGCAGACTCGGATTCATTAAGGTCGTTCATCACAAATTTACTCCTATAGGTGTAACGATTATTGCCATCATCAGCGAATCTCATGTCGCTCTCCATACATTTCCAGAAGCAAAACACGCATCAATAGATATTTATACCTGTTCAAAGACGCCAGAGCCCACAAATGCCCTACTTGAATATTTTAAGGGTGTTCTTAAACCATCCAGTACAAGGATTATTAGAATTAAGAGAGGGGATGAACTTGAAATTAATGATACCAACTGGATGATTTCTTATGGCTCAATAGGTACTGAGACGAGATATCATATTAAGGACAGGATCTTCTCAGGTCACTCAAAATACCAGAAGATAGATATCATCTTAAATGATAGTTTTGGGAGGATGTTATTTCTGGATGATGATGTTCAAATTGCAGAGATTGGGGATGATGAGTACAACGATGCACTGGTAAGCCCAATTGCCGAGCGAAAACTCCTGAAGAAAGTGGCTATTCTGGGAGGTGGGGATGGTGGTGTTGCAAAGGAATTGTTAAAACGAGGTGCCAAAGAAGTATATCTAATAGATATTGACGAGATGGTGGTTGCCGCCTGTAAGGAGCATCTCCCAACTATCTGTGGAAATGCCTTTGAAGACAGAAGGGTTAGGTTAATTATTGATGATGCCAATAACTTCCTTGAAAAACATGAGGGATTTGATGCTATAGTATATGACCTCACACTTCATCCCGAGTGGTTAACTGTAAAAGACCGTGAAAAATTCCTTAGAGATATTTTTGCAAAAATTGCCAGAAATTTAAATAGAGATGGTCTTGTCTCTATTCAATGTTGTGATGTATATGACATAGAAACTATAAATATGCTTAAGGATATTTTAAGACGTTCATTTAAGAAGATAAATTTTACCCCTGTATTCGTAAGACCTTTCTGTGTTGAATGGATGTTTGCAAATGCAATTAAAAAATAGGAGGTGGAGATTATGGACTTTAACAGGATATTTAAGTATGCCTGGGAACTATTTGTAAAAGATATAGTTCCACTTATTGTTGGAGGACTGATTGCTGGCATATTGTCGGTGGTTACTCTTGGAATCCTTGCTGGTCCACTATATGGCGGACTAACAAAGATGGTCATCAGGAGGGTGCGTGAGAATAGACCAGCAGAGATAGGAGATGTCTTTTCTGCAATGGACCAGTTTGGCACTCTATTCCTTACAACACTTGTAATAGGTATTATTTTAATAATCGGTTTTGCGCTCTGTATTATTCCGGGCTTATTGCTTTCAACAATTTGGATATATGTCATAGTGCTCATTGTAGATAAAAAACTCTCTATGGGTGAGGCTATGTCAGGTAGTAAGTCGCTGGTTATGCAAGTTGGATTCGGGATGCATCTTATTATGGTGCTTATATTTGGTTTGATATCTGGTATTCTGTCCATTACTTATATAGGAGGTCTGGTTGCATCTCCATTTGTTCTGGTAGTAATATGTGTGATGTACTTTTTATTCAATAATGAAGAGCATCTACTTGCAAAGGCAACATCATCAGTACCATCTACATTAAACAATTCCACTCCTTTTCAGGAGTCAAAACAACCATCAGCGGTAGAGCAGAGAGTTGAAAATCCACCTGTTGTGACCCCGGTATCACCCCCATCACAGCCACAGGCTCAACAGATGCATAAAACCGCAATGCTGGTATGTGCAGGTTGTGGGAATAAGGGTGGTAGTGGTGCATTTTGTATAGAGTGTGGCGCACCTTTAAAATTAGTTTGCAGTAATTGTAAGAGGGAGTTAATGGCAGGGGCGAGATTCTGTCCCTCCTGTGGCTCAAAGCTTGAATAATTGTCCCTTCTGTTATCTTCTGAGAAAAGATTTAGATCACATCTGTCCAAAATAAATTTTTTTCCTGGCATCAGGGTATCAGATGGAGGTAATTATAATTGGAGATTTTAGATAGGTCCTGGTGGTGATTAGAAAATATTACATTATCTTATCTTATCGTAATCTATCTAAATTTCACAAAATCAATTATAAATCTGGATGGAGTTTATGAGATATTTATTCAGTCTAACTATTTTAGC
>JBMFOP010000055.1:0-21079 GCA_049969675.1 Myxococcota bacterium | reverse complement strand
AAAGGAGACATATCTCCTTGTTTCCATAGAAGTCACCGTAATACAAAGAGGATTTGAGGAAATATCTATTATTCGTGATTACCTCATTTATGTATTTCTGATTGCTTTCACTCATCGCCCCCTGAGTACCGCAGGTAGCACCATAAATTACCAAAAATACAAAAATAAATATCAAGAAGTAAATTTTCATAATGACTCCTATTACATTGTAATTGCCTTTGCCGGGTCAATCCTTGAAGCCTTAATGGATGGTAGAAGCGCCCCCAGCGAACAGAAGAATATTGAAAAGAAGATAGCAAGCAAGAAGATATAAATATTTGCATCAAAGAATGTATCAGGTTTATATGGGAAGTCTGGTATCTTTGTCTTTGCAAAATAATCTATAAGTTTAATAAAGATTACGCCGGAGATAACTCCAGCAACCCCATTTATAAACCCAGCAACTGATGCCTCAAAGAATATCATATATCTGATATTATTTCTGGTGGCACCAACTGCCCTTAAAATACCGAGTTCTCTTCTTCTCTCAAAAATTAATAGTGCAAATGTATTTGAAATATTAATAGCAGATAATGCCACAATTAAGATTGAGAGCATCCCTAAAAAAAGCGTTGCAATACTGATTACTCCACCTATAGTCTTTCGGGTCTTATCAATCTCCAATCCCATAGATGTAATCTCGCTGGTAATAAGTGGTACACTCTGAGCATTCTCTGCAATTACATACAACTTTTTATATTTATTTATCTCAGATGCCCCCTCAATATCCGTCTTGAACTTTCTAATATAATCAATAGGAATAGTAATACCTAAAAGGATCGCCTTGTCAGAAAAACCTACCAGTTGACACTCATACTCCTTAACCTTTGATGGGTCTCTGGTTCCTCCGAGATAACTCTTCCCAACGATTAATTTAAACTTAAAGCCGATAATAGCCTCCTGAGTAAGTTTGGGTAACTTCATCGCCTGTGAAAGATTTGAGTTATAGAGCTCCAATAGATGTTTTGAGACAATAACAGGTATGGGACCATTTTCGTTATATTCAAACTTATATCCTTTACTAATATCATTCGAGACAATCTCATTATCTATACCAGTAGCTGCAAGGTCGGTCACGATTCTTCTTGAATAGAACTCGCCCCTTGCCTGAATGGGGATATCCAGAACCACCTCCTTATATACCGCCTTAACGCCTCTTATGGATGAGATTGCATCTAATGTTGAATCCTCTATGTTTGATGAAGAGATACCTCCAAATGATAAGATTCCAAGCGTAGAGCTCTTTGGTGTTACCTCAATAATATTAACTGGCAACTGTGAGAGTATCTTACCAAAGACCACCGATTTGATTCCGTTCCCGAGCGAGACAAAGAATACAAAAGATGTGATTCCAAAAACTATACCGATTGAAGACAATATAATTGCCTTCTTATTTCTTATCAAATTTTTTATTGCAAGTGCAGATATACCCTTCATTTCAAACCTTTATGAGAGTCCTGTCTTTAATAGTATAGATCTCGTCAGCAATTCTTGTGATTCTCTCCTCATGAGTTACCATCACAAATGTGACATTCATCTCCTTTCTTATTGAGAGAAAGAGTTCAAGTATGGCATTTGCTGTTATATCATCCAGATCACCTGTAGGTTCATCACAGAGAAGGACAGATGGTTGCATTAATAGTGCCCGTGCGATTGCCACCCTCTGCTTTTCTCCTCCAGATAGGGTTGGGGGGTGCTGTCTTATTCTATGTTTGAGTTTGACCTTTTCAAAGAGGTAGTCAACCCTTGAATCTATATCTTTAATATTACCGCCAGAGAAATAGGATGGGAGGAGTACATTCTCCCTGCAATTCAGGTGGTCCAGCAAATTGAAATGTTGAAAAATAAATCCGATCTTCTGATTTCTAAAACGACTCAAATCTTTATCATTTAGATTCTTGAGATTTACACCATCAACAATAACCTCTCCATCATAAAGGCTATCCAGACCACCAATTATATTTAAAAGAGTAGACTTCCCGGAGCCAGATGGTCCAACAATCGCGACTATACTTCCCTTCTCTACCTTCAGTTCAATTCCCTCAATTATAGTCCTGTTAATTCCATCAAATGTAAAAGATTTACTTACATTTTGTAAATTAATAACTGCCATAAAAGAGTCGATTATTTCCCTTTCGTATTTACAGATAAATCAATAGATATACCATTATCATCCGGGAGCATATAAAATAAAAGGCTGTCAAGTTTGTTTAAGACCTCTTTTACAAGGATAAAGGTAAATTTATAAATTCCAGTATCTGCAATTGAGCCAATCTTATTCTCATCTATATTGTCAATAATCTTTTTTACAGGGGTAAATGAAAGATAGATGACCTGCGCGGAGGGATTGAGAATCTGCCCATATATTTCCTGAGGAATCTTAAATACTGGTTTCTTATCCTTTTCATCCGGCTTTCTAATAGCACTTTCAATCTTATTATCAGTATAGAGGGCATAAAAATTATTATCATCAATATACCAATAAGAATCAAATGCTGCACCAAATCGGGATTTTGTAATATTAATACCCTTGGTATTTATCTCTTCTACCTGTTGACCCTTTGCCTTCATACTCTCAACAAATCTATTAAGTAGTTGAGATGATTTCTCTCTATCTGATAGATTCATAGAATAGAAGACATTGAACATCTTATTAAATGCCTCACCCTTAAATCCGCTCTCAATGGCACTATTGATATTTGAAATATTACCGGTAGAGATTGCATAAATAATATTACCTTTCAAAAGTGGAAGTATATCCTTTTCAACATCTATCTCCATATATTTCATCATCGGTCCAAAGATTCTTTTATTGATTATCATCATCTGATATGGGTCTTCTTCTTTAAGTAAGCCATAGAGCCGCGTGTAGTTTAGACTGAGTTTTGCAATCATAAAAGGCTCTTCTGGAACTATATACATAAGTTTCTCTATCTCCTCTCCTGTTGACCTGCTGATATAATTTCCAAAATTCTTAATTGAGACATCCGATAGACCGATATATGAATCAAGTACGATACCTTTATTTGAGATATTGGCAGTAATCATCATTCCATTAAAATTCTCTCTTAAAGATGAGAGCATCTTCTTCATCTCACCATTCAAAATAAGATTTGGGGTCTCAATATTCTTTCCACTATTGATAAAGAAATACATCTGACCGTTCTTTACCTTCCCTTTAAGGGTTGAATATATATTACTCTTTGCCATACTATTTGGCACTTTAGTATCAATAATCTTTTTAATAGCAATCTCGCCTTTGGGTGGAATTCCATATATAACAAACCCTTTATAGAAGGCGTACATAAGGACCGGTTTCTCACCCTTTGGACTCTGTCTTATAGCAGTTACAATCTTTGCATCCATATAAGACCTTGTCTTAAATATCTCAGTCTTCTCCTTCTCTCTTGAAAGTCTATTCAATGTGTTCTCAGCCCTTCCCTTATCAGAATACGGCATAATCAATAGATTTGTATTCTGCGTCTTCCCTTCAATATTCACAGCCATTGAGATAACAGCGATAGAACCTTCCGGATCAAAGCCAGCATCCCTTATGCTATTCCTGTCAAGTAGATTTATCCCAAGTTTTTGTGATGCAAGGTCAATCTCCTTCTTCAATGCATCAAATGCCACACCATTTTCAAAGATACGGAAGAACTGCATAATACCAATCATCAGATTATCGGAATTAGGTATCAGAATCACATTTTGTGTATCCTGAGGTATGATTGAGAGGATATCAACTTTCCTCTTCTCACAACTATTGCAACTAACCATTATTACTAAGAAAACCGATAATAGTGTTTCTGGGTATATTCTTTTCATATCAATTTAACTCCCTCAAAGATAAATCCAGAGACTCTTTTATATCAAAAAATCTCAATAATAAAGAATTTTCAACGATGAATTTATCTTATAGATCGCAACACATTTTTGAATGATGAGAGTACTTTAAGATTATTTCTCAATACATAATTACCCTGTAAGTATGCCCAATAACATATATAGTCAAAAGGCAAGATATCTCTTATGTCTTCTCTTTTAATATCTATAGAATATTTTCTACCAAAAATTTTTTCTCCAATAGCGTTTCCTATAATATATCTCTTTTCACCTATAAATCTCCAACAGGGGTAGATATCTCCGTTCATATCAATAGAGAAGATTTTATGCCCGATCTGACAGAAGGGAGTGGTTATAAATCTTGCTCTGTCTTTTGATAATTTTATATCCATTATCCTGTCCAATATGGGTACAGAGAAGATATTGTTTGATTCCTTAATTTTTAAATATACAATTAACGATTCAAGGATACTATCAGAGATAGATCTTATAGGGATAGACCTTAACCCCTTATCGGTATAATCAAATGCAACACTTATATTCGTAAACCCGGAGATGTAAAAATCGGTCAATATTTCAGAAAGGTAAAGGATATTCTTAGAATTAATTGTAGTTCTAACCTTAATATTTCTCCTGTCAAATGATTTAAACAAATCAGGTCTATTTTTATTTGAAATTGCTTTATCTATTGAAAGAATGATTCTGAAATTATTCTCTCTCAAATAGTTGTAGATTTTATTATTCAATAGAGTACCATTCGTATTAATAGAGAGCCCGATCTTGTAATTACTCTCCTTTATGTAAGAGACTGCATATTTAATTATATCAAAATTTAAAAGAGGTTCTTTCCCGAAAAAGCCGAGCTCCACCTCCCTCAAATTTTCTCTATTAAATTTATAAATAAAATCAATTATACATCGCAGGCTATCTCTCTTAATAACCCTATTGTCCTGGGCCTTTCTTAAATAACAGTAATTACAATTAAGATTACATCTGTGATTAATATATAATGCCCAGATTATTTTATCTCTTCCTGTCAATTTTGCCCTTCTTCAAAATGGCTTCGGCTGTCTCTTTCCCCTGCAATAATGCATCCTGCATTGCTGAATATTCCCATCTACCATATCTACCAATACTGAATACCCCTCTTTTTTGTAGAAAATCAAATATAGTTGATGTAGCCTTCTGATAATTTCGGTCAAAGATGACATAAGCACAGTTGATAAAGAATGGCCTGATACTGATTATATCAGCATCATCTCTTATAAATCCAAGTCTTTTTAAGAGTGGCGGTATCCTTCTCTCCAGATTCCCTGAATCACAGATTGTTTTACCTTTGTATGAAAATTCCAGATAGAATGTATTGTATTGTTCTTCTGTCAGAGACCTTTCAAAAGCCGAGTATGACCCTATTCTATAAAATGGGATATCTCTCTCTGGCAAATATACCCAATGTGGGATATTATCAGTCACTCTCTTTGTAATGATATTAAAGTAACATACCTCTGTATTTCTTAACTTTTCTGCTGACCTTTTTATCTCCTCTGGCGCATCCTCAATAATATTTATGAACTGATTTAAAGGCATAGTGGAGACCAGAAATTTATATTTGTATACTAAGTTGTTTGATAGTATTACCTCCTGTCTTTTTAGATTTATTCTGGTGGGCTGTGTCCTGTAAATGATATCTACAAATAATTTTCTTAAAAATCCTTTAATGATAGATTCAATTCCGCCTCTTTCCGGATAATAAAATGAAGAGTTATATCCCACATCGCTCTTTGTAATACCGAGGGCACCATCAATTACATCCTCAATTTGAGGAATTGGGATATATTTTTCACAAAATCCAGCAGACATCTCTTCCGGGTTCACCGTCCATATCTTTGAGTTATATGGAATCAAGAATTCTTCTGCTATGCCAGTTCCAAATTCACCGTAAATAAAATCCTTGAAAGTGTTATATCTCCTCTTCTTTTTTGTCAATCTAACAGCCAAAAAATTCTTAAGGCATCTTGCAATTACTTCCTTTGGAAGTCCATATAGATTGATCTGGAATGGATATTCAGTAAATACATTATGAGAGAAGATCTTTGAATTTCGCTTTATATGTTTCAAAGGTACATTTAGTTCATACTCAATAATTCTTTTGAGTTCCTCTGTTTTGAGATGTAGAAGATGTCCTGTCTTATCAAAATATGAATTCTCATAGTAGTCGGTCTTCATCAGGCCACCAGCCCTCTCCTCTTTCTCCACAATTGTCACACTGTGCGATTTAAGAAAATAGGCTGTACTGATACCCGCCGGGCCTGCACCAATTATAAATACATCTGTGTTAAGCATAATCCCTATCTCTCATTGAGAATCTTATTGGTTCTTGCAAGTCTTCTGGCAAGTTCAAAGGCAAACATCTTATATATCTTGCTTGCAAATTGAATGTCAGAATCTAACATAGCCATAAATTTATTACGATTGATTATATATGTCTTTACATCTGTGTGGGCAATACAATTTGCAGACGGAGGCTCGCCGAGAATCATACTCATCTCACCTATATAATCGCCATCTTTGAGAGAGGCAATTATATTATCGCCTACCAAAACATCTACAATCCCTTCTCTAATAACTATAAGCCCATCTGGAATTACACCACTTTTGATAATATCATCTTTGGGTTTAAAGTTTCTCTGTGAACACATTGAATAGATAAGTTTGAGTTCATTCATACTCAACATATCAAATATCGGTATCTTTCCAATCTTATCTGCATCCAGCATAACAGAGGTATAACCACTCTCCTCTTCAACAAATTGAGACAATTCGGGGAGTTTAATGCCTCCCTCTATAAACGATAGTCTGTCCTGAACATCTCTGTAATCAGGTGAAATGCTCTGAATTATCTTAAATAATTTTATGGCGTGGTCTTTATAGTTGAGTTCTGTAGCAAGAACACCAGCCCTATAAAACATCTCCAGACTCTTCTGATTGATCCCCGTCATCTTGCAGCCCTCAATCAGAAATTTGAGCGCCATTGCCAGATTCCCCTTCTGAATCAGGATGTTTGCAAGTTTAATTCTTGCATCAGGAAATTTCTCATCGGCTGGTGGAACCTTCCTGAGCATCTCAATGGCATCTGCACTCATATTATTACCAATTGCCTGCTCGGCGGCATCAGTGAATTTACCTATCGCCCTTTCACAATTGATAACCTTTTCAGTATTCCCAATCTTCCTGTACAATTCAATAGCCTTCTCATATTGCTTACAACGTTCATAATCTTGTGCAGCATTCTCAAGGAGATTCAATTTCTCATACATCTGAGCCGCTTTATCAAACTCATAATTCTTCTCGTATAACTTTGCCACCTCTTCAAAATTTTGTGTTATCATAAAACACTTAATTGCCATATTGTAGTCACGCGCCTGTTTAAACATCTCTCCGACTGAACGCAGGGTAACCTTGCTTGAACTCTTAAACTCATTAAAGACCAGCTCCCCAATATCCTCTTTGCAGGATTGATATGCACTTACCGCCTCTTCAATATTCCCTGCGATAATATAATTCTTGATATAATTGACAATTTTTGAGGTAGGGACAAATGAGCCCTGTGATTCATCAAATTCAAACTCAATCTCACGAAACATCTGTGACATAAGGACCTCCGGTCTTTATCCTGGTTTGCCGAGTGGGGCAATAAAGGCATATCCGTCCCGATAACTGATTTTTACTGCGCCCGGCTCATAAATATTCATAAAAGCCGGTCCATATTCAACTACATTGGCTATAATCTGATTAATTATGAGAATATATCTCTTACCATCCTTAAGCCTTATCAACTGTAGTTCTTTATAAGTATTGCTACCTTTTATTTCCATTATATTGGATAAAAATCTCTCCATTTCAAACCAGTCTGAATCCTGATTTCTCATAAGTATCTGAGACGACCTTAATATATCCATAACTGCATTATAATTATCTATCTCCTGTGGGAATCTGTATTGAATTCCTCTCTTCTTCAAGTCTGCGGAAATCTCTTCCTTCTGCTCCTTTGAGAGCATAAAGAATTGTGCAGAATCAATTATTTCGTAGACAAATCTACCCGAGTCATCTCTAATAAAATTTGATGTGTCAATTGTATATACCGCCTCAATAATCTCGTTCTCTACAAAAGGGATATATTTTACATCCATCTGCTGCGGAAAGATTAGATACCTCTTACTACCATCTTCTCTCAATTTACATATTCCATAAGAGGTCCTGCATAGACTTGCCTCAGTTACCGAATGAATATGTCTTATCTCTCTATTCTCTTTTTTTTCACTCTTATTTGCAACAGATATAGGCGGTGATTGGATATTTTTGACCACATTGTTTGAGGGCTCATTATCCTCTAAAGGTTTCTTTCTGCTAAAAATAGATCTTATCTTATCCAGAAAATTCATAATATTGTATGCCTGATACCTATAAACACTTATCGCATATTATACCAAAATGGTGATTTTTCAAGTATGATTTTTTAGAAAATTCAAAATAATAATTGACTTATTCAGATAATGGATTTATCAATATTTTCCCTTATTAATTGAAAGGAGTATAGAGATGAAGGAGAAGAATAAGATAAATATTGAAAGTCCAGAAGGTAAACTTGGGGTATTTATACCTGGCCTTGGGGCAGTTGCAACTACCTTTATCGCAGGTGTAATACTTTCAAGAAAAGGACTTGGTAAGCCAATTGGTTCTCTCACTCAGATGGGGACCATAAGACTTGGCAGAAGGGACCAGAAGAGGTTTCCATTGATTAAAGATGTTGTTCCGCTGGCAGATCTTAATGATATTCTCTTTGCAGCCTGGGATATATTTGAAGATGATGCATACGAGGTAGCAAAAAAGGCCGGAGTTCTTGATCGAAAGGATATAGACCCTATAAAAGATGAGCTCAAAGAGATTAAACCGATGAAGGCAGTATTTGATAAGAACTATGTGAGAAAACTTGATGGACCTAATAAAAAAACGGCTCGAAATAAATATGAACTTGCTCAGATGTTGATTAAAGATATAGAAGATTTTAAAAAGAAGAACAGATTAAGTAGGGCTGTCACAATATGGTGTGCCTCCACAGAGGTATATAAGAAGCCTACAAAGGTTCATAATAACCTTAAGAATTTTGAAGCGGCATTAAAGAAGAATTCCCCAGATATCGCCCCCTCGCAGATATACGCCTATGCATCACTGATGGCAGGTGTGCCATTTATTAATGGCTCTCCAAATATGGCTTGCGATATTAAGGCAATTGAAGAGCTTGCTCATATCAAACATCTCCCTATCGCAGGGAAGGATTTTAAGACCGGACAGACACTTATGAAGACGATTCTGGCGCCAGGTCTCAAGGCGAGACTTCTTGGACTTGATGGATGGTTCTCAACAAATATCCTCGGCAACCGCGATGGTGAGGTGCTGGATGACCCGGGCTCATTTAAGAGTAAAGAGGTCTCCAAACTCTCAGTACTTGATACTATTTTACAGCCCGAACTTTACCCCGAACTCTATGGTGATTTTACCCACAAAGTGAGGATTGAATACTACCCGCCAAGGGGAGACAATAAAGAGGGTTGGGATAATATTGATATTTTTGGATGGCTTGGCTATCCTATGCAGATAAAGGTAAATTTCTTGTGTCGTGATTCAATTTTAGCCGCCCCTGTCGTTCTGGACCTCGTCTTATTTATGGACCTTGCGCAGAGAGCAAAGATGTCTGGTATTCAGGAGTGGCTATCTTTCTATTTCAAATCCCCACAGGTTAAAGAGGGACTGTATCCGGAACATGACCTGTTTATCCAGCAGATGAAGCTGAAAAATACGCTCAGATATATGATTGGTGAAGACCTGATTACTCACCTGGGGTGGGATTATTATAAGGCTGAATACGAACGGGATTAATCTTTTTCAACTTTTAAACGATAATCAATCCTGAAATAAACATTTGACAATCACTATAAAACATACTTGACAATCAGAAAATTTTAGATAATTTAATTAGTGGATGAGGGATTAACTCAGTGGTAGAGTGTCAGCTTCCCAAGCTGAAGGTCGCGGGTTCAAATCCCGTATCCCTCTCCATTTAACTATTCAACTTTAATTTACATCTTTTGAAATTATTTTCCTTTCAATATAGTTACAGAGTCCTATAGTTTGAACAAGATTTGATGCTGAATATTTGCCCTCTAATTTACTTAAGAGAATCATCTCTATAAAATCTTTATCAATTAAATTTATTGGGTCTGAATTTTCTAAATTAAATTTATGATTTTGTGGAATCATATTTTTTCTTCTTAATAGAATATGACTATAAGTCAAATTCAGGAGGTCGGCTGATATATATCCGCCTTTATAAAATATCCTGATTCTTCTCTTCTTTTCCATCGCCAATCGGCTGGCATTTAAAATTGCAAATGAACCACTATTATATTCAATTCTTACATTTAAGATATCAACCTCTCCAGTCAAAACAGAGAGTCCTGTTGCATTTACTCTCTTTATCCTGAATGGGATTATCCTGAGCAAAATATCAATATCGTGAATCATTATATCGTAAAGTACTGATATATCTGTACTTCTTTTAGAAAATGGTGCAACGCGGTCTGATTGAAAGACATATCCCTTATTCTCAGTTGTTTGCATAATATATTTGACTACAGGATTCTCCTTTTCGGGCATAACAACATTAAAGACAATATTCTTCTCTTTCGCAATCGCATTTAACTCTGTCAAATCTTTTGAATATATAACTGGTGGTTTCTCACAGAGGCAATGAATACCATTTGAGAGGAAAAATTTTAGATATTCAAGATGAGTAATAGATGGTGATGCAATAACAACAGCATCTGAATATCTTAGTATCTCCTCTACTCTTCTACACCTGTTTATTTTAGAATCTTTTATTACTGAATACCTCCTCTTATCTATATCATATATGGCATTAACTACGCAATCGGGATTTGAACTCAATTTAGAGAGATGGATATTCCCCATATACCCCATGCCTATTATTCCTACTCTTATCTTATCCCGCATATATTAATTCCCTTCTTTAAGGCATACTTAATTGTATCGTTGTCTCCTATAATAACAGTCTTCCCTGATTCCATAAACACCCATTCAATTTTTGCTTTGTATAAGAGGTCAATGGTCTTCCTACCTATAGAAGGGAGGTCAATCCTCATATCCTGATTATCCTTTGAACATTTGACAAAGACAGAATTATTGAGTCTATTCTTTAAAAAATATTGTAACATATTATCAGTCCCATATATTGTTTCAACCGCTACAATATTCTCATTTTTTACAATAACTGACTGACCTGTTGAATATAAAGAGTTGTGCTTAATAAAATCCCTTCCATATAAGGCATCATTTATAATCCGCTCTTCAGGATCTCTTCCACACAAAACCCCTTCCTTTACAATTCCCTCTTTATAAAACTTTGTAAAACTAATTATTCTGAATCCAGAATTGCTTATGAGGTTTATAACCCCTTTAAATATATTTTCATCCGAGAGTGATTTTAGTTGTAATATCTTCTTCAACACATCAGGTCTGAATATGTTTAATAGACCTATCTTGCTGACACCACCCACAAATATTATATCTTCATTTTGAAATCTTTTTAGAATCTCAATTCCCCTCTCTATCTCGTAGAATCTTATGCTCTCAAATCTGTTGCAAAGGGGAATAATCTTTCTATCATACTCCCCTTCTATGCCAATCACATCCGCATTTATCCCCATCTTTTTAACATTGTGCAATACCTTTAACGGAAGCTCACCGTTCCCTGCAATTACAGAGATGGAATCTATCATTATCTGACAATTCCTCGTTGAGAGTTTCTAATAAAATCTGTGAATAATCGCAAAACAGGGAGTGCCGGAACGAGTTCATTATCAATTTTATACAATGCATCTCTAAGCGAGAGACCATCATTATAGAGAATCCTGTATGCCTTCTTAATTATGGAGATCTCTTCAGAACCAAATCCATTTCTCCTTAGCCCTTTTGTATTAAGTCCAAAAGGCTTTGCCCTGTTCCCTTCTACAAGTAAAAAAGGCGGGACATCCTGAGTGACCATAGAACCACCACCCACCATAACATATTCACCAATTTTAACGAATTGATGTATTCCAACCATTCCACCAATAACAGCGAAGTCTCTAATTTCAACATGACCGGCAAGAGTAGCCAGATTTGCAAGAATAATATTATTGTGAAGATGACAATCGTGGGCGATGTGTGAATAGCTCATTATCAGATTATTATCTCCTATTATTGTCTTACCATCTCCATCTACCGAGCCTATAGATATATTCACATATTCTCTTATTTGATTGTTCTTACCAATTATTAGTTCGGTCTCCTCTCCTTTATATTTTATATCTTGAGGTCTTACACCTATTGATGAGAAATGTCCAATAGATGTATTCTCTCCAATAGTTACTCTATTCTCAACAATAACAGAACGTCCTATTCTCACGCCCTTTGAAATCTTTACATTTTCTCCAATAACAGTATATGGTCCTATATATACATCTTCATCTATCTGTGCACTGGATGAAACGGTCGCTGTCTTCTCAATCGTCGTCATATACTATTCGGTCTTTTCTTTAGATAACGCCCTTATTCTCCTCAAGGCATTCTTTGAAAGGGGTGAGTTTGGATATAATTTTAAAAGTTCATTATAGGCATTTATTGCATCTTTTCTCTTACCATACATCTCATAAAATAACCCCAGCCTATTATATAATTCAGCTGCATTTGGAGATTGCTGGTACTTCTTTGCAGTCTCCTGAAGTATTGCTTCAACCTTTGATGTATCTCCTTTCCTGAGATACAATTCAGATTCAATGCCCACTATCTTAATATACTCTTCGTCTGAAGATATAAAGCCGTATGCCTTTTTAATATTCTCTTCTGCAAAATCAAATTTTTTATTGTTGATGTTATCAAGAGCCTTATTTGCATATTTTGTAAACAGCTCTTTCTTTATACTGTTGATGTTGTCATTTACAACTTTCTTCTGAAATGCGGTCATATCCTTTGAGGCTATCTTCAATATCTTATCTGCCGCCTCTTCCTTCCTGTTTTCATCTACAAGGCTTAATGACTGCAATATTGTCTTTTCAATATCATCCCTTGTCTGAATCTGGTCTTTCAGGTTCTTTACCTCCTGAACATACTGGTCAAGCTCTTCTCTCAATTTATTTCTCTCATCAGTCACCGCCTTTATCTTCACATCAAAAGCCTTATATGATAAAAAGATGATGACAACAATAAATAAGATATACATTACAATACCGTTGATATAAGACTTTTTGTAGAATGATTCCAGCCTTTTATAAACATTCTTAATATCTGCCGAGAGATTCATCACAAGATTATCAGTCTTGTTTATAAGATTTCTGATATCCTGAATCTCCTTCTTTATACTCTCAAACTCTGGATTTTTATTTTGATTCTCTGCCAATTTGAGCCTCCTTCCAAAAAACAGACAGAATGGGCTTTAATGTAGTGAAATGGTTTATATTATATAATGTCAGAAAATTCAAATCAGAAATCATCCCTTAATCTCTTTTTAAAATATGCTATGGTATTCTTGAGTCCAGCCTTAAGAGATATCTTTGGGGAGAAGCCAAAGAGTCTTCTTGCAATTGAAATATCCGGGCGTCTTCTGGCAGGGTCGTCCGGTGGCATATCTTTATAGATAATCTTTGAATTGGATGATGTCAGTTTTAGTATCAGATTTGCAAGTTCTATAATCTTAAACTCTTCTGGATTCCCAAGATTAACAGGGCCGGATAGGTCTTTCCTGTGAGATTTATCTTCTAAAAACATATAACCCATCAGTCCATCTATCAGGTCATCGACATAGCAGAAAGACCTCGTCTGTTCACCTCTGCCATAAATGGTTATTGGTTCACCTTTTAGTGCCTGCACAATGAAATTTGAGATCACCCTCCCATCATCTGGCAACATATTTGGTCCATAAGTATTAAAGATTCTCACTACCCTTATATCTACATTATTCTGTCTGTGATATGAAAAACAGAGCGCCTCTGCACACCTCTTACCTTCATCATAACAGGCCCTCAATCCAATTGGGTTTACATTCCCCCAGTAGTCCTCACTTTGGGGATGAACGGTTGGGTCACCATATACCTCACTCGTAGATGCCTGCAGGATCCTCGCCTTTACCCTCTTTGCAAGTCCGAGCATATTTAATGTACCAAGCACATTGGTCTTGATTGTCTTAACAGGATTGTACTGGTAATGAACCGGTGATGCAGGACAGGCTAAATTGAATATCATATCCACCTCAAGTAAAATTGGTAGAGTTATATCGTGTCTTATAAATTCAAAATTTCTATATCTTTCAAGATCTCTAATATTCTCCTTTGAGCCAGTAAATAGATTATCAAGACAGATAACATAATGACCTTCCTTTAAGAGCCTTTTACATAGATGAGAACCTATAAAACCTGCTCCTCCAGTTACAAGTATGCGCATATTCCCTCCCTTATATTCCTACTCCAAAGTATTCAAATCCTTTTTCAACTACTATCTCCTTTGAATAGATATTTCTGCCATCAAATATGATTGCCCTTTTCATCAGATGTTTTAGTCTATCATAATCGGGTCTTCTAAACTCATTCCATTCAGTTATTAACAATAATGCATCGGCATTTCTGGCTGCATCATACATATCTTTTGCAATAACAATATTTTTCCTGTTTTCGTCATTATACATGCCGGATAATCTCTTAAAGTTTTCAATAGCAGCGGGGTCAAATATACGAACCCTACCACCATGTTCAATAATTTTTTTTATAATAAATAAGGATGGTGCTTCTCTTATATCATCTGTATTTGGTTTAAAAGATACTCCGAGAATACCGAAGTTGTATCCCTTAAGGTTAGTGCCAAACTTCACTATTATCTTCTTAAAGAAATTCTCCCGCTGTAATTGATTTATCCTGTCAGTTACATAGGCAATACTTACATCCATACCATATTTTTTACCCAGATTCAGAAGCGCCTTAACATCTTTAGGGAAGCAAGAGCCCCCATATCCAATGCCCGGATACATAAATTGAGTACCTATTCTTCTATCTGACCCAATGCCTTTTCTAACCTCCTCTACATCTGCACCAACTCTCTCACAGAGCATAGATATTTCATTAATAAACGAGACCCTCATTGCAAGATAGGTATTTGCTGCATATTTTGTGAGCTCCGAAGACCTCCTCTTCATAAAAATAATTGACTGACCTCTCTTGGTATACGGGGAATATAATTCAAAAAATATCTTTTTTGCACTCTCATCATCAGTCCCAACTACCACTCTGTCCGGATACATAAAATCTCTGACTGCATCACCCTCCTTTAAGAATTCTGGATTTGAGACAACAACTATCCTCTTCTTTCTCCCCTCGTTTATTATTTTCTCTACCTCATCACAGGTCCCAACAGGGACAGTGCTCTTGACAGCAATTATAGCACCTTCCATCAAATATTTTCTCATCTCCTGTGCTGCAGCAAGCACATAATCTATATCTGCTGAACCATCTTCTCTGGGAGGAGTTCCAACACAGATAAAGATTACTTCAGACCTGCTTATTGCCTCTTTATATTCGCTGGTAAAAATTAATCTTCCCTCCTTTAAATTTGTTCGTACAATATCATCCAGTTGAGGTTCGTAAAAAGGAATTATCCCCTTTTTGAGCTCCCTAAGCCTCTTCTTATCCTTATCAACACACCACACTGTATTTCCCATCTCAGCAAAACAGGCACCTGTCACCAATCCCACATATCCGGTTCCTATAATTGATATTCTCATAACACCTCCATTTATCTTATATCAGTCCTCATCAGACATACAACTGTTCTCTGATTTACATAATAACCATTTGTCACATCAACTGGAAAATCGGTCTCGTTTTCAGCGATACAGGTTGGAAAGTCAAGGGATGTATCTATTATTCTAAACCATCTACTATTTCTGGCTTTTGGAACTTTAAATATCTTCCCTTCCCAATATGAATTCAGGATGATAAAGAAGTCCTTATTTCTGATATTATTGCACTCATCCACACAACCCTCTATCAGGAAGGCAAGAGAATATTCATCCCTCTTATTCCATTGAGGTATTTTTAATTTTTCATTATACCATTTTACATTAAAATGTACTGTATCAACTCTTCTAATTTCATCAAAGAAGTACGGTCTTCTAAAATGAGGATTATTCATTCGTAATTTTATACATCGTCTGACAAATTCAAAGAACTCTCTATTCTTCTCAAGGAGTCTCCAATCATAATACGAGATATCATTATCCTGACAATAGGCATTATTATTCCCCTTCTGTGTCCTCTTAAATTCATCTCCCCCAAGAAGCATAGGAACACCCTGAGAGAGCATAAGGATTGATATAAAATTCTTCATCAGCCTATCTCTCAATTTGTTTATCTCCTCATTATCTGTCTCTCCTTCAACACCCCAATTATAGGAGAAATTTTCATCAAATCCATCTTTATTGTTTTCAAGGTTTAATTCGTTGTGCTTCTGTGAATAACTTACAAGGTCATTAAGTGTAAACCCATCATGTGAGGTAATAAAATTTATACTATGATTGGGCGTCTTTCCACTTGAACCATAGAGATCAGAACTACCTGTCAATCTATAACCCATCTCTGCAATCATCGCAGGGTCTGATTTCACAAAACGTCTTACTGCGTCTCTATACTTACCGTTCAGCTCTGCCCAATTTAGCGGGAAATTACCAAGATGATAAGAATCCTCAGGGGATATATCCCATGGCTCAGCAATGAGTTTCACCCTTGAAAGGATGGGGTCCTGATGAATCGCTACAAAGAATGAACTGACCTGTGAAAACTTTCCATTACTCCTTCCAAGCACAGATGCAAGGTCAAATCTGAATCCATCTATATGCATCTCCTCAACCCAGTACCTTAGAGAATCCATTACCAACTTAATTACCTGTGGTTCATCAAAATTCAGACAATTTCCACAACCGCTATAATCCTCATAGTATCTTTTATCCTTTTTCAGTTTGTAGTATGTGGTATTGTCAATGCCACGAAGTGAGAGTGTGGGTCCCAGTTCGTTCCCTTCACAGGTATGATTATATACAACATCAAGTATAACCTCAATACCTGCTCTGTGGAGAGACTTTACCATCTCTTTAAATTCATTCACCTGACAACCTATATATGACCCGGTTGAAAATCTGACATCAGGGGCAAAATACCCTAAAGTATTATATCCCCAGTAATTTGAAAGCCCTCTCTCCCTGAGATAGAACTCGCTATGAGAATGATGAACGGGCAAAAATTCAACACAATTTACCCCAAGTCTTTTAAGGTAATCAATCTTCTCAATTACACCAAGATATGTACCTGGATATTTCACATCTGCACTGCCATGAGCTGTAAGACCTTTGATATGTGTCTCATATATTATCAGTTCGTTGAGAGGTATGGTAAGCAGTCTGTCATTCTCCCAATCAAATCTGTCATCTATAACCACGCATTTAGGGGCATATGCTATATTATCAACATTGGAAAATGAGAGGTCTAAATCACTTGATTTTCTGTCATAACCAAAATGATCTCCTCTAATATCAAAATCTCCTGTAATTGCCTTTGCATACGGATCTATCAACAATTTGTTAGGATTAAACCTGAATCCATTTTCCGGGTCGTATTTCCCGTATACCCTGTAAGCATATAATTGCCCAGCCTTAACTCCTTCAATAAATATGTGCCAGACATTCATTGTCCGATTCTTAAGTACAAATGAATGCGAAGGGATAGCATCATCAACATTGTCAAATAATAGCAATTCAACAGCAGTGGCATTTTTTGAATATATGGCAAAATTTACCCCATTCTCATAGAGAGTCGCACCTAAAGGGAAGAATCTTCCACTGGCTATTTTAAGTTTTGTATTCACTGTTATTTCCCTAAAATATTCTTTGAAATAATCTCTGACGCCCTTACCGCTGACATAAAATCACCAAAGATTCCTATTGGGGCAAAGACATAAGCCGAATTTATAAAATTGTCTATACCTGTTTTCATATCAAATAACATAATACCATCCTGTACCTCATCCGTTATAAAAATATATTGAGAAGGCTTGTAATCCAATCTCCTAATTTCATTCAGGTTGACATCAAGTAATATTTCGGCATTTAATACAGATGAGATATTAACGATATATTCATCTGAAAACGGAAAGACTCTCAGGAGTATATCTTTTGCCCTCTGATTAAGTATATCTACATTCTTCTTATTAAACTCCTCTGGTTTTATATATGTTGTAACAGAAATTATCCGATTCTCCTTGATTATTGCCCTCCCCCTCATTGCCTTGGTGAATGAAATCTGATAGTTTTGAGATACATCACTATTTACGACATCTTCTTTATAATAAATCAGATTTGATGCCATCTCCGGAATACATCTTATTCCAACAACAAAGTTGGTTGTATATCTGATAAGATATGGAAATGACTTTATGTTGAGCCTTGAAAATATCTTCTTTTCAAGTATTGAGGCTATAAAATCTCTGTCAGCAGCAAGTAATATAGATTCAATTCTATAACTATTGTGTTGTCTTTCATCTCTGATGTAGTAATTAAATCCCCTTTTCTCAACTCTATATCTGTTGGGGGTATTATTTAGTATCAGGACCCCTTTATCCTCAAGTCGTCTAATGAGTGTAGATTTAATTCTTTCTATGGAAGGTAATATAATCCATCTTTCTGAAAAAATAAAACCAAGAAGTGAATCCTGTGAGAATAATATATTTTTTGTGTTCAAATTTTGTATAAATGTCAAAACAGTCCTGAATGCCGCTCTTCCCTTCTCCGAATCAAGAAGATTCAATATGGATTGATTGCTATTAAGTTCGGCAAAGATATTCTTCTGTATTCTTCTTTTATCCCAGAATGTATATGGTGGATATGGATAGTGCAGGTTAAATGCATCTATATACCGCTCCTTTGCCTTTCTTGCTACATCAATAAATCTGGATATATTTTCTCTTTTAATTCCCAGTTCGCATAGAAATTCCTCTATGGTCTCATCTTGATTTATGGATATATCAAGTCTCAGCCTTTTAGTTATAAACTGAAATTTCTCCACTATGTCTGCCTCTGAGTCAAACTCTGATTGAGAGAGCGTAAAAAATTGTCGTATTTGAGACATCAATTCGCCATAATGTAACGGTGGAATAACAGAAGGTGAAATTGGAAGCGTGTATCCATCATAGATATATCTATCGGCGGGTGTAGAATTTCTAAGGACAACTACTTTATAATGAAAGTGTGTGAGCAAATTTGCTGCTACCAATCCACTAATATCATCACCTAATATAAGAGTATCAAATCTCTGTAGCGACATAATTTATTCTATTATAACCTCTGGCTCTCCTTTTGATTTTATTACCTCTCCAATCATATAAGACTTCAATTTATACCTTGAATGGAGAAATTTTATTAAATATTCAGACTCGGCTTTTGAAACTATAAAGACATATCCAATACCCATATTAAATGTGTTATACATATCCTCTTCTGGCACATCTCCATTCTCCTGAATCCATTTGAATATCGGTGGGATTAGAAAAGAACCTTTTTTAATAAAGGCGGCAGTACTGTGTGGCAATACCCTTGGAATATTGCCCACAAGGCCAGAACCAGTTATATGAGCCATTGCCTTGATTCTGAATCGCTTGATTGCATCAAGAACTGGCTTTACATAAATCTTTGTAGGCTTCAATATCGTATCTACAAATGGTCCATCAAAACCTTTTACTTTGCTATGTGCATTTAATTTTTTGATATCAAAGAATATCTTTCTCACAAGTGAATATCCATTGCTGTGAATTCCACTTGATTCAACACCAATTAGTATATCTCCAACCTTTACATCTCTACCATCAATGACCTTCTTTTTATCCACGATGCCTACAACAAAGCCTGCAAGGTCATATTCACCATCTTTATAGAATGAGGGCATCTCTGCAGTCTCGCCTCCGATAAGAGCGCACCCGGCCTCTTTGCAACCTTTTATAATCCCTTTTAATATATCAACCCCAGTTCGCAAATCCAATCTTCCAGTAGCAAAATAGTCCAGCATAAAAAGTGGTTTTGCACCACATACCACAAGGTCATTAACACACATCGCCACAAGGTCAATACCAACGGTATTATGTTTATTTATCAAAAATGCAAATTTTAATTTTGTCCCAACCCCATCTGTGGAGGAGACAAGCAGTGGTTCTCTATATCCCTTCAACTCAGGTCTATAGAGCGCGGCAAAACCACCCAGTCCACCTATGACCCCTTTACTAAAAGTGGTTTTCACCTCCCTGCTTATAATATCTACAAATTTATCACCAGCATTTATATCTACTCCAGCATCTTTATATGTCGGCATAAAATATTCCTCCCGAAAGACTGTGTCATAAGACTATAGATGCATCTATCTATTTCGTCAAGTTTGAATTACTTAATCAAGAAATTATTGGATGTGCCATCTGAGGATAGTAAGAAGAGGGAGGAGAGATGTCCAGAATATGAGGAGGTTGATCTAAACACCATAGAAGATGAGGAGGCGAGGGAGATAGGGACGGAATGGCTGTGCAAACAGATGCTGGATAGGATAGGGCTTGATAGATGTTTGATGGATCTGGGATGGAATGAGAGATGGATAAATCTGGCATACATATACATAATTGGCAGGGCGGTATATCCCGCATCAGAGCGTAAAACGGCAGATATAAAAGACTCTCATCTCTCATAAAGCAATCTCTATTTTCTTTCTAATGCTTTTCAAATTTCTCTCAATCGATTGCTCATTATTCTCCTTTAAGCATTTCTCGATAAATTCAATATTTATACTAATTCTTTCTAAAATTTGCTCTTTTCCATAATTATACAAGTTATCCAACAAATTTGGTATCACATCTCTAAAATTCTTTTTTGCTCTTTTTTCAAGATGAAAATCTTTTAGATAGTTTTTAACGGTATAGATATATATTTTGGGAGAACCTTCTATTATATCAGAAGTAATTTCTATCTTCTGCCTCAGTTCATTTTTATATACTTCAATTAACTTCTTAG
>JBMFOP010000054.1:0-21261 GCA_049969675.1 Myxococcota bacterium | reverse complement strand
TTGTGGGATTGTGTTTTGGTTTTTTCTAATGTATTCAATTACACCTCCATCAACTTTACCTACATTTACAAATTTTAGTTGATGGTTATCATCTGGTTTTTCTTTTTGAAAAAGTATTATGTTTGTATCAACGGTCTGTTCAAAAACAGGGTATCCTCCAAAATCTATAAGGGTTAAGACATTTGTATTTTCTTTTAAAAATTTTCTGAGTTTCTCTCCATACTTTGCCCTCATCCATTTGTTAGATGAGATAAAGCAAAGGATGCCTTCAGAATTTAACAAGTCATAGCCTTTTTCGTAGAAATAGGTATAAAGGTCTGCTGTTGAAACATAGACTTTATAACCCTGTTTTTGAAAGATAGGCTTGAGTTCCTTTATCCGTTCCTGTCTTACATACGGCGGATTGCCTATTACAATATCAAAGCCTTCATTTGCTCCAAACATCCACTCGGGATCAAACCAGTCTGCTGAGGCGTTCTGGTCAAAGAGGTCAAAGGTGGCAATCTTTTCTGCGGTCTGTTCACCCCATCCATCGTGAATGAGTAAGTTTGCAATATCTTCTCTGAGTTTTTTGTCTTTCTGCTGTAATCTCTGTTTTTCTGTCCTTGTTTTTACTGTAAAGTATCTGTGTCTTAGTTCCTTTAATTCTTTTTCCTTCTTTTCTATCTCAGGATTTCTTAATTTGAGCTGGGTAGGTTTTCCAATCTCTATCAATGTATTTGCCGCCACAAATTTCGTCTCAAGGTTCGGCAAAGCCCTTATGCCAAGGTTTTCTTTAGCCCTGTCAACCTTCTGGTCAAGGACAAGGGATATGAAAAATCTCAATTTACTTATCTGAATGGCTATTGGCTGGATGTCAACTCCATAGATGCAGTTTTCTATGAGATAGAGTTTTCTCGCATAGTCGGGATAATTGATGTTTTCGTCAAAGGCTTCGTTTATCTCTTTAAGAGATTCCTCTCTTTCTGATTTATCACCCTTTTTAAATATCTCCTCTGAAGCAGAAAGGGCTTTTTGATACTGGAGTTCATACCAGTGTTTATTTTCAGGGTCTAATTTCTGGAGGATGTGAACAAGTTTATGAAGTATGCCCATAGGAAAGGCACCACTTCCACAGGCGGGGTCAAGTATCTTGATGTTGTCAATGGCAGTGATTACCTTCTTTTTTTCATTATCTGTTATATCAGGCATTTCTTCTGAATAGGATAAAAGTAGTTCTATGTCCTCTTCTTTAGTCTCTGGCACTTGAGTTTTAATATATTCTTTTAAGCTCTCTTCAACCATGTAGTCAACAATCTCCCTCGGTGTGTAGTAGCTTCCAGTTGCCTTTCTTGCTGTGGTTGCTGTTTCTGGATTATAAGAGGCAAGGAGGTTTTCAAAGACCTTTCCTAAAAGTTCTGGGTCTAAGGCTATTTCCTGGTCAATTGGTGTGTTTTCATCTATAGTAAAGTTATAGTTTTTGAGTATTTCAATTAAGCCCCTTACAGGCTTGTTTGAGCCAAGTCCATAGGCTGAAAGGTTAACCCTCACAGGGTCTTTCTGAAAAAATAGCAAATCAGGCAGTATCACCTGCTTTTTTGGATTCCGTGAAAAACCGTCTACATAAATAACCCTGCCTGATTCGTCTTCCTTGTCAAGACAGTCAAAGAGCCCACCGTTTAAGAAGGGAATCTCTTTAAAAAGTTCTAAAACCTTATCCTTGCTGATTAAAAACCTGTCTGCATAGCGATAAAAGGTTTTGACTCCATATTCACTCTTATTTGCTGGATAGCCGTCATCTCGGGCAAATCTTCTTTCACTCATCTTCTGGTTTAATGTTGCGAAGAAAAGGTTTTGAAGGATGGCATTGTAATAATTACTGCTTCTGCCAAAATCTTTAACAACCTCTTTTAGCTTTTCTTCTGTAAACAAAACCTCTGGCACAAGCCCCTTTTCCTTTAAAAACCATATGAAGATTATGCGGGTAATCAGGCGGATAAGGTTTGTGGCATTACGAATCTCCCTGTCTTTTTCTGGGTCATCGGAGTATTTATAATCTTCAGGGAATTTAATCCTGTCCATTGCCCAGAAATACCAGTTCTGGATCTCTTCATAAAACTGCTTTGTAACAGGCTCTACAGAGAATGCCTCTTTTATCTCTTCAAGGCTTGTGAATTTGCATTCTCCAATCTGCTGGAGAAATGTTTTGTTCGTTAAAGAAGGGCTTACATAGAAGGTAAATCTCTTGAAGTAACTAAATTTCCTTTTTGTGCCAGAGTATTCGGTATAAATCAGGGAAAATCTGAAGTTGCCATTACTGTCGTAGAAGATGAATATGCCGGCATCAGAGTTTGTATCTTTAAGGATTTTCTTACCCAGTTCATACTGTTTTTTCTTACCTGAACGCTCGGTAAGGCCTTTGGTAACCTTAAAGGTGGAAATTATAAAAATGCTATCAATAAATCTAATCTCGCCAAGTTTTTCGCCATTGATAAAGTTTTCTTCATTGTACTGGGTTAAAGTATCTTTCCTCGGGGCAAACTTTTGCGTTTTCTCTCTAAAAAAATATGTGAATTGCTCAATTGAGAAGTTCTCAATTATTCTTCTCAGGATTTCTCTTGCATTGTGATTTGTATCCTTCATGACATCCCTAAATGTTTTCAATCAATTTTGTTATTTGTTCAGGAGAAGGAAGTTGTTTTTGTAGATTTCGTGGTAATTTGGAGGTTATCTTATAGATGGCAACACCGATTGGTTTACTTGTGTCTTTTAATACATATTCAACTATGGTCCTATCTTTATCCTTATTTTTAGACCAGCTAATTTCTCGCACCAATGGTGCGAGTTTTGTATTCCCTCTGTAGGCAAGATAAAAATTTCTTGTTCTCCATAAGTTGGCGGCTGAAAATCCTTGTATTCCAGGAAACTCTTTTTGTAAATCTTTGGCTAAGTTTTCTACAATTGACTTTCCCCAACTATATTTTTTCTGTTGCTCAACGATCATTTTGCCAATATCCCAGTATAGTTGTATTAACTCCTTGTTGACCGCTTTTAATGCCTCATACTGTGCCTGCCTAATCCGTTCTTTAACTTCGGCTAAAAACCTCTTATAGTCATTCTTAACTATTCCTACCATTGGTTGCCCCTTTCTGATTTTCAATGGCAATGATAATCTCCCTGTATAATGACTTCTCACCAATCCGTTCTTTTACTAAATAATCCTCACCCAGTTCCTCCTTTAATTTCTCCAATTCCTTCATCGTCTTATTTACTTCATTTTTATTAGAAAACTTCAGATTGACAATC
The DNA here is from genome assembly GCA_049969675.1 of Myxococcota bacterium. GTDB lineage: Bacteria > Myxococcota > SpSt-1050 > SpSt-1050 > SpSt-1050 > SpSt-1050. The sequence continues at coordinate 17,976 of JBMFOP010000054.1, read as the reverse complement.
CTGCGTAAGGTGTAATCAGAAAGCGTGCCGTAATCAATAATATCTTCCCTTAAGGTTCTCAAAAAATCTTTAAATAGTATTAAAACCGGAATATCAAGACCGATGAGGGTCTTGAGATTATTCAATGCCTTTTGTTCAAGACTCTGTTCAGGGATAGCCATTATTTCTTCCCTTATATCTTTCACAACCTCATAGGCATTCCAGAAATTACCACTTAATTCAAGGGATTTTTCTTCTTTAGGACAGCGGATTCTATCAATCACCTCTTCCAGAATAACCGGCTGTGGTTTATATTGCCCATTGTAATCCACCCTGTGCACATAAATCCTTCTTTTTCTAATAAAAACAATGAGTTCATCTTCAGTAAATTTTTTTGCAACCTTGACGCGCAGGGGACAATTCTCTATTCGTTTAATAACCTCCGGATATTTCCGTTTTATTTCTTCATACTCATTCAAGACTTTTGTATAAAAACTTTCGCTTTCCAATTCATCAGGATTCTGTTGAATTTTCTGATACAATCCTGAAGGTGAAGGTTCTTCGTCAATATCAAAGATTTTTGCATCCTCACCAATGGCATTATGAATCAAGAACATCTTCTGGGCGGCAATCTCTTTTGAGTTTACAAGTTCAGCGCCCCTTTCCGTTGGAAAGAAATTTGCAATGAAAATATCAGCAAAGACCCTTTTGCCAATTCTGTTAATCCTCCCAACCCTCTGGATTACCCGCACCGGATTCCAGGGGATATCATAATTTATAACCAGACCCGCACGGTTCAGATTAAAACCTTCAGAGATTTTGTCCGTGCAGAGTAATATGTCATAATCATCTTTTTTATCAGATTCAGGATAAGCGGCATCAAAGTTTTTATTTATCTCTTCAATTTTATTTTCTGATAAATCACCGGCAACCACCAGAACCCTGTTTTTGAAGTCTTTTAATAACGGGGCTTTAAGATAATTAACCGTGTCAATGTATTCTGAAAATATGATAATCTTTCTTTCAGGCTCTTTTTGACGCCATTCTTTTAACTTCTCTATTAATTCTTTAAGTTTTGGGTCATTGTCAACCAGATTCAGTTCAGTCAATTTTTTTAAAATTTCTTCAAATAATTTCAGGTCCGATTTTATACCTTCAAGAAATTCTTTTTGGTATTTAAACTTATCTACCTCATAGATTTCATGATTTTTTGGATATACACCATCGGTTATTTTTTTTGAATACTCAATAAGTTCCCTTTCAATTTCATCAATTTCCAGTGTCCAGATTTTTTCAAGCAGACCCCTATCCAGTATAAACTTCTGAGTCTTATTTATAAAGTCCAGACAATGTTCAGTGATATTCTTAAAATTCTCTATACTCTTCTTGAATGCCCCGAATGAACTTTCAAATCTCTTTACCAGTAATCTCCTCATAAAGTCATAGAGGTTTCTCTGCTGCTGGTAGCGGCGATTGTTCTCTTCGGATTCCTGTATGTCTTTCCGATCAATCTTATATTCAAAAGGACGATAGATTGCACCGATGAATCTACCACCCTCTTCAGGATAAGTAAAATACTTTATAACCTGGTCATAAAATTGGGACTGCTCTTTTGATAACTCAAATAACCATTCTTGCGGGTCTGACACCCGGGTCAATTCTTTGATTTCATTTTTATAAAATGGATTCTTCTGTAAATCAAGCCGATTCCTTCTAATCGTTACCGGCTCAATCACATCCCTTATCTGTTTTGCAAGATAGTTGGTTCTGGTCATCACCTTTTTCAAATCAATCTGTTTGGTGCCAAAGAGTGCTTCAAAATTAGACTGCGCCTTTGAAAGTTTCTTTTTATCAGTTGAATTATGGTATTTTTTAATATAGCCAAGTTTATCAAATATAGTTTTAAAAATCCTGAATTTATCGGTCAGATTGTTTTCCAGGGTAATGGTAGATTTTTTAGGAGTAATAAATAATTTTAATAAAGATAATATATCACCTGGCCGGTTATTGAACGGTGTTGCAGTAAGCAAAATTACTATTTTATTACGGCAGAGATTCTTGAGTTGCTCGTATGATTTGGTATCTTCGTTTCGGAATCGGTGGGCCTCATCAATAATTATAACCTCTATGTCTTTTAAACTTTTTATAGATTTTACAAAATTTTCATCATCAAGCATACCAATAGATTCGGCGCGCCAGTCATAAAGGCTAAAAGATTCAAGATACCATCGCCAGCCTGAATTTGGAATTTTCTCATCACCTAAAATACCGGGTGGACACAAAACAATACCCCTCTTTCTCAATTGCCTTGCGACCAAACAGGCGATTATTGTCTTACCCAGTCCTACAACATCAGCAATAATTACACCATTATTATTTTCTATAATATCAAGGGCTTGCTTTACTGCATCTATCTGATAACGATAGGGGATATATCTGTTCTTTCTCATTATATTTGAAATTGCTTCATCATCAGTATCCCCGGATATGTAGGTCTCAAGATAATTTTTAAGCACCAAAACATAGGCCTCAAAGGGTGTGAGTTGTTTTATCAGAGTCTCATTCTCAAGCAGGTCAATGAGCTTCTGTTTCTTATCAGTAAATTCTGTGATTTTAACTCCTCTTTCCCAATGCTCATCAAAATAATTTTCAGCGTCTTCAATACCATAATCACTTATCTCAACATTGAACTCTTCCTGATGGGTGAGTCCAGACTTTGTTAAATTGCTACTGCCGGTTATAAATAGAGTGTCTCTTGCCACCTGTGAGGGGTCTAATTTAAAAATATAGAGTTTTGAATGATTGGGTTCAAAGGTCTTTCTGATTATGAGCCGGTCGGCTTTTATAAGTTCAATAAAAAATCTCACCTGTTCATAAAAATCTTTATTATCAAAATGTTCTGAGTTTATTGACTTCTTGATTGACTCAAAATAACGATATATCCTTTCTTCGTCTGATATTGAAAGATTATTCTCAGCATATTCTATAAGCCCATAGTTTGTCTTATCAACATTTAGTCCCACCAGGACTTTTAGTTTTATATCCGGGTTGTTCTTAATGCCTTCATACAATTCTTTCAATCCGGAAAAATAAAAAAAACCAACAAGGAATTTTGCCTCCCTGCTTCTTACAAGAAGTTCACGCATCCTGTTTTTGAGTTGTCTTGTTGGACAATTTGTAATAAAATTACTCATATTCTCTTATTCTCTACATACATTATATACAAATTTTGGGAGGTTAACAAATAGCCGACCTTTTGAATATATACTCATCCTTATCTCGCTGAAATTTTCATAAAATATACCTAAGTTCTATTTTTGGCAAATATTTTTTCTTACATTCTTTAAATCTCATAAATCTTCTGCTTTACTTTACAAACATTAAATTCCAAAAGATATATTCTTCATCATTGTCTAATTCGGCATAGGTGAACCCAAATGTATTAGAAAATCTTCTGCACATTTTGCGTAGAAGTTACAATTAGAGAATCTAATCTTAACTACTGATAATGCACTCGCCTCTGAGTACTGCAAAACATGATAAAACATGAAAAACTACAAAATTGAAATTTTCTATGAAGCAGAAATAATCTTTTCATGATTCGGTTCATCAATATCAAGTGTAATAATAATAGGGATACATATCTTCATATCACCTGTCTTTTTGCCTATATTTATATAATGAATAAAGGTGAGTCCAGGAATTTGTTACGCTACTAAAAATTTTATCCTATTTATTCTTCTTTAAGAGTCTGTCTGCCAATTTGTCTCCAAGTTCTTTTCTAAGGATTCTATCAATCTTCTCACAAAATCTCCTCTCTTCCTCTTCCGAATCATAGATAAATTTGAGCCCCATCCCCTGTGGTAAAATAGAGCCTTTTACGACCTCCTCTTTCTCTCTTACCGAGACCACTTCTGCATTGAGAGATAATTCCTCATCTCGCTGTGGGAGTCTTATTACAAATCTGAGTCTCGTCCCGATAGGCAAAAAGTTTGAGGTCTTTATAAATGTGCCGCCAAGAGAGATATTGTTTATATAATCGTGCAAAAATGTATTGATATGGGTATAAGTAATTGGAATTTCAACAGGGACTCTCTCTGTCCCTCTTCTATCCTGTGTATTATTTGCCATAGCTCTTTAGCTTCTCCTTTAATTCCGAAACTGATATGTCAAGCCTCTTAGCCACCAGATTCAGGTCTCCATTATAGATATTCATTGCATTTGAGATTATCTCTCTCTCAACCTGAACAAGTGGTTTTACCCTGATGAATCTATCCGCATAGTTCATATAATCTTTAAGCCCTGTTGACTGAAAGGTTATGGCTGAATCATCAATGGTGTTCTCTTTTGAGAAGAGGATTGACCTGATAATGACATTCTTGAGTTCTCTGACATTGCCGGGCCAGTTATAAGCAAGTAACTTCTCTTTTGCACCTTGAGTTAAATGAATCTCCCTTGATGGAGCAAATCTCCTTAAAAATGCCTCTGCCACCGGGATTATATCCTCTCTCCTCTCTCTCAATGATGGGATATACAGATGCACCACACCAAGTCTATAATAAAGGTCCTCTCTAAACTGATCACTTCTGGATGCCCTTAGCAGATCTTTATTGGTAGCGGAGATTATCCTTGTATTGACTATAATAGGCTTATTTGAACCAACAGGCCTGACCTCACCATACTCTATTGTCCTTAAAATCTTCGCCTGAAGGTCAATCGGCATATCCCCTATCTCATCCAGAAAGACCGTTCCATCTGTCGCCTCCTCAAAGATGCCCTTTCTGTTAGAGATTGCACCTGTAAATGCACCTTTTATATGCCCAAAGAGTTCACTCTCCATAACCTCCCTTGAAATGGATGAGCAATTAAGAGGAATAAATACTTTATCAACCCTGCGGGAATTCTTGAATATCGCCCTCGCCACGAGCTCCTTCCCTGTCCCGGATTCACCGGTAATCAGCACCGGGATATCTGTCGGGGCGACCTTCTTTATTAAGCCAAACAACTCCTTCATCTGAACGGAAAACCCTATTATACCGCAAAATTCATCTGTATCCTCTATGGCGACACCGTGGCCCGTTGATTCAATTCTAAAGAGAAGCTCTGTCTTACCAACTCTTATCACAGAGCCACTCTTTACCTCAGCCTCTCTGGTCCTGACCCCATTTACAAATGTCCCATTCTTTGAAAGATTATCCCTTATGAAATATGTATTCCTATCTACAAAGAATGTACAGTGGTTTTCAGAGACATATTTATCTTTGATTCTGATATCCGCCTTCTCTCCCGAGCCCAAAGTGGTCTGTCCTTTGCTATTTATCTCAAATACCTTTTCACCCTCATCGGATAAGATAACAAGATATGCCCTTTTTTGAATAGATTCCTCACTATCCTCCTGTAGGATTGCGGTTGAGCCAGAGGAGGTAGTGCCCTTCACATGAAAATGAAAATCCAGATTACCTGCTTTGATTCTGTCATCATCTTTGAGTGTCGTCTCCTTTTCAATCTCTTTGTTATTGATTGATATCCTGCCCTTAGCTAACGGTCTTAATAGATAAGTATTCCCCTTTGCAATTATCTCAAAATGGAAATCATCTAAACCTGACTGTGGAATTGATATATCACAGAGTAGAGATGCCCCCACTCTGAATTCACCCTTCTCTATCCTTACTATTATTTTCTCAACTCCCTCTCTTAATACTGAGAGTGTCGCCTCGTATTCACTACTTCTTGGATTCATCAAGTCTTCTCAGACCCTCCATAATGAGTCCGTCTGTACTCCTATTTATTGTAGCACCGAGCATAAGGACATCCGGATCCAGACTGAAGGTGCCGTCATCCCATCCCACTATCTGATAAAAAGCCTCCTCGCCTCGCAATCCACCAAAGATGGCATCTACCACCCTTCCGGAGTCAAGATATATCTCTCCAACCCCTTTACTACTGGTAATGGATAACAGCCCGGTCCTTCGGGCATTTGAGAGTATCTGGAGGATATCCGGTATAGATATCTCTGAGAGCGAACCGCTCACACCTCTCTGCCTCTTCTCCTCAAATGAACGTTGCTGATTATAATTTTCTATAGTCTTTCTGGCTTTTAGTACAAAAACATCCTGAGAATATGGCTTGGTGATATAGTCCACAACTCCCAGATTGAGCCCACGCTCCACAGATGCCGGGTCACTTACTTTTGAGAGTATAATAATCGGGATATTTGAATATCTGCTATCCTTCTTTAATGAATAGATAAAGTCAAATCCGTCATTGGGTGTGATATCCACCTCTGTAATAATCAGGTCAAAAGAGTTATTCTTTAATGCCTCTTTTGCCTTCTCAGTATCTCTCACCACCACCACATTAAATCCCTGCTGTGTGAGCTTAAAATCAAGCACAGATGCATTCTCTGTATCGGGGTCAGCCACCATGACCCAGGGACTCGCTGCAAGGAGCTTCTTCTTCATCTCCTCATTTGTCAGAATCTGAGCAAACATATTTACATATTTGGGGTCAAAGAGTATCTCTGCATTCATTCTTAGAATATTTATTGCAGTATTTACATCAAATGTCTTATTAGCATAATTATCCGGGTTGTGAATCAGGTCCTCAAAGGCATCCACCAGAGCAATTATCCTGCTCCCTCGTGGGATCTGCTCCATAGATAGTCCATCCGGGATACCAGAACCGTCATAAAACTCGTAAATATGATTCAAGATATTGATTGTCTCATTTGGGAGATTGACCTTTGAAAAGAGATTTGCCGGTAGATTATATGATGACCTGGCTGCCTCCACATATTTTTCATCGGAATGCATTGCTAAAAGCGTAATGTGGATATCAGACCTCTTTCCAGTCTCGTGCAGGTAGGTGGCAAGTTCTATATGAAATATCTCCTCTTTGCTCGCGCCGAGTCTCTCTGCAAGTGAGACAGACTTTCTGGCAACAATTGAAGAGTGTCCTTTTTGTCCGCCCTTCATTGTATCCAATATATTTGCAAATGTATTTATAAGTTCAAGCAATTTATCATCAGATAGTGCCCAGATCCCTTTAATCTGAACTGAGCCCTTATCCACCACTATATCCTTTGTATCCTCTTTGAGCATTATATCGGGGAGCTCTGCTATCAGAGGGGAGAGTTCCGTCTCTGCATTCTCACCCTTTGAGTTGTCTTCCGAATCCGCCACTCTTACCTCATCAGTATCCTTGAATAGCATCCTCACAATTCTATCAATGTCTTCATATATGCTCTCCTGTATATTATCAAATGCCGATGCATCATTAAAGAACCCCTTCTTAATAAGTGCCTCAATTGCTGATGGCAATGCCACATAGATATTTACACTCATCCCCTGAATAATATTACGAATCTCCTCAATCCTCTCATTATCAAACGGATATGACATAACAAATACAACGGCCCCACTCTCGGGCTCAATATATATGGGCATTGCCTTTAATTTCTGTGCCCTCTCTGAAGAGATATAACTCAGTACCTTCTGAGATATCTTAAGTTTCGCAAGCTTCTCTGTAGAGACATATTTGGTCTGCTCAACTGTTGCCAGATGCTTTAAGAGAGAGACTTCATTTATTAGACGGAGTTCCAGAACGGCATTCAAAAAAGTCCCCTGTGAGCGACGAACCCATTCATCTGCATACTCAAGTTGGTACTGATTTATCAGCCCCATAGATAGAAGGGCGTTTTTTACCTCACTATCCTGCATCACCTCTCACCCTTATTCATCATCTCTATAAGGTTCATCTGCGCAAACGGCTTAAAACCTTCAAACTCCTCAGAAGAGGAATCCCCGTTACCATCTCTATTTGCACTCCTGTATAGAGACCTCTCATACATCTTCTGAAAGGATGTCCATCTCCTCCCATCCTCCCTCTCAAATATCTTCTTCCAGTTCTCAACACGGGCATCCATCTCATCAATAAAAGAAATAATCAATGCCTCCATAGTCACAGGGACCTTCGGAGAGCCCTTTGAGAGGTCCCCGTGATGAGATAACAATATATGTCTCAACTCATATGCAAGTTCCTGAGGAAAATCTTCAACCTTTGAAATTAGTTCGGTAAGTATTTTATCCCCAATAACTATATGTCCCAGCAACTTCCCCTCGTCTGTATATTCAAAGAACTGCTCCACCGAGAGCTCCCTCGTCTTACCAATATCGTGCAGAAACGCACCCAATATCAGCAGGTCTCTATTGAGGATATTATAGTGCGAAGCGAGGAAATTCGCCACCTTCATCATAGAGAGCGTGTGATACAGAAGACCGCCTACAAAGTTATGATGAATCTCCTTTGCAGCGGGTGCCCTTTTGATTGCCTCAACGAGAGGCTTATCGTCGTAGATCTTATAAATCAACTTCTTGAGCTCGGGATTTGTCACAGAGTTCAAAAGTTGTTTTGTCTCATCCCACAATCTGTTAATAGGGACCGGACTGGTCGGCAGATAATCTTCAATATTCACCTCATTTCTATCCACCTTACCGATATTATTTATCCTGAGCTGCAACCTCCCCTGATAGTTCTGAGCTATAGCATCTATAAGCACAATATCACCCGCGTCAAACCTATCAGATGTCTCCTGAACATTCTCCCAGACCCTCCCCTCAATATCTCCGGTCTTATCTGAGAGAACCAGATTCAAATACGGATCCCCCTTTTTATTTAATGGAGTTGTCTTTGACCTCACCAGAAAGTGCGTCTGAACTCTCTGCTTCTCTCTAAGGTCTTTTACAAATAATGACTTCTCAACCATCGGTTTATCCTCTTGCAACACACAGGAATTATATTTATTATCACTTAACAGGCAAAAATCAAATTAAAAAATCCATACCCAAATGGGCGAACCAGTGTGTCCGCCCAAACCTCTGTGTTCGCCCATATCATCAGGGCAGACACACAGGTCTGCCCCTACATTTATTATGATGAAATGGATATGGTTGGGCATAATTATGTATTGGTCGCATTGGATATCGGGAAATTTATTTGTCTTCGTTTTTTAAAATTTTCTCTATTTTATCTTCAAGTTCTGCAATCTCCTTTGTAGCAACAATCCAGACTATTTCCAATCTAACACCAAAATAAAAGTGTATTAGTTTATCACGCATTCCAGACATATCTTTCCAATTTATACCAGGATATTTTTCTTTTAGTTTAATAGAAATATTCTTTGCAGCTTCTCCAATTACTTCAATATTCCTTCATCTTGTTTTTCATCATCATTTAAAAAATCTTCATATTTTAAACCACGCACATATTTATTTATCCTTCTTAATGCTTCAAGGATATCCATTAGAAATTCTTTATCAGTTCTACGCATAGATAATCTCTTTCTTTATTCCTTCTTTGATATGTGGAATTCTTATGGTCTCAACGCTATCTCTTGTAAGAATATCTACTTTCCTGCCGAACAGTGATTCAAGGTATGCTACAAGCTCCAGATACTTTGAAAGCGTGACTTTTTCAATATCAAGCTCTACATAAATATCAATGTCGCTTTTTTTAGTTTCCTTCCCCTTTACAAAAGAACCAAAAACTCCTATTTTAATAATACCAAATTTTTCTTTGAGTTCTTGTTTGTGCCTAATTAAAATCTCAATAATTTCATCAGGTTTTTTCTTCATAATTTTCCTCATTCAATTGTCTTTATCTCTTCATAGGGAAGATCATACAAGTTATAAATTAAATAGTCAATATCTTTTTCAAGTTGTTTAACCTTTTGTTGCTTTTCTTGATTTTCCATATAATCCTTGGATTGGTGAGGGAGAGGATTTGATCTACAAGGTCTAGGAATGGTCAAAGTCCTTTCTCTTTATAATGGGAGAAAGGTATTCAATTTTAGAATTTGGCTTTCTATTTAATAAATCTTCAATATCTTCTAGTTTAACATTATCAGTTAATAGTCGCCTGAAATCAATTCTATAATTTTCAGTTTTATTATCCCTTTGAAAAATCATAATCATAGTTTGGATGTCAGAATTTCATTTAAATAAAGTAAAGGAGTATAACGAGCATAGGTAAATTCCTGCGCAATCAATCTAATAGTCTCCATAAAAATTTTGTCTTCTTCTTCATTCAGTTGATAATATAGTGGTTTTGGATCTTCTACTTCGGGAAATTTGATATTATTTCTTTGCAAATCCTCCTCTTTTTCAACCAGATTTTCAAATACCTCTTTTGCCTCAGTATGAGAAAGTTGAGTATGCCTATCCTCATTTTCTGCAGTTTTGATTGAATCATATGTCTCTCTTGATGTAGCAATTCCTATAAGAACCCTCATCTTTTGAGTCTTCCCAAGGGACTTATAAATGGCATAAAACCCACTTGTATAAAAATAACCCACCAGGCAGTCAAAAAGGCACGAGTCCTTAATCAGCACTTCAAATCTCTCTTTAAGGGTCTGTCCAGGTTCATTTGTTATAAATGTAAGGTCGGTATTTTGCATACTCATTTTTATCAAATCCTGTAAGGCATTATTAAGAATTCTTATATACCCTGTTCAGTGCAAGATATAGTAAGCCAGAAAACCGGTCAAGAAAAATCTGATTTATACAAAGGCTCATTGGGTTTTTTAATGGTAACATAAGTATGTCTCCAACACCCTCAAAGTCTATTTTAACCTGAATGGTTCTTATCCCAATGCTAAAAGTTTATAAATATAAATGAATGAGCCAATTCTTCCCTTTACTCTGTTCAAACAAAAGGCTCAGCCTCGTTCGTCTGCGTCTTTCAAGTGCCTTGCAACTCTTTTGTATATTTGTTACTTCTCCCTGCTAAGAATACAATTTTTTGACTTAGGTGAACTAAAGGATTACCAATTAGAAATTCCGATGAACCCTACTTATAAGAGGTGTTAATTTTCGGAGAGAATATATTTTTACTCCTGTCTGTAGTTAGGGGACTCCTTTGTAATAATTACATCGTGGACATGGCTCTCTCTGAATCCAGCGCTTGTAATCCTGATAAACTGTGCATTCTTCTTTAATTCTGTTATGTTCCTTGCACCGAGATATCCCATACCAGATTTCAGTCCGCCGACCAATTGATAGAGATTATCTCTAAGTAAGCCACGATATGGGACTCGCCCCTCTATCCCCTCTGGGACAAGTTTTTTTAAGTCCTCAACCTTCTCCTGACCATATCTATCCTTGCTTCCCATCTGCATCGCAGAGATTGAGCCCATACCTCTGTAAAGTTTATATGCGCGTCCCTGATAGATGATGACCTCCCCGGGGCTCTCCTCTGTCCCTGCAAATAAAGAGCCTATCATAACAGAGTCGGCACCGGCGGCAATCGCCTTTGTAATATCTCCCGAATATCTAATCCCACCATCTGCGATCAGAGGGACCTTCTTCTTTGAGGCAACTGCCGCGCATTCCATAATTGCAGTTATCTGTGGCACACCTACACCTGCCACAATTCGGGTGGTGCAGATTGAGCCAGGGCCAATTCCTACCTTTATTCCATCAGCACCAGCAGAGATGAGTTCTTCCGCTGCCTCTCTTGTTGCTATATTCCCAGCCACCACATCAATATCTCTGTATCTCAGTTTTATCTTCCTGAGTGTTTCAATTACATTCTTTGAATGTCCATGTGCAGTATCAATTACAATGAGGTCCACACCTGCCGCCACAAGTGCCTCTACCCTCTCCATAGTATCTTTTGCAGTCCCCACAGCCGCACCAACAATCAGTCGTCCCTGCCTATCCTTTGAAGAATGCGGATACATTACCGTCTTATCAATATCCTTTATCGTAATTAACCCTTTTAGATTATAATTTTCATCCACCACCGGGAGTTTCTCAATTCTGTGCTTTCTAAGTAATTCTTCAGCGTCCTTTAGTGAAATTCCCTCACCTGCAGTAATCAATCTTCTTGTCATTACCTCGCTGACCTGCAACTCCAGATTTTTCTGAAATCTGATATCCCTGTGTGTAATCATCCCTCTCAGACGACCGTTTTTTACTACAGGGATTCCAGAGATCTGATAGGTATTCATAAGATTGAGCGCATCAATAAGTTTCTTCTCTGGTTCTATTGTGATAGGGTCATTTATAATATAACTCTCAGACTTCTTCACCTTATGAACCTCATCTGCCTGATCAAGAATACTCATATTTTTGTGAATTATTCCGATGCCACCCTCGCGAGCCATAGCAATTGCAGTCTTTGCCTCTGTGACCGTATCCATTGCAGCAGATACAATAGGGATATTCAATTTTATATTTCTACTCACATAAGTAGTGGTATCAACCTCTGTCGGAAGGACATCAGAATATCTCGGTAATAGAAGCACATCATCAAAAGTAAGCGCCTCTTTTATCTCTGAATTCATCATCAAACCTCCTGATTGGTGGCGTTAAATATTATAAAAAGGGCTTATTTACAATGAAAAACGGCTTTAACAATAAAAAAAAAAAAACTGGCAAGAGCCAATTTGGGGATGGGCTCTTGCCAGCCAAGGAGGAGCCTATAACACATGAGGGCACTAATACTCTTCTTTAATAACCTCTCCCTTTCTCTTCTTATAAAACATAATCTCCATAACCGGACCGAGGAGCGTATAAATACTTATTAGAGAGAAGAGCGCTACAGGAAGATTTATAACAACTGATACATACACAGTCGCAATCAGAATCAAAACCGTAAATGAGAAGTTCCTGGGTGTCGGCCTGACATGCTTGAATGTAGGATATCTGATGTTGCTAACCATCAGGTATGAGATAATCGCAGAAAAAATCACCATATTAACCGGTGTATTTAGAGTGTTTGGCTCTACTAAATTAAATGAATGGTTCATCGTAAGAAAGAGCGAGACCACAATACCGGCACCGCCCGGAATCGGCAATCCAATGAAGTATTCTGATGACTGTTTTGAATTCTTAAGGGCTATTACATTAAATCTGGCAAGCCTTAAAGCACCACAGGTAGCAAACATCGCAGCCGCTGCAATACCGAGGATCCCCACATTATAAAGATCCCATTTATAGAGCAGAAATGCCGGGGCAACTCCAAATGCCACAAGGTCAGCGAGCGAATCAAGCTGCATCCCAAAGAGGCTCTCTGTCTTTGTAAGTCTGGCAACCCTTCCATCCATAGAGTCAAAGAGGATAGAAAAACATATCGCAATCGCTGCATTTATAAGTCCCTGCACCGTTCCAATAGATGCTGAAATAATCGCATAAATTCCAAGCACAAGGCTTGATATTGTAAATAGATTTGGAAGGATATATATAATATGTATTCTCTTCTTCACCACTCTCCTCTCTTAAAGAAGCCATATGAGCTAGTCAACTGCTATGCCAGATTGTGACAAAGGACACAATGGGTAATCTATTGAAATCACGCATTATTTTTAAGGTTGTCTTACACAGACCTTAAAAAAAAATCGTGTAATTTTAAGACCACTGCGTAATGCTTTACGCACCAAATCAGGCATAAATCTTAAACCTGCGGATTATCTATTATACATTTTGGATGCCCTCAGATTTTATTACAAGAGACTTTGTAGAAAAGATACAATGAACTCATCTTATTATTTAAGCTTGACAAAGTCAGATTTGTGCTATAATTATCATATTCGTGCCACTAAAAGATAGGCACAAGGAGGTAATTTATGAGAAAGGTATTTTTTGTTTCAGTTATTTTACTTACATTTCTATGGATTGCTGGGTGTAATAGCGATGAGGGTGGTGGTTCAGATGTCAGCGATACTCTGGACACGGGTAATCTAGTACAGAATACCGCCTATGTTAAGATTAAAAACGATTTCAACAACCCTGAGATGGAAAGAAGACCACCATGGACCATATGCAAGGCAAATTACAGAGGAGTGGAGTTTGGAAAGATTGGGCTTGGAGAAACAAGTGATGAGAAAGAAGTAGAGGCTGGTCTTGATTATGTATTAATGGTAGCTGCGTGGAATGACCCCGACTGCAACCCTGAACATTGCCTACCAATAGCCAGTAAGAATGAGGAAGAGGTAGTAAAGGGACAGCACAGGGTAATAAATATCAATGCCCCAAATCATCAGGGACCCTGTCCACCAGAGGGTGTGAAACCCATTCCTGAAGAATTATATAATAAAATACTTCAACTCTACCCTGAATATAACTTTAAGCCCTATTCAGAGAGGACACAGAATACACAGTGTCTGAAATAAGGCGTTTATTCACTTTGTTAATTATTTTTGCCGGGTTCTCGGGGTGTTCTGATATGTACCCTGAGGTTGTTGTAATAAACAAATTAGGTCCCGCTTTTATGATGAAGGATATCTCGGCAGGTGGTTGCATATATGAAGGGGTTGTTGGATATGAAAAGGCGACAGCCCCTATGCACTGCCTCCCGGGCAACTTCAGGGTGACATTTAAGAGAATTAATCTTGAAAAGTACTGTCAGACTCAAACTGAATATGGAAATCTTGATGGTTTATGTCTCTGTGATGGTGGTACTCCAAATGCAGATACAGATATCATTTCTAAAGAACCTCTCTGGTACAATTATATGACGAGAACTGAATACAGATTTGAACGCGGAGAGAGTTATATAATCGAAATCACCCCGGACGCTGTTGACCAGGACTTTACGGTCCCCGGTCCTTATGGACATTAATTCTGATGACCGGTTTTGTAAGCATATTTCTTCTTTATTTTTACCTACCTTTTTATGTTGTCCCCGATGTTGAATTAGAGGAGATAGAAGATAAGCCTTCCGTGGAATTCACAACTACAATAAAAGAAAAGAAGGGTAATGACCTCGGTGGGACAGCAGATACTGTAAAGATTAAAGGGGAAGATATTCTGAACTCTTCACGAGGGACATTACTTGAGACAATCTCACAGTTCTCTTCCGATATCTATGTTACATCCAGCAAGTCTGGATTCCACGGAATATCCTCAGGGGCATCCGGAGGGATTAGTGTGAGGGGACTTGGTGGTTCACCAAACACTCAGGTCCTCGTCGTGGAAGATGGTATTCCCGATTATCAGGGAATATTCGGTCATCCTATCCCGGACGCATATGTTCCAGAATTGATCTCCTCTGTTGAGGTTATTAAAGGTGGTGATTCTGTCAGATATGGAAGCAATGCAATGGGTGCAGTCATAATACTAAATCCTTACTTCAAGAGAGATGCGGGGGCTGAACTCCAAACTGACACAGCAATAGGGAGTTTTAATACTTTGCGAAATAGAATTATCCTCTCCATTAGAACCACAGGGCTCTCATACAATATCGCAATATCCCATATAAACTCTGATGGGCACAGGGACTATGCAGGCGGAACAACCAATGTCATAGGTGCAACGACTCAATACGAGATAAATGACAAATTAAGAGTTTCTCTATTTGAAAAATTTGTATCAATTGATGGGTATGACCCCGGACCGGCACCACATCCATTCATAAATCATTTTTACAATGTATATAGAAATAATTTTCATTTGAAACTGGAATATGAGAGAGAGAATATCAAAACAAGTATTATCCCGTTTATAAATGGCGGTGAACACAGGCTTTATGATGGTTTTCGCTCATACGATTATGCGGCTGGGTTGATTACAGAAATTAATATAAAATTTATAAACTATATTCAAAGCACCTTTGGCATCTCGTCTATTAATAGTGGGGGTTCTGCAGAGAACATTATTTCAGGATATCAATCAGACAGAAAAGACCTCTCTGGATATGCAATATATAACCAGACAGTATTGAGATTACCATTCAAATTATCTATACAGGCTGGTCTAAGAGAACATTATAGTCCTACATATCAGGATTTCTTTCTTTATCAGTTTGGCTTATTATACAATTTTTATACAGATCTATACTTTAGAACAAGGATATCAAAAAATTTTAGACAGCCCACAATCAGAGAGCTATATCTCCCTTTCCCGGTTGCAAATCCCGATCTCAAGCCAGAGACCTCCTTAAATAGAGATATCTCTCTTGGATATAATGACGGTACATTTAATACAGAAATCACATACTACAAAACTTATGCAAAGAATCTAATAAAGTATTTTGGGGCATGGCCCACTGCCGAGGTTGTAAATATTGATGAATATGAGGTCCCGGGACTTGAGGCAAATATCGGATTAAATAATCCTCTTGGTATGAGTCTTAACATTTCATACGATATACAGGATGTAGGCAGATATACAAAGCAGAATCCATCCAGAAAACTCAATATAGGCTTCATATACAGAGGTGAACTAAAAAACAATCTCTACAAGTTTGGTCTATCAATGGAATATGTATCGGGGCTATATGAGAATAATTATTCCAGAGGTCCTATGAAAGATGTATTCTTTGTAGATTTCTTCTCTGGAACAGATATTAATACATTCAAAGTTCCAATAAATTTGTATTTAATTATAAGAAACTTGCTTGATATAGAGAATGAGTATATAAAGGATTACCCTATGCCCGGAATAAATGCATTATTGGGACTGAGGATAGGGATATGAACCAGAATAGATATTCATTGGAACTCGCTTATTGTGGACTTTTCGGCGCATTGGCTTTACTTATGCCGGTAATATTCCACGTCATAAGGCTCGGACATATATTTATGCCTATGTATCTCCCCCTTATTGCCCTCGCATTCTATGTGAAACCTCTTTCGGCCGCCCTAACCTCATTGATAGTGCCACTTCTTTCATCTTTAGCCACGGGGATGCCACCTATTTACCCTCCAATAGCAATTTTTATGTCAATAGAGTTGTCAATAATGACTGCACTAATATCTATTTTATATCATAGATTCCCAAAATCTAATGAATGGATATTTCTTGTACCCATTCTTCTACTTGGAAGGGCAATGTATGTAGGACTGGTATATCTGTTTTCAATATTTATGAAGTTACCAGCCAAATTTTTAGCAGGTGTTTCATTTTTAAGTGGATGGCCCGGATTAATTTTAATCCTGCTGATTGTGCCTGCAGTTGTAAGACTAACCAGAAGATGAGAAAAAAGAGGAGATGAGAGATGAACTATAAAGCAAAGGCAGATTATTTTAATAGCATTGCACACAACTGGGATGAGTTTGTTGATGATAGAGAGATGTTATTTAACACACTAAGAAGAGGCATCTGTTCGTTCAATATTCCAGAAAATTCAATTGTGGTTGATGTGGGCTGCGGGACAGGGAATTTGACTCTGATATTACTTCAACATCTATCAAATGACGGGAAGATATTGGCAGTGGATATATCAGAGAAGATGATAGATCTTGCAAAGAACAAGATATACGACAAAAGAGTAAATTGGTTTGTATCTCCAATTGAGAAAGTTGATATTGAGGAGAACTCCTGTGATTATGTAATTTGTTATTCGGTCTGGCCACATATAGATGATACAGAAAGAGCGATTCTAAATATCAAAAGGATACTAAAAAGGGGTGGTAGATTTATAATATGGCATACTCATGGGAGAGAGAGAATTAACGAGATACACAGAAATATTGATAGTGTGGTCAATAAAGATATCCTCCTCCCTGCTAAAGAAATTTCACACCAGATAAAACGATATGGTTTTGAGATAATATCTCTTGAAGATGACAATGAACACTTTTTAATAATCGCAGAGAAGAGATGAGCTGTAATTTGTTCCTTGAGGTCTGGGGAAGAAGTTCTGGTCATATTCTAAAGACTTTGCCAGTAACAAGGGTGGTATACTCCTTTATAATGTTCTTTTCTTTACTGATACTACCAATAGAAAAGATAGTGGGAATCGGTATGATGATTCTCTCAATTCTTTTCTCTCTCATTCTCATAAAACCTGATATTGAGAATCTGAAAAGGGTAATCACCTTTGCTTTCATTATGTTCTTTCCAGTGTTCCTTTTTATTCCTTTTATCCTTCCTTTTTCTATCTTCATTTCAATGAATCTGTCAAAACCCCTGTAATGTTCATCTATTATAGAGGTCGCATCTGAATATTCAATGCCAGTGATCCTCGATTCCATTTCCATCAATCTCATATAAAAAC
>JBMFOP010000053.1:0-22299 GCA_049969675.1 Myxococcota bacterium | reverse complement strand
AATCTGAGATGGCTGGCAGAAAATCAAGGGGAGATAGAAGAGAGACTATTCAGATGGAGGCGTGACAGGAAGGCAGGTGTGTTATTTTTGTATGATGTAACGAGCAGTTACTTAGAGGGGGAACATAACCATTTTGGGGCTTATGGGTATAATCGGGATGGCAAGCTAGGTGAACATCCGCTTCAAGATTCAATATCTAAGAGGTCTAAAATTAAAATTTATTTTGGTGAGATATGATATCTACTAAAAAGAGAGGAGTAGATGAAATGATTGTTGACGATAACAAAAAATAAGGTATTATACTTTCTATGAAATATATTTTATCCATCTTCTTCATAGTACTTAGTTTTTTATGTTGTTCTGATAAAAAAGAGAGGAATGTAAAGATATATGCAGATGACCCATCTGCCGTAGTTAGAACAGCGAAATCCAGTACATCTTTAAAATTTGCTGTTGCCCCCGTAATTTCACCGAAATCGTCTTTTGCATATTATAGCAGATTGATAAAATATATTCAGGAGAGACTCGGAATAGAGATAGAACAGGTATTTTTTAGATCTTACATAGATACAAACAATGCAATAAAGAGTAATGAATGTGATATCGCAATTATATGTACTGGTTCTTATCTGATGGATAGAGAGAGTATGAAAATTCTTGTGGTTCCTCAAATAAGAGATAAAACTACATATAACTCATACATAATAGTAAATAGTAAAATCAATATCAATAATTTTGATGAACTAAAGAATCATAGCTTTGCGTTTACAGACCCACTGTCTTTGACCGGTTATTTATATGTTAAATATCTGTTGACGACTAAAAACCTTAAGCCCTCCGATTATTTTAATAGAGTGGTATATACATCAAGTCATGATAAATCCATAGAACTTATTGTTAATGGATTGGTGGATGGCGCATCTGTTGATTCAATAGTATATGATATGCTTGCTGATTCAAACAAAGATATTAAGGACAATACCAGAGTCATTGATATCTCACCCGATTTTGGGATGCCCCCGGTCGTCACAAAGATAAATATAGATACCAATATATTTCAAAATTAAAAACCTGATACAGGCTATTGATAAAATAAAGGATGGAGATTTAAGTATCAGAGCAAAACCATGGTTTGATGATGAGATAGGAAGACTCTCAAGAGAGTTTAATAATATGGCGGATACTATTTTACGAGAACAACTGGCGCGTAAGGAGTTGGTGCAGAGATTGATAAATACACAGGAAGATGAGAGGTTACGAATCTCCAGAGAATTGCATGACAGGACAGGGCAGACATTGAGTTCTATCAAGATGGCAATTAAATCTATAGAGGCATCAATAACAGATGTGAATATACAGAATAAGTTCAATGAATTTGTGGGAATCCTGAATTCAATCCTTGATGATATACATTCATTATCTATGGAACTCAGAAACCCGATACTGACAGACTTTGGACTATTGGTGGCTTTAGAAGAAGAGATAAAAATTTTATCCATAACCTATAGTAATATCAGATTTTTTCTCTATGCTGATAAAGATTTAACCAATAAGAGATTCTCAAAAGAGATTGAGGTTCAGATGTTCAGAATCTTTCAGGAGGCAACGAGAAATGCAATAAGACATTCATCAGCAAGACAGATTGAGGTAATATTGAAAAAAGAGGCTAATGACTGTCTGTTGATGGAGATTTCGGATGATGGCAGAGGGATGAAAGTGGAGTCAGATAGAAGGGGTATAGGCATATTTGGTATGAAGGAAAGGGCGGAGATTATAAGAGGTAATTTCAGGATTATGTCAGAGGTAGATAGAGGGACCCGTGTAATTGTCACAGTGCCAATTGCCCCATAATGAGGGATGTTATGAAAAAGATAAAATTAATGATTTTGGATGACCACAGGATATTGAGGGCGGGATTGCGGATGCTCCTTGAGAGTGAAAGGCTGTTTACAATTGTTGGGGAGGCAGATAGTGGTGTGGATATGCTTAAGATTCTTGAATCAGAGAGTTGTGATATATTGTTGCTTGATATTACTTTGAATAATGAAAATGGGTTGGAGGTAATGAAAGAGATAAGAAAAAGATATCCAGAGGTTAAGATAATTGTTCTCACGATGCATGAAAATGCACAATATATAAAACAGGCATTGAAGGAGGGGGCTAAGGGGTATGTCTCTAAGAGGTCAGCAGATAGAGACCTGATAAATGCCATCCGTACTGTGATGGAGGGCGGTACCTTTCTGGATTCAGAGATCGTCAAAAAAATGACCGATGAAGATGAACAGGGTATCCAGCTCAGCGATCGCGAGGTACAGGTACTATGTATGTATGTCAAGGGGTTTACGCTCAAGGAGATAGCCTATCAACTTGGTATAAGTGAAAAGACGGTTGATACCTATAAAAATCGTATATTTGAAAAGACCGGAATATCATCCAGACCAGAATTACTTAACTTTGCTGTGAAAAGGGGATTTGTTAAAATAGATTCTTGAAATATGTAGGACTTTTTCTGACATTGAATTTATAATTTACTGACTTTGCTATTTTTTTATCAAATGGTATGAGTATTGGCGATTGATGGAGGAGGCTTATCTATGAGTATCAACAGAAGAGATATTATCAGAGCTGGAATACTAACCGCGGCAGCTCTATCTGCGGCACTAACCGGGGTACTAAAAGATAGATTCAGGGATAAAAGAGAAAGCAGGGTTAAAAAAAGAAAGACTGACCATATAAGATTAAATTTAAAAGCAAATGATAAATCTGACCCGATTCTAAAGATGCAATCAGAACTGGAATATTCTCTCTCACAGCCAGTTGATAAGAGACGATGGGGTATGCTCATAGACCTCAGGAAATGTATTGGATGTTATGCCTGTACTGTTGGATGTATATCGGAAAATAAATTGCCTCCCGGGGTTGTGTATAGACCTGTTATTACTGAGGAGTTGGGGAAATTTCCAAACATCAGGCTTAAATTTACGCCGCGTCCATGTATGCAATGTGAGCGGCCGACATGTACAGCCGTATGTCCAGTTAGAGCAACATATAAACGGGAAGATGGAATTGTAGAGATTGATTATGATAAATGTATTGGATGTAGATATTGCATTACTGCCTGTCCTTATGGTGCAAGAGTTTCAGATTTTGGTGAGAGCTACACAGGTGATATTCAAATAAATCAGAATATTTTGGGAGGTAAACAGAAATATGAATATGGACCGAGTTTTGAATATCATATACGGATCATACGAGAAGGGCATAAATCTCCAATAGGCAATGCAAGAAAGTGTCATTTCTGTATTCACAGAGTAGAAAATGGTCTATTGCCAATCTGTGTAACCACCTGCATAGGCAGGGCAACCTATTTTGGCGACCTCAATAACCCAAACAGCACAATAAATAAGATTTATAATGAGAAGTTTTTAGCAGCGGCAAATAAGATGGCGGCAAAGAAGATAGGAGAGCCATCTTATACAAATGCAACCTGGCTTGTAGAAATCAGAGACGGAAAACCATCAACCTTTGTGAGGGCCTCTGAGTTATTAGTAGATGGGAAGCCGCTTAGAAAAGAAGAGATAAGAAAAAATAAGGATGGGAAGGAGTATGTAGAAAAGTTTCTTGTAATTTTTAAGGATGGAAAATATATTGCCTTTGACCCCAATGAAGAGGGCGAAGAGCTCTTTGGTGAGCTCTTTGTGAATATCAAATTGGAGGGTGGTCGGAGATTAAAAAGCGCACTTCAGATTATAAAAGAAGAAGCAGAGAGTAAGAGTTTTGAGGAATGGTGTAAAATATGTGAACTTGAAGTAGATGATGTAAAGAGATTATGTGAAATGATCTCTGAATATAGAGATTCCTGTGCAATAGACTTGCATAGGGGACCCGCTCAACACTCAAATGGTTTTTATAATGTCCTATCATGGATGACGGTTAATATTCTACTCGGGAACATTGACCACCAGGGAGGGATGATAAAGGCGTCAACATATGACATTAAGGGGAAGGGGAAGTTGTTTGACCTTTCAAAACATCCGGGTAAAATAGATGCATTTGGACTAAATCTTATCAGGTCAAATATCCCTTATGAAAAGACAACACTATTTGATGGATATCCGGCAAAGCGAAATTATTATCCGCTCGCCAGTGATGTCTATGAAGAAATCATTCCATCCGCTGCTGACCAATATCCTTATCCAATAAAGGTGCTGTTCCTATATATGGGAAGCCCGGTATATAGTCTGCCATCAGGACATAAACAGATTGAAGCACTAAAAGATACCAGTAAGATCCCTCTAATTATTGCCAGTGATATACTTATTGGCACCACATCAATGTATGCGGATTATATCTTTCCAGACTTATCATATCTTGAGCGATGGGAATTTCAAGGTTCGCATCCAAATATACCATTTAAGGTGCAGAATATAAGGCAGCCTGTGATATCTGCTTTGACAGAAAAGTGCACAGTCTTTGGAAATCAGATACCTATATCATTTGAGGCATTGGTATTAAAAATAGCAGAAAATTTGAAACTACCTGGTTTCGGAAAAGACGCTTTTGGGACTGGATTAGACTTTTTTCATCCAGACGATATGTATCTTAGAATGGTTGCAAATGTTGCATTTGGTGAAAAGGAGGATGGGTCACAGAATGTACCTGATGCCTCGGATTATGAAATAGATATCTTTATTAAGTCCCGCTCACACATTGATAAATCTGTTGTAGATATTGAACGTCTTAAGAGGATTGTTGGAGACAGGATGTATAAAAAGGTTATTTATGTATTGAACAGGGGCGGAAGATTTGAAGAATATCATAAGGCATTTAAAGATGGCTTATTTACACATCCGTATGGAACACTACTAAATATTTATCAGGAGAAGACTTATAAGACCATTCATAGTGGGACAGGTAAACATCACAAGGGATATGCCTGCTATATCCCTGTTATGGGATATACCGGTAAACTCCCTGATGAATTGCGAAACGGATATCCATTAAATTTAATTACGAATAGAACTATTGTGCATACAAAGTCCAGAACTATTTCAAATTATTATTTATTGCCACTGATGCCAGAAAATGAGATATTGGTTAATTCAATTGATGCCCTTAAATTCGGATTAAAAAATGGAGATATGGTAAAGGTTACAAGCAGTACCAATCCCGAAGGTATTTTACAAATTAATGATAAAGAACAGAGGATAATTGCAGGGAAGGTCAGGATTACAGAGACAGTAAAACCGGGTATTATTACATTTGTACTTGGTTTTGGGCACTGGGCAACAGGTGCTGCAGATTTTGAGATAGATGGAGTAAAAATATTGGGAGACAAAAGGAGGAGTGCTGGATTTCACGCCAATCCTGTTATGTGGTCTGACCCATTCCTTAAAAACACCTGCTTTATTGACCCTGTAGGAGGAAGTGTTGGATTTTATGATACATATGTCAATCTTGTCAAGATTTAAAATTTTTTAAGGAGGTATTTTATGTTTAAGAAGAGTGTCATTTTTGTATTATTTGCCCTTATCCCGACAATTTTATTCTCTCAGGAGATCAAACCGTCTCTGGAGGTATTTTCAGACTTTACCTATGATCTTACTGAAGGGAAGAAAGACCTCAATTCTTTCAATATCAGGAGGGCGTACTTTGGTGTATCCGGAAACTTTTATAAAAATGAGGAGAGTAAATTCTCCCTCAATTTCAAGCTCACAACAGATATTGTTGAACTAAGCGACATTGCAAAAAAGGATAAATATTCCGTGGAAGATAATGAAGTCAAACTCTCCGGTTCAAAGTACAATGGATTTTATGGTGAATTTTTAAAGTATGCATTTATAGAGTTTGAAAATCCATTTGTTAAGGGTTTAAGGCTCGTATTTGGTCAGCACAATGTACCGTGGGTCGGTTATGAGGATCACCTCTCTGGTATGAGGTGGCTTGGCCCTGTTTTTAGTGATAAAGTAAAGAAATTAAGCAGCACAGATAGAGGCATCAGCCTGCTATATAAATTTCCTGCGGACTTCGGTGATATGCATATCTCCATCGTAAATGGAGAGGGTTACAATGCACCTGAGACAACCAAAGATAAGGACTATATGTTGAGAATATCCGTAAGGCCCCTTCCATTTATTGAATATGCAAAGGGATTGATGCTGCACGGCTATTATGGATATGGCAGGGCAGATATAGATGGACTGAATAATGAGGCAGAAGGAGTTAGAAAGAGAGAGATTCTTGCTCTATCATATGACTTTGAATATCTTACAATACTTGGACAGTATCTCAGGACTCTTGATGGAAAGGACACAGAAGGGAGCAGTCCTATAGAAGGAAATGGATATGGAGTCTGGGCAAAGATCAAGCTCGCCTCATTATTAGATTCAAATGACACTGGATTGTTTGTAAGATATGAGGCATTTGACCCTGATGATAAGAAAGAAAATGATAGTACCAGCAGATTTATAATCGCCCCGTATTATTACTTTGTTAATGGTAAGGTAGGAATGGCTATCCAATACCTAAATGAAAAATATGAAGACTCAAAACTAAAAGATACGAATCAGATTTTATTAAATGTAATTGGGAAATACTGAGGAGGTGAATATGTTCGGGCTGGGTATACAGGAGCTTATAATTATCCTTGTTATAGTTCTTATTATATTCGGTGCAAACAGGATACCAGAAGTTGCATCCGGTATGGGGAAGGCAATAAGACTCTTTAAGAAAGAGATACATTCAGAAGAGGTTGATTCAAAAAAGTATAGAAGATTTAGATTGCATTATGGTGTTAGGTGCTTTAATATAGGTATCTATAAGACTCCGAGTTGTGTCACCTGTCAGATGGTGCTCAACCGATAGAGTATGGCTGGAAACGGCTATGCTTCCCGTATTTGGAAAGGAGTTTGTGTGAAGTCTGGCAAATTTGAATATCTGAGATTATCTATAATAGATAGATGCAATCTCAGATGTCTCTACTGCAAGCCACAAAGGACATCAGATAGAGGGAAGAAGGGATATATAACTCCCTCTGATATCAAATCCATACTCAACTTTTTTGTGAAAATTGGAACCAGAAAGCTCAGGATTACTGGTGGTGAACCACTGTTGAGAGATGATATATCAGATATCATCAGGATCATCTCATCGTTTCCTGAGATAAAAGATATTGGTCTCACAACAAACGGGATATTGCTTGCGGGGGTGTGCCCTTTATTGTCATCTGCGGGACTGAGACGAATTAATATCTCTCTCCCATCACTTCTTAAGGACAGATATAAATATATTACTGGCACAGATATTGAGTATGTAATGAAAGGAATAGATACTGCACTTGATAATGGCATTAAAGTAAAACTGAATATGGTGGCTTACGGTGAGGAGATCTTTGAGGAACTTCCGCACATTGTAAAATATCTCTCTATACGGGAACTGGAACTGAGATTTATTGAATATATGCCTCTCTGTACTCAAAGTTATCAAAAGGGTGCCTTTGTCCCTTCTCAAAAAATTGAAGATGCCCTCAGGGAGAGATTCGGATTTGTATATGCTGAAAACGGAAATCAGATTGTGAGCCGCAGATATTTCAGAGATGATATAAGGGGGCAGATTGGATTTATAAAGCCTATAACACAGCCATTCTGTAATATATGCAATAAAGTGAGAGTCAACTGCTATGGCTATCTTACCACCTGTCTATTCTCCAACAATTATATTGATATTCTTGGGCTTATAAAAGGCTCTTCATTTGAATATGCAAGAGAGCAGATAAGTAAATTTACCATACAGAATGACAGAAAACCCGATATACAGTCTATATTTGAGGGCAAAATAATCTCATCAAGGGCAATGGTAGAGATAGGAGGCTGATATGCTGGATATATCTCATAAATATAATACATTGAGAACAGCCATCGCAGAGGCGACATTAGAGGTCAGTAAAAGTTCTATTAAGGCAATTAAATCAAACTCTGTGCCCAAAGGCGATGTTTTTACTGTCTCAAAAGTTGCGGGGACACTCGCCGCCAAGAATGTCTCACAAATAATACCTTATTGTCATAACATTTCTATTGACTATGTAAATCTGAAGTTTGATATTAAAAACAATAATATCACTATTACATCCGAGGTAAAATCCATCAATAAGACTGGTGTTGAGATGGAGGCATTAACATCTGTCTGTGTTGCTGCACTCACTGTATATGATATGCTGAAGATGATAGATGATAAGGTGTTAATAAAAGAGATCAGGCTGGTTGAAAAGAGAGGTGGGAAAACAGATTTTACAACGGATTTAGAGAGGAGATTAAAGGCAGCTGTGCTCGTCCTGTCAGATTCTATATCTCAGGGGAAGAAGGGTGATGAATCAGGCAGATTGATAGTTGAGAGATTAAAAGCCAATGGAGTTATTGTTAAAAGATATGAGATTATGCCAGATAACAGGGAGGAGATCAAAGAGAGGCTAAAAAGTCTGTGTGATAAAGAGAGGCTGGATTTAATCATTACTACTGGTGGAACCGGATTTTCCCCGAGAGATAATACACCTGAAGCCACACTTTCTATTATTGAAAGGGAGATCCCCGGGATACCAGAGGCAATCAGAGATTATGGGCAGCAGAGAACACCTTATTCAATGCTTTCAAGGGGTATAGCGGGCATAAGAGGAAATACCATAATCATAAACCTGCCGGGCTCAAAGAAGGGTGTAAAGGAATCTCTTGATATTTTGTTCCCGAGTATTTTTCACTCCTTCAAGATGCTATGGATGGGAGGACACTGATGATATCTTATAATGAGGCGATTGATATTGTAATAAATAATACTGACTTCTCTGTAAAAGAATATGCCCTGATTGAGGATACAATCAATAGATATCTCGCAGAGGATATAATCTCACCTGTAAATCTGCCTATGTTTGACAACTCCGCAATGGATGGTTATGCAATAAATTATCTGGATACGATTAATGCCACTTTAAATCAACCTGTTAGATTAAAGATAGTGGGAGAGGTCAGAACAGGTGAAAGATATAGTAGAAGTTTGCAAAGGGGTGAGGCTATTGTAATCTCTACCGGATCAAAGATACCTTCTGGTGCCAATGCAGTGGTTATGAAGGAGGAGGTAGATGTTAAAGATAATTATTTACTGGTTTATAGAGCCGTCAAAAAGGGGGAGAATATTAGATTCAGAGGAGAGGAGATAAAAGAGGGGAGAAAGATACTGAAAATGGGGGAACGCATAACCCCTGCTATCATAGGACTTCTCGCTCAGTGTGGGCTGAGAAGAATAAAGGTTTTTAAGAAGCCGAAAATAGGATTTGTCTCATCCGGCACAGAACTTCTGGAGCCCGGGAGTAGATTAAAGGATTTTCAGATTTACAATTCCAATTACTACTCTATATCGGTGCTTTTGCAGATGAATGAATTGGATGTCAACTATTATGGAATTGTGAAAGATAATTATAGAGAGATACATACATTGCTCACAAGGGTACTGAAAGAATCAGAGGTGATTCTAATCTCTGGAGGTGTATCAGTAGGCAATGTAGACTACATAAAAGATGTCCTCAAAAAATTGGGAGTAAGAGAGTATTTCTTTAGAGTAAAGATGAAACCGGGGAAGCCAGTTTTCTTTGGTAAAAAGAGAGATAAACTCATCTTTGGTCTTCCAGGGAACCCAGTAAGCAGTTTTGTGAGTTCATTTCTATTTGTATTACCTGCTCTCAGAAAGATGCTTGGGTCTAAAGAGCCTTATCACAGGTCATTTGAGGCAATGGTGGCAAAGGAATTTATAAAGAAGGGAGATAGACCGGAATTCTTAAGGGGGATATATAGATGCGATGGTGGTAAACTGATTGTGGAGCCAGTGGTAAATCAGGGCTCACATATGATGTCCGGACTATCAGCAGCAAATTGCCTGATTATCACTGAGGAGGGGGAGCAGACATATAAAAGAGGTGAGTGTGTAAGGATTTATCCACTATGGTAGGGAAGGTCCTTTCAATCAATATCAGCCGACACAAGGGGGAGAAGAAGAGGCAGATATTGAGTGCGAGGTTGATTGAAAACTTTGGAATTGAGGGAGATGCACATGCCGGCAGTTCAATCAGGCAGGTAAGTATGCTCTTTGAATCTGATATAAAAAGGATGAAGGAGAGAGGGCTTGAGATTGGTTTTGGGGATTTTGCTGAAAACATAACTGCTGATATGAACGGTGATATAAACATCGTTATAGGTACGAGAATTTTAATAAATGACTGCCTGCTGGAGGTTACACAGATTGGGAAAGACTGCCACACCAGATGTAATATATTCAAACAGGTAGGATTTTGTGTTATGCCAGAATCGGGAATCTTTATGAAGGTCATTTCAGGTGGTGAGATTAAGATTGGTGACAATATCTGGATTATAAACAATTCGGAGACAAAAGGATGAGGATATTCTCAATTTTAAGAAATAGAATCAGATTTGACAGAAATGAACTATCTGGCGCCTTCGGGGATATAGGTACTGATCTGCCACTTATTCTTGGGATTATCTCTGCGACGAATGTGAATATTGCCTCTACATTCACAATGTTCGGGATAATGCAGATGATAACCGGCCTTATCTATGGAATTCCGATGGCTGTTCAACCTCTCAAGGCGATGGCTGTGATTGTATTAAGTCAGAAGGTCAATGCTGAGATCCTCTATGGTGGTGGATTATCTGTTGGGATTATTATGCTTCTCCTCACCATTTCCGGGCTTCTAAATCTTTTAGCAAAGATAATCCCCAAACCCGCTATTCGTGGTGTTCAGGCTGGCCTTGGTATTTCACTTGCAACAGTCTCAATAAACAAATATATAATCTCAAACAACACTGCTGATATCGCCCTTTCAATAGTTGCAATTGTTGTAATCATCCTTCTTTTCAGGAATAGAAAATATCCCGCCTCTCTAATTGTGATAGGTATGGGGCTTTTGTATGCCTCAATATTCAATATAGACTACCAGAAGATATCCTCAGGAGTAGCCCTTCATCTGCCGACATTTCATACAATCACACTTGATAATATCATAGATGGTCTTATACTGCTTGCCCTACCACAGATACCACTCTCACTCTCAAATTCGGTAATAGCCACACAAAAAACTATTGAGGACCTCTTCCCCGAAAGAAGAGTAGATATCAGGAAGATAGGTCTTACATACTCATTAATGAACCTTATCAATCCATTCTTTGCTGGAATCCCTACCTGTCATGGTACCGGAGGTCTTGTTGGACAGTATACATTTGGAGCACGAACAGGTGGTTCGGTCATTATCTACGGCAGTATGTATCTTATTATAGGGCTTTTCTTCTCAGATGTGGCTACAGAACTAATCAAGATATTTCCATTTTCAGTACTCGGTCCAATACTCCTCTTTGAAGGAGTAGGGCTTATTTTGTTAATTAAAGATATGCTGTTAAAAGAGAGTGATCTATTTATAACAGTTTTTGTGGCAATCGTCTCTGCAAATATTAAGAACGGTTATCTAATAGGGCTCGTTGCAGGCACCATCATCTGGTACCTATTTTATATAAGGGAGAAAAATAAAAAGTAAATCATTCGTCACTACATAAAATGCACAAAAGAATTCTCAATTAGACTGTTTAGGCTACGATAAATTATTCAAGATATTACAGGTTGTATTTTATCTACACAAATAAGAATCTATTTAATCACCAAAGTTTTTACAAATTGTATGATGAAGTATAAAAATTGATTGTAGTCTATGGACTATTGACTGTGGACTATGGGCTATAAACAAAAGGTTACTGACATGGTGGAGCGAAGCGACGCCTCGTAAAGTCTTTTACCCAAAATTTATTGTGGAGAGGTGTAATTTTAGGCTGGTCTATAAATCTGAAGGAATTTTGGTCTTGCCTTAATAATTGCAGTATTTTATAAGAAGTAATTGTAAGAGATACTCAAATGATAAAGCAAATTTTATATTTTTTTAGAAATCTGGCATATAGTGAGCTATTCAAAGCCATCAGAGAGAATACAAAGGGAGATATTCTTGATATTGGTGGAGGGGAATTTTACAGAAACTTTTTGAAAATAAAGATTACATTTAATACATACACAATAGTGGATAAGAGAGAAATTTCTATTTTAGAGGATAAACGGGAGAGGGTATATTTCAAAAAGGGCGATGTAGAGAAACTGGACTTTGATAATGATTCGTTTGATACGATATTCTGTATCCACCTTCTTGAACACACCTTAAACCCAGAGGCAGTTATAAGTGAGATGTATAGAGTGCTAAAAAGGGGAGGGAAGGCTATTATTCTGATTCCTCAGACATCGGTTGCGCACGATATACCAGAACATTATTACAACTTTACACGCTATTATATCAAAGAGGTCTTAAATAAAAATGGATTTAAGATTGAAAAGATAATAATGCTCGGCGGTGCATTCTTTACAATCGCATCCCACCTATTTCATCTACCCCTTTATATCTTCAATCATCATTTATACAGAGATAAGGAAATTAAAAGGACATTATTATATTACTCGTTACTACCAATTAAAATACTTCTGCTCCCTATCCTATTTGTAATTGCCATTTTATTATCAATTGGAGATATTAAGGAGATGGCGAATAATATCCTCGTAGTTGGTAGAAAGGAATAAAGCAAAAGGTAGATTTAGACCCTTCAATTATGTGAAGAAGTAGGATATATATTACTGGGTCTTATTCTTTGAAAAATCCCTAAGGGTCTTCTTTACACTGCCAGTGAACTGACGGGTCTCAGGAGTTACATTCTGGTCGCCAGCCAGCGCATTTGTTGATGCCTTAAAGAGCGCCCTGATATTATCCCCGAATACAGTAATAACTCCTATTGCAGCAATGGCGATCAATGCCACAATAATTATGTATTCGGTCATACCCTGACCTTCTTCTCCGTAAATAAGATGTGTCAATCTCTTCTTCATACTTATCACCTCCTGATTATATGATATCATATTTATCTTTATCGTATATACGACATTATGGGGATATAGTCCAATCAACCAAAGTATTTTTTAAGAAAAGAGAAATTCAATAAGTCATCTCCCCAAACTTGACATAATTGTAATTTGGTTCTATCTTAAATTGAGTTGCGCCCCCGTAGCTCAGATGGATAGAGCGAGGGATTCCTAATCCCTGTCAGCCGCAGGTTCGACTCCTGTCGGGGGCGCTTTAAGTAGAGGGGAACAGATGACAGAAAAGAGAAAATTTAAGAGAATCCCGGTTGGATTTCAGGTTAAATACACAATCGGAGAGGTCTCGGGTGTTGCACAGGCTGTAGATGTCTCAAGTGGTGGAATCTTTATCAATCTCAGGTCAACACCCAAAGTAGGAGAGAAGGTCTATCTATCATTTATATTGCCCGGTACCACTGCACGGGAGCAGATAAAAATAATAGGAGAGATCAGTCGTGTGTCAAAGGATGAGGATGAAAAGAAGAGCGGGATAGGGATTCTCTTTGTGGCGGTTCCAACGGCTGCAAAGAAGACCCTTGAAGAGTATATAACTTTTATCGACCAGCTTGAATCCACCGGGATAATCTCGGACTTTAGAGTAAATAACCTTATAAAGTTAGAATGAAATACTTTTTTACATTCATTCTCTTTACACAACTTCTCATATTAACACCCTTGCCCGCTCAGGAGGGAGAGTGCAATTAAATTTTGTGGAGCCAGAGACTCTCTCGTAAAATATTGAATTAAGACCGGCTTTATTTTGAAGGAGTAATTCTATGACATACTTAAAGAACTTTTCAATTCTCTTTTTGTTATTTCTGTTATTTCCACTTTATCAGTGTAGCGAGCGGGATACTGGTGGGGTTATAACAGATGTGGATTCAACGGATTCAATTGTGGATTCTACTCTTGAAGATATTGAACTTGTTGATGCCTCAATGGATGTGGATGCAGGTCTGCCCAAAAGCCTTCCATTTGAAATAGAGAGGCAAAATGAGGGTGAGCCATTGACTGATGAGGAGATTACAGAGTTTACAAAGAAGTTGATGAACTTCTATAAGACTGTGGAGTTTGGGAAGTGGCTGAATAGAATCAGCCATGGGGTTCATAAATCTACTGGATATCCCGATTATGCCATCTGGTGGCACGATGTTGACCCAATCAAAGAAGGTGATACCGTCATCTGGCATCACGGGAGTCGGGGGGGTGCGCACAATACATCCATTCCGACCACGAAGGTGCTGGGGCAGATGATTGCTGGATATCTTTTAACGGGTGATGAGGAGATGGGATTTATCGCCGACCAATATATGAAGGGGCTTATGGCTTTTATGAAGGGAATGGTCTATGATGAAAATGACCCATATCAATTCATTATGTCCAGAAATATTGTTACATTTAATCACAGTTATACAATAGAAGGAAACAAGAAAAAGGTAATTGATTATAAAGATTGGTATTATGCCTATGAGAGCTGGAATGCACAGAGATTTGAATATAAGCACAATCCATTCTGGGGAGATGTATGGGTAACAAATATGCGTTCCAAGGACGATGTTCCGCATATCTATCGTGCCACCGCCTATGTAATGTATATGGAGGAGATGGCAAAGAGTGAGGATTTAAGGAGAGTGGCTGAAGAGACGCACTATTACATACGGGGATTTACAAAGGATATTGTAGACTCTGGATATTATATACGGACCAAAGATAAAGATGGTAAGGTATATATCCCAACCGAGGATTTAGCAAGCTTTGTGACATACGAATTTATGGACAAATATGCAGAGTGCAATGCAAAACTCGCCACAACACTTATTGCGTACAGTGACCCGAAGGGGATAAATTGCAGGAATGGTGGAATTAATGCCTATGAGAAGGCGGCAGTAGAGAGTCACTATTACAATCTGGAGATAGTGAGCAACTTCCATCTGGACTCACAACTTTTCTCCCTGATAAAGAGGCAGGATAGGGCGGCAAAATATCTGACTCTGGGCATTATTGATAGAATTGACACCTATATGGCTATGAAAGATACTGATTTTAAGGACAGGCCAGAATTTCCCGGAGATATGGCAGCATACCTCTTTAAGGCGGCATCTCAGGGAGTTCCGCTAAAGAATAGTGAGGTAAGATTGATTCACACACAGTACAGCAAATCTATTGATGATTACCTCAAATGGCAATACTGGGATCTGTGGGATAGCTCAATTCCAGATGGGCAGTACCCTTATAGTCCCTCTTCTGAGAATGGTAAGGTAAATATTGAGGATATGTTCTATGTCTTTGAATATTGCTTCTCACCATTCAAGTCCAAAAATGGTCCAAGGGTTGTAGATTGTGACATAGTAAAGGACAGGTCAAGATGGTGAGAGGGAGATTCCAGATAAAGAGACTTAGAACTATAATCTCAAATGTGTGGCTCTTTACAACACAGAGGGGAGATAGATACCTGATAGATTCAGGGCATACAGCGGAACTCCCTGCAATATTGTTGAGTCTTAGATATTATGGAGTAAGGCAGGCGAAGGACTTAAGGGCGATTTTGCTCACCCACAGGCACTCGGATCACGCCGCAAATGCAGAACTGCTCTCAAGGAAATTTGATATTCCGGTATATTGTCACAGGAATGATCTACCATATCTGAGAGGGGATAAAAGACCTCCGAAGATCCCTTATGGGATAGGAGAGTTCTACGATGATATCCTGATCATCTTTGAAAATAAGAAACCGGCTAAATGCAGAACTGCACTACCTTTTGAAGATTTTGTGGATAATGATTTTGAGATATTTGAGATGTTTGGACATACAGAGGGTTCGGTATTTATATATCATAAACCTTTAAGAATATTATTTTCCGGGGATGTATTATTCACCGGAATACCTGCAATAGGTAGGAAGGAGCAGCTATTCGCGGCAGTAAAGCAGTATTCAAATGATGTAATTGAATGTCATAAAAGGTTGTATAGATTTCTTCAGGACCCACCTCCGGTAGATATTATCTGCTCAGGTCACGGACCGATGGTTAATAAGAATGTGATGGAGAAATTGCATAGATTCAGGGAGAGCCTGAATGCGCAATAAATCAATCCGAATCTTTTGGTATCTCCTGATACTTTTGATACAGGTTCATCACTATCGCTATTGCAAAAAAGAAGTAGAAGGCTATATGTCCATCGTATATTGAACACTGCATAAGACTTGAAAGGACAATAATTATAAAGACGCTATTCCCCCATAGATAAAATGAAAATTCTCTTTTATCTAAAATCCTTCTTCTTATTTCAAAACTTTTCAATGAAAAATTAAATATAAAGAGCAAAATGAGTATAAAGCCTATAACTCCCATCTCTGTAAGATATTGTAGATATAGATTGTGTGAATGGCACCTCACCTGAAAATCCCTGTAGAAGTTGTCAAAATATATATAGGTATAATAATTAAAATTCCCAAAACCTATACCGCTCCCGTTGTTGTCTGAAAGCATCTCAAGTGTCCTTTTATAAATAAATAGTCGTTGCCATCCCGATTCGGATTGAGCAGATATGCTCTCCACATACTTGGTTATTACGGAGGGGCTGAGTATATACATGGTTGTCAAAAACAGTAAAACCACTATAAATGGATAGATAATATACTTTTTCCTGACGAAAAATAATATTAGAGATGCGGCTGCAATGGCAGTAATAATGGGCGCCCTCACATAGGAGAAGAGAACGGCGTAAAGCATTATTACGGAGGCAACCATCAGTAAGAACTTCTCTCTAATTGATATCTGATGCACAAGAATTCTTATTATTGTATATGAAAGTATAAATGTGGTTGTGAATGCAAATGTAGAATGCTTATTAAAGTGGGCGGTTGAGAGATATCTGATCCCATCAGGGGAGTGCCTCACGATATTTCCAAAGAGGTTCAGCCCGGTAAAGTGCTGTATAATGGCGTAGATGGATAAAATTACTGAGACAATTATTGAGATATTCATTGCCCTCTCAATGTATCTGAAATCAGCATTGCTGATTGTATAGTATAAAACAGGATATGAAAGAAAGACCCAGAAAGAGGAGAAATTCATAGGAGATGTTACTGTTTCACAGGAGAAGAATACAGATATTATTGCATACAGCGGAATAAGTATGGTCTCTTTAAAGAGTGGCTGATTAAGACTTAAATCATTCTTTGAGATATATCTTGTTAGAACAAATGTAAGTAATAAAAAGAGTGATATCTCCACTCCAACTATTGTAATACTGAGAGATATAATGAATATTCCGAGCGAGATTACAAGATAGGGCTTTATCATCTTATATTCTTCATAAATTGTAGAATCTTTTCATCAAATATCTGCTTTGCAAATCTCTTTGAGGCATCAATAAGGACATCTGTTTTGAAAAGCCCCTCATTCTTCTTAAATATCTCTATTGCCTCTATTATGGAACTGACACTCTGCTCTTCAAAGAGTATTCCAGTAGGAAAATCAGAACCTCTGATATCTCTTACTATCTCTGAGGCTCCGCCCCTTGCAAAGGCAATGACAGGTGTCCCGGAGGCGAGTGCCTCCACCATTGTGATACCAAAGTCCTCTTCAGAGGGATATATAAGTGCCCTTGCACCGGATAGATATCTTCTGACCTCTTCGTCATCAAGATATCCTGTAAATTTAACATTCTTTGTAGCCATCTTCATCAGCCTCTTCTTCTCCGGTCCATCTCCTATCACAATAAGGCGGTCCTTAATCTCTGAGAACACCTTTACGGCAAGGTCGCACCTCTTGTACGGGACAAGACGGGAGAGGAAGAGGAAATAATCGCCCTTTGGAGATGAGTAAAATCTCTCTATCTCCACTGGTGGATGAATGACGACGGCGTCTCTATTGTAATACTTTTTAATTCTCCTCTTTGTATATTCAGAATTTGCAATAAAGTAATCAACCCTGTTTGAGGTAGAGACATCCCAGAGCCTTAAGTAGTTGAGTGCCGTATGAGATATTATTGAGAAAGGGGCTCTATCAAGTCCCCTCATCTTCAGATATTCATTTGACATATCCCAGAGATATCTTGCAGGCGTATGACAGTAGCAGATATGAATCTGATATGGCTTTGGTATGACACCCTTTGCGGCTATATGGCTGGAAGAGAAAATTACATCATAATCAGATATATTCAGACTCTCTATTGCAGTTGGAAAGATCGGCAGGAGTGAGCGATATATCTTTGAGATACCTCTTATTTTATTTAGAAAGCTCGCTGTAACCCTGCTCTCATCAATGCCGAGCCTGTAAAGGCTCTCCTTTCTGAAAAATAGGGTAAATAGATGATAATCTGGAAATAATGAGAGTATTTCTTTAAGAACCTTCTCAGAGCCACCTAAATCTGATATCCATTCATGGATTAGTGCAATTCTCATAGGATTTCACTATTATTGTATATCCTGTCAAATAGCAAATTTAAAATTTGCATTAATAAAAATATATGATAAAATATTTACTGAAGTTTAACCTGAAAGAGGAGGTTTTAAGATGATTAGAAAGATTCTTCCTGTTTTCCTGATTCTATTGATGGTAGTAATATACAATGGATGTGGGAGCACAGTCTCGGAGTCTTCCGGGAACAACACGGATGTTACACTACTGGATATCAATGTCGCTGATGTCATCAAAGATTCAACAGGTCATACTGATACTTATTCAGATGGAGAAATATCAGATGTCATTATAAGAGATGAAATCAGTATTGTAGATGTCCCATCAGATATTTCAGTAACTCCAGATGGAGAGGTGGTGGATGGGTCAGTTGAGGACACTGTTACAGCCGATGGAGAGTTTATTGATGAGGGCAGTGAGGATGTGGTGAGTATAGATGGTGGTACAGATGTCAGTCCAACTGATGCGGGAGCGGTCTACTGTAAAGTTGGGGATGAGAAGCTCTTTACCTGCCCATCAGGTTCAACAGTGGTGGAGTGTGTCTGTGAATATAAGGGGTGTATGCCGAAATGTGATAAGATTGGGACAAAGAGTGAGGGTTGGTATGATTGTGATGGAAATCTGATCAGATTTGCAATCTGTAAAGATTGTAAGGTCTTCTGTGACAGCTATGGGACACGTTCAGAAGGATGGTATTCAGATTGCGATGGATTAATCTCTTACGATAATTGTGCACCAGAATATAAATGTGTTGATGACCCTTTAAGCCTCTGCAAGACATATTGCAAGGACCCCTGTGATTGTCCACAGGATAAACCACTCTGTGTAAATGGTATATGCGACGACCCAGTATTGGTCGGCTGCAATAACAATAACAACCTCTGCCCTTGTGGCAGTTATTGCGTAGGAAATCTCTGTGCCGAGGGTAATTCTAAGTGTACTACAAGTTGTGATTGTAAGGTAAATCAGATATGTGTAAATGGTGTTTGTAAGGATAAGTCAACAAGCGACTGCAAAAATGAGCCCTGTCCCTGTGGCCAGCACTGCGTAAAAGGGCAGTTCCAATATACCTGTCAGAAGGGGTGTGAAACCAATTGTGATTGTCCAGAAGATAACCCCATATGTATAAACGGGAACTGCGGGAGGCTCCCAACTCCCAACTGCGGAAACGACGACAGAAATTGCCCCTGTATGGAAGTCTGTGTCAATGGTACCTGTCAGAAGGCAACAGATGTATGTGACAGCTCCTGCGACTGTAAGGACCCGACAAAGCCGTCCTGTATCAATATGATATGTTCAAAGATACCGGATAAATGTGTATCTGATAAAGAATGCCCCTGTGAACAGTCCTGTGTAGAAGGCGTCTGTAAAGAGGTTACAAGGTGTCTTGATGCCTGTGACTGCAATGAGAAGGAGATATGCAAAGGCAATATCTGTACACCAAAATCTGACAATGCCTGTTTTGACAACAATGACTGTCCCTGCAACTACCTCTGTCAGAACTTCCAGTGCGTTCTGGCTCAGAGGTGTAAATTCTCCTGTGATTGTCCTCAGATGCAGAATCCTCCACTCATCTGTAAAAACAACCTCTGTCAGCCAAGAACCACAAATAGATGTATTATAGATAATGATTGCCCCTGTGGGAATTACTGCTCAAATAATGGATTTTGTGTGCTGGGCTGCAACGACGGCTGTGATTGTCCCGCTGAAACTCCTTATTGTGTCTCAGGTAAATGCTCTCCAGTCCTTCTAAATGGATGTACAAAGAATTCTGAATGCAGATGCGGTGAGGTCTGCCAGAATAGTAAATGCGTAACTCCTTAAAGGATAATTTTATAAGAGGATAATTAAGGCAGGGTAACCCCCTGCTCTTTTATTTCCCTTTAATGTTTGTTGCTCTGCATCTATGCCACTATGGATAAGTCTTAAATGGTTTTATCATAGATCACTGTATGTAAAGAGATTATACATAAGTATTGCTACAAGATTGCTCAATGACCACACAAATGTAGAACGAAACTTCAGATATTCGCCCTAATTGATGGGGGAAATCCACTTAATGAATAAGCCAGTCCTGATTGGCAAAATAACATTGCCACAAATTCCCCTATCTCTGTCTGCATTTATCTCTCAACTTATAAAACATATTCTTTGAAAATATCTGTATAATTTGCTTACGCCAATCATAGATTTGTCCAGAAATGCTGCTATACTTACTTATAGGAATCCTCATCTCAGGTTTTTTGTTTGATAAAATAATTTTACCCTACCGAGGCTCCCATATCAAAAAAAATTATTTTGGACAGATTTGAAAAGAGATAATAGTTCTCTTCACCTCCATATTTGATTTGCAAAATGGTTTATATATGTTTTTATTTTACTACTACCACATTCAGGGGGTCTTTATGAGTGGTTTCCCGAGGTCATTCTGGACCGCAAATATAACAGAGCTCTTTGAGAGGGCGGCATATTATTCTATGGCGAGCTTTGTGGTCATCTATCTGGGACAACTCGGGCTTGGGGATTACTGGCCAAGTACTCTAAATGGTATACTCTGGACACTTGTATATTTCCTCCCTGTTCTATCTGGAACTATTGCGGACCAGATAGGATTTAAGAAGGCACTTATACTCGCATTTGTTCTGCTCTTTATAGGTTATTTTATGATGAGCGTCCCGGTCTTTGTGATGGGTAGTAAATTAAATCCATTTATAGAGAAGGAGATTAGCGCCGGTATGCAGGTAATACTGCCAGTAATTCTCTCTATTTTATTAATAGGCATTGGTGGTTCTTTTGTAAAGCCCTGCATTTCAGGTACGGTTCAAAAGACTTCATCCGGGAAGGCGACTTTAGCCTTTGCTATCTTTTATATGGTAATTAATATTGGCTCTCTAACCGGAAGGGGAGTAGCATATTATGTGAGGACAGAATCTTCGCTTACCTACATATTTGTAGTTGCAGCGGTCTGTTCTATAGTAGCATTGCTGGTTGTTCTGCTGCTCTATAACGACCCTGAAAAGGAGCTCGGTATAAAAAATGATAAACCCCCAAAGAGTATAAAAGAGATTCTTGTAAATATGGTGCTTGTATTAAAGAATGTAAGATTCGCTCTATTTCTACTCGTCTCAAGTGGCTTCTTCTTCTTATATGCTCAGGTCTATAATGTCCTTCCACTCTATCTAAAGAAGACCGTTGAGACAGATCCACCTGTAGATATCTATACTATGGCAAACCCATTTGTTATAGTCTTCTTTCAGTTACTGATTACAAGGCTCTTTGGAAAGATGAAACCTATAAGGTCAATTATTGTCGGCATAATTATCATAAGTCTATCAATGATAATCAATGTAATCCCTTTATTGCTTGAGGGTGGGGTATATAAAGAGGTCTTCTCACTTCTACCGATTGGCTCCTTATTTATTGTGATGACGGTTGCATTGATTGCCCTGGGGGAAATCTTTGCCTCAGCCCGCACCTATGAATATATTGGGGCGCTTGCCCCCAAAGGTCAGGAAGGGCTGTTCTTGGGTTATGCAAATCTGCCAATGGCTATTGGAGCGCTTCTGGGAGGACCTGTTGGAGCGGCTATATTCAATGAGATTATGTGCAAAGATGCAGTAAAACTTGAAAATGGACTCTTAAAACTCAATCCCGAGAATGCGATAAAGGGATGGCTTGTATTGATGCTAATCGGATTTGCCTCGGTAATAAGTATGTATCTCTACAATAGATGGATTGAGGGACAACACTCAACCCGTACATAATCTGGAAATACAGAGTATCTGGCACTTTATGGCTGGCAATTTGTCAGCAGGACAACATCTTAACCCCTAACTTCCCAATTTTTAAGTAATATGATGGTCTGTTTTTTTCTATC
>JBMFOP010000052.1:17004-22497 GCA_049969675.1 Myxococcota bacterium | reverse complement strand
ATAATCCATCTTTTCTCTGTGAATTCCTTAATTTTTTCCAAAAATTATAAATTTTTCCCAGACTGAAATTATAACTACACAACATCCCTTAATTTAGTAATATGTATATAGAATCAAAACTCAAATTTCCCCATTAGATTTTTTAATCGCAACTTCTACTCAAAATGCGCAGAAAATTTTGCAAGGACTCTGGTTTCGACTATGCCAAATTAGGGGTTAATAATTGAATGGTAAATTTTTTAATTTTTTCCTGACACAGTTCATTCTTTGTTATGAGATATTATTAATGTTATTCACCGTTAGACAAAAAGATTGTTAAAGAAGGGGTTTTCTATGAAGAAAATGTTTTTGATGTTTATATCATTTTTTGCTGCGGGAATTTTCATTTTTTTATTAACCTGCGGATGTTCTGATTCTAAAGGTGAAGGAGAAAGAGAAGGGGATGCAGGTATAGATGTGATAACAGATGTATGCATTCCTAATTGTAATTGGAAAGGGTGCGGAGATGATGGATGTGGTGGAAGTTGTGGTATCAATGCAGGTTGTAGTGTAAATAAGTGTATCTGCAATAGCGGGTATGCAAATTGCGATAACAACTGGTCTAATGGCTGTGAGACAACTTTGGCTCTCAGACATCTACTATGGAGTAGGAGATTTGGGGAGGATAGTAGTGATCAAGGTTATTCTGTCTCTGTAGATAGAGATGTAAATATTTATATAACCGGGAATTATCAATAGACTTTGGAGTGGGTGAACTTACAAATGCAAAAGGTGGTTTTGTTATCTTTCTTGCCAGATTTGATGGAGATGGAAATCATAAATGGAGTAAGGGCTTTGGAGGTGATGGTGGCGATTATAGTTATTCTGTCCCTGTTGATACAAATGGTAATGTGTATGGGACTGGATATTTTGGTAGTTCTTCAATAAATTTTGGTGGATGCACTTTTAATAGTGCTGGTGGTGGTGATATTTATATTTTCAAATACGCACCTTAATTTACAAGGCGTCGCTTCTCCCCGCCATTTCGCCTAAACGGGAATTGTGGCTGTGTCTTAATTAGGAGAAATGTAGAATGGACATATATCTATATGCCGCTATTTGTTCCCCGCGTCCTATTTGATAATAGAGGTTAATGAAACATAGGCAGTTCTGTAAATAAATTCTATTAACTCTTTATTTTCCCAATCTCGCGGTCCTTCAAATTTAAGGATTATTTTACCATTATAGAGAATATAGGTCTCGGGGAATTTGCTGCTTCCAAGCCTCTTTGCTACAACAGAATTCCTATCAAAATAGAGTGGCAATTTTAGATTTAGTTTTTTGAGATATTCTATGGCTTCTGTTGGGTCATCATCGATGGAAATACAATAAAGAGAGATTTTCTTCTCGGTTAATTTTGAGATACTATCCAGCTCTCTCTCACAGGAAGAACACCAGGTAGCCCAGAAATGAAGAGCAACCAATCCTTTTGAAAGAGAATCTCTCTTTATCTCCACTCCCTTCTCATCAAATATAGTTATATCCGGCAATTCCTCCTCCATATAGACGGGGAAGAATGTAGAGGCTTTTATTAATTGTCTGGAGTTTGCATCAAATCGGTATAATCCGTAAACAAATGCTAAAAAAGAGAGAATGAGAGTGAAAAAAAATATAGTCTTATACCTGTCAGATATCATTTACTAACTACGCAGACGGAGCGGATGTAATCCTCTATCCTCTTCTTATCTTCCTCTTTTATATTTGAGAAGATTACACTCACACCGAGACCAGCCTCTTCAGGACGTTGAGCTAAAACCTCTCCTTTTATATGGAGGATCTCATCTGTCCCAAGGGGAATCTCTATCTCTACCTTCTCTCCCTTAGGTAGCGGGATAGCAGTATTGAGAAAGACTCCATTTGTACTGATATCTCCGTTGTATCTAACGAAGAATCTACTCCCCTTCCTCTTTATACCCACATCAACAGGTATTCGTGGAGAACCTCTTCTTTCCAGAGTCATATAAAGTTTCCTTTGATGTTTGTGATTACTTCTCTTCCACCACTTCGTAGACTATCTCCCCTTCATCAATGACAAAGGAGTGTGGACAGCCATAGGTGTCGCATACACCTACTGCCGAGCTCTTCTTCCCCTTTGGAGTAAGAAAAAGTGCCCTTCTCATTGCACCGGGTCTGCAGGTGCAGGGGATGAGTGGTTGAAGCTCTTCGTGACAGGTAGGACAGCAGAGTTTGAGTGGAGTCTTATCTGGCAGGTCCGGTCCGATTATTCTCTGGTCGTTTATAATAGGTGAGACATAGTAAATATATCTTCCACCTGTCTCCTGTAGTGCCAGAATCTTAATCGCCTTAAAGCCATCAAAGAGCTCCTCAGAAGTAATAAGACGGTGTCCATTATGGCAATATACATTAGGAAGGTAGAGTTTGCCCTTCTCTTTTCTGATATTACTTGTCTTTGTAAAATTATAGTTTGAGAGATACTCTTTCAGATTGGTCTTGCGCGTATTCCTTCTTGACATTGATACCTCCTTAAAACCTAATAGATGATATATCCTGTCTTGATAAAAATCAACACTTAACCTCTACCAATTATATATTTATATGGGTCAACCTCTTCCCTTAATATTCTCAGTTCCTCTTCTGTCGGCTTTTTAGTCTCTGTAATCTTCTTTGCAAGCAGGAGTTCAAATCCAGTATTATTTTTTATATCCTCTATTGAATAACCGGGGTGAACAGATTCAATTCTCATCCTGCAGCTCTCCTCATCATAGCCAAGAACACCGAGATTGGTAATTACTTTATATGGGCCAGTTCCTCTTGGTAGCCCCGCCTTCTCTCTTGCACCTTTCCCTGTTAAATAGCCGGGTGATGTAATAAAGTCTACCTTCTCCACAAATCTCCTTGGGTCCTGCGGGGTGATAACCATTGTGCGCCAGGTAAGTGAAGCCAGGTCATTTGCCCCGCCTGAACCCGGGAACCTTACCTTTGGGTGTTCATAATCAGTTCCAATCATAGAGCTATTAAGATTGCCATACATATCAATCTGGGCGCCGCCGAGGAAGCAATAATCTACCATCCCCTTCTGACAGGCCTCCATTGTCTCAAGCATACCGGATGCCATAAGTGCCTTGTGGAATGTCCTGGAATCACCAACAGAGATGGGCATCGTCGGAAGGATTGGAGCAAATGCCCCTGCCTCAAAGAATGCCATCAGATCTGGGGCATTCAATTTCTGGGCGAGCATCGCTGCGGCACAGGGGGCGCCGGTGCCAACAACTACAGTCGCCCCATTCTCAAGAAATCTGGAGGCGACGCATATCATCAACTCCATTGAATTATATTCTGCCATAGGTTACCTCCCTTGGTTAATTAACTTTTCAATCTGCATCAATTTATGGAGCTTCTTGAGCCCACCATTGACTTCAATATACTCATAGAAATCCTTTACATTATAGATATTTTTGTTCAGAAACTCCTTAAACCTCTGTGGCTCTTTCTCTGCCTCCAGCCATTCTTTAAGGTGTTCTTCATCTGAGTAATATAGATATGGCATATTCCCCGGATATGAGCCGAAAGGCACCTCAATTACAGCATCTACAAGGTAGTATGGGATTATCGTCCGTGTGGGGTCATTTCTAATCTGTTCGGTTGGGACAATCTGTTCGGTTGTGATAATAAGTTTCTTTGCGGCACGCGCCATCTCATAGTCAGCGATCTGAATGCCATCTATCTGACAATTTCCGTAAATATCTGCTCTATGGACATGAATAATTCCCACATCAGGGTGAAGTGCCGGATATGCCACAAGCTTCTTCCCTGTAAAAGGACACTCAATCTCCTTTGCCGCAGAATATTTGAATACATCTGTCCCCATCATATTTCTGGCAGGTAAGAATGGCACTCCCATCGCCGCCGCCTTATATCTCCAGGCAAGTGCTGCATTTGTCCACTCCACCACCTTTATCTTTCCACTCTCCACAGCCTTTCTGGCATTGGAAGAGAGCCCTCTTGCCTCCAATCCAATAATGTAGGCAATATCACATCTATTGATACACTCACCTGCAACCAGGATCTGGAAGTCGTGTGTCGCCGTATGACCCGAGAGCCCCAGATTCTTCTTTCTCTGTCTGACGATCTCATGTAGAACCGCTGTTGGAATCCTCACTCCGCCAAATCCACCTATAGCAATGTACTCCCCATCAGAGATTAGATCTTTTACAGCCTCCTGAACAGTTGTAAGTTTACTCTTGAGTGACTTGTCCTTCTTTCTGAAATAATCCCTCATCTCATCACAGTCATAAAACTGAAATAGCTCTCTTGTTGAAGACTTTAATTCCTGCATAGTTACCTCCTGAATCGTCTGGACAATACAATAATTCAGTACCAAAAACAAGTGAATTCAACTCTGATTGGATTCGGTGGAGATATGTCTATTCTCCTCCTGATATTCAAAAAATAGGTAAGTGAGCAACGTATATATAAAGTAATAATATCCCGGATGTGGTGATTGATTCAAAATAATTACAAGCGCAAGTATAAGTATAGTAATCTTCTGTGTTAGAAAAGATCTACCTCTCTCTCTTAAAAAAAGCAATATTGCATAGATGAGAATATTCAAGACAACAAAGAAT
This sequence comes from Myxococcota bacterium, assembly GCA_049969675.1. Taxonomy (GTDB): domain Bacteria; phylum Myxococcota; class SpSt-1050; order SpSt-1050; family SpSt-1050; genus SpSt-1050. Next base: position 17,872 of record JBMFOP010000052.1, on the reverse strand, counting down.
AAAATCAAATAAGTAAAATGCCTTCCCAAAATTATATCTGTAAAATACCAGAGTGAATGATATATCCCCGGGTCTTTTTGATAGAGAAAGACATCCCTTATCGGATTTGTCCTGAGTTCTAAAGGGGCAAGGGATGACTCATAAAGCCAGTAGATAAATCCAGCAGTAAAAAGCAGAGTAAGAGAAAGTAAGAAAGAAATCATCTTATCTTTTTTTAATGCCAGAGAGTAAATAGGTGCCAGAATTATCGGATATATCTTCATAAGAGAGGAGAAGACAAAAAATATGGATGACCATAATGGCCTTTTTAGTAGATATATTCCCAGAATAAAAAATGCTGTCTGAGGGAGTTCATTTGCGTTGACTGAGAGAATAAGTGAATTGATGGGATTTAACAGGTAAAATAGTGCAGCATAGTAGCCAAAATTTTTAAATGATTTAATCAGTAGAAAGAGAATCAACCCTTCATAGAATAGCGCCCCTGTGTAAGATGTGGCAACTGCCAGGGGGACATCAGATATAGAATTCCATTGGGTTAATGCATCGCCCCAGAGGAGAGTTCTGGTGAGATATGCAATTGGGACGAATGGCAGATAAGCGAGATAGAGCATAGGCCCATATCTTGAACCTATAGATATCACACCCCAATAATCTCTGAACATTGAGCTCCCTTGAAAATATAGAATAGCACCGGCGCCAGAGAATATTCCAGAATCAGTAGGCCTTGAACCAAAGAGGAAGACTCCCCTTATGAGGAAGACGACAATTATCGACAATAACAACAACTTCCTGTTTGAAAGAAAATTATTCCCTGCGGTGACCCTTTCAAAATCAGTAATTGTAAGTGTTGAAATCAATAAGATACCAG
>JBMFOP010000052.1:0-16909 GCA_049969675.1 Myxococcota bacterium | reverse complement strand
AGGTGCCCCAGAAATATTCCACCCACAAATGGATGATTGTTCCTATAATAGATGTTGAGTATCGGCATTAGAGTAGAAATATAAAAGAGAAAATTTTTATATCTCTTCTCTCTTATGAATGGGATGAATATCAGATATGAAACAAAGGATAAAAACAGCAAACATTCAAGTGTATTAAATAACCCTCCATAGTGAATGAGAGGGTCGGTCTCAACCTTTCCAATCAAAATATTCTTCATAATCCTATCTTTTCATCAATGCTATAATCTTATCTGCAATTAGCTCTGCAATCAAGCGATATCCATCTTTATTAAGGTGTATATCATTCTTCACAATCAACCGCTGGTCTAATTTATCCCTCAACTCCACAACTGTATCAATTACCTCAAATCCGGCCCCCTTTGCAATAAGCATCGCCTCTGTCTCATATTTTGCTATCTCCTCTGGATATGGATTTTGATAATCATATAAGGTAAGCGAGGGAATCATAAGAAATATCGCTCTCTTTCCGGAATTTTTAATCTCCTCTCCCATCTGAATCAATCTCCCCTTTGCACACATATATCTAAGCGAATCCCTCTCTCTCATCTTCTCCAACATATATGATACAGGTGTGAGTGGTGAGCCCACTTTAATGTATGTTTTTATAATATCGTAATAGATTGTAGTGATTTCAAATAATCTCATCATAGAGAGAAGACCCAACATATTGCCACCAGACTTTAGATACTCTCTACAATATTCATATGGATTTAAGAGGGTATTAAAGTAGTAGTATGGTGTAAAGTCATCAATAAAGAAGTTCAAAATTACAAAATCATAATTAGAATTTTTAACAACTCTTTCAAAAATGACATACTGTTCAATCGTAGAAGTCCCTGCTATACCCAGATTATCTACATATATATCTTCTCTAGCTAATCTCTCTCGCAATTGTCTCTCAAGCTGATATGAGGATGTCTCTTCATCTTTCACCTTAACACCATAGGTAAATGAATCGCCAAGCATTGCAATATAAATTCCCGATTTTCCCTCCGATATCTTCAAATCCTTTCTAAATTGAAAAAGCCTCTTCTCAGAGACATAAAAAGGGTTATTAAATAGCCTTAATAATATCTCCAGAGAGAGAAATATCAGGATAATCACTATAAATTTTCTAAGTAATAATTTCACTCTATTTCAAACCCAACAAACTTCCATTTCATTTTATTATAATTGATCAGATATAATTCAATCTGATACTCTGCATCAAGGAAATCCCCCTCTTTATAAGGTATCTGGAAAAATTCAGCAACAGGTATTATCACCTCTACTGCACACTTAATTTCATCAACAATAATCTGTCTTGCAAACATTCCATTATCATTTCTCAAAACCAGTAAAAATAGTCCATCTCCGTACTCTCTCTCAAGAGCTATCATAATCTTATTAATGATATTCAATTTTGCCTTTGTAATCTTAATCCCATAATAAGGCGTTAGGTTTGATGTTGTATAGAATCTTTTTATTGACTGTCTATCTTTATTTAATACAACAGATGAACTCTCTTTCTTCAATCCAGTAAATCCATTTAAAGGAGAAATCTCATCAAGTAGTTTTTGACTTAAATAATGCTTTTTATCACATTTTTCATTGTACATCACCTTCTTACCCACTGGTATTGTAAAGAATGGATAGTTGAGCCTGATTGGATTTTCATCCTCCATACAGCCGAGTGGTATCTCTCCACTACTTATAGGTAGAAGCAGAGATAGCAATATTAAAAGTTGGCTCATCTCTCTCTCTTAAAAAAGTCTTTTAAATATCTCTCCCCTCTTCTTATATCAAAGAAAATCCTCAATCCAGAGATTAAAGAGATATCATAATACCTTTTCATATTTAAAATATAACTGATTTTATGAAGCATTCTATATATAAAATTCAAGGGAAGTTTCAACAACATTCTAATAATCTTTGTTGAAATCTTTGCCTTTACCAGAAATGGAAAGAGAAGGAATAACCTCTCAAACTCCTCTTTGACCTCAACCTTTATGATTGGAGATTCAGGTCTTTTATTCATATTGAATACAACTGACGTATCTTCAAGCAAAGAATTTTGAATTGCCATATCTGTAAGAGGTAATCCCTCAAAAGGAATAGCAATATTGCATTGAGTTATTTTAATTTTCATATGTCTGTTCAATTCAAGCGTGGAGATTGCATCCTCAATACTCTCCTCAGGAAGTGCTATCATATTGTATGTATAAATTTCAATTTTATATTTATGAAGTATTCTTGAAACCTCCTCTATCTCCTCATTTGAGAAACGCTTCCCAAGAATATTATTTCTAATTCTCTCAACTCCCGACTCAAGCCCTATACCCACACCTCTAAGCCCACAACCCTTTAAGAGCCTTATAGTCTCTTCATCAATTGTCTTTGCCGTTAGATTACATTGAAATGGCAGTCCAACCTCCTCTGGATAGAGTTTTGCAAATCTTTCCAGCCATCTCTTATCGGTCAGAAAAATGTCATCAGAGAAATGAACAGTATTGAGCACAGACTTTTCTCTCATAATATTGATTTCTTCACAGACCCTCTCCACCGAATGCTTTCTTACATATTTTCCCTTCTGATGATACATATCTCTCAATCTTCTTGCAAAACAGAATGTACATGAGTATGGACACCCTCTGCCACTTATAAAACGTTTCACAGTGAGGTCCTTAAAAGACCTGTACTTTAAATACAATTCTCTATCAGGAATAGGCAGACTATCTAAATCCTCTTTCAAATCCCGCAATTCATTTACAATCAGCTTATCACCCTCTCTGTAAACCAGATTTTTTATTTTTCTGAAATCCTTTCCATTTTCAAGTGCCTCTATTAGATCAATTATAGCATCCTCTCCTTCACCAATTATTGCAAAATCAACCCAATCATTCTTTGCATAAGCGTTCTTCAGTGTAACATAAGGGCCACCTATAATTATCTTTATGTCTGGAAATTTCCTCTTCAAAATGATGCCAAGCCTATTGTAAAAATCCTGTTTCGTAATAATCACAGAGAACAGAATAATATCTGGAGAATAGTCATTTATTTTTTCAAATAGATTGTTCTCAAGTGATGCGATGTAAAGCTCGGTAGTATGACCTGCTTTTTTAAGCACAGCAGAGATATAAGAGAGACCTATTGACTCTGAATCAATTGTATCCTGTAGAAAGAGGAATCTCATATAGTTTCCTTCTTCCCCTTCTTAAGCAACATAATATTCCTTGTATAAATAATTAGGCCGCCTCCCTGACCTATAATAAATACAATATCCTCCCTATGAATGGCATAAATAAATAATGTTATCCCACCCAGAAGACTCAAATACCAGAACACATCTGGAATTGTGCTTCTCTTCTTTATCTCACTAACTATCCACTGGAGAAAGAATCTTAAAAAAAATACAAACTGTCCGAGAAGACCAAAGATTAGCCAGAAATCCAGATTTATCTTATCCATATTTACTCCCATTATTTCTTACAATAGATTATTGCTCCATTAATCTCCATAACATCCTTATAATTTTTTATAATTTCCCCAAATTCTGCGAACATATCAGAAAGATTATATGTAGTCGCATTATTAAATTTTGAGACATCCACGATGCACTCTGGAGGGTCTCTTCTTACAAGGTCTTCAATAAGAGTAAGAAAGACCTCTGATTTACTTATCCAGGGGAGTAGAAAGAAGAATCTGGAGGAGGGTCTTCTATGAGAGAGACAATATATATTTGCCTCGTGTGGTGCAACCCAGATTGAATCCTTTTTATCTGTCTTTGTCTCAACTGTATAACTGATACTTTTAATACTATCAAAATTCTGATTTAAGATATCTCTATAAAACCAGACAGGGGTGACAGATAGGATAAGGAGAATAATGTATAGATTCTTCACCTGCTCTATAATACTCAATCTGGCAATCATTATAATCAGAACAGTAAAGAATGGAAGCAACTTAAATGCATCCATTCTCACCATCCCCTGAGGGAGGAGGCTCAATGCTAACAGAATATGAATCAATTTCAGATTCTTTTTGAAATAATGGTAAATCAAAAAAGTAGACAGAACCAGAATCAATATGAACTGATAATATTCTACTCTATATGGCAACCGCGCATAATCTCTTAAATTTAAGTGATGTGCGATAAAAGAGAGGTTTTCAACAAATGGTAAGAAGGACTTTGTTATAAGCAGTAAAAGGAATATAAATACGATACCGAACAAAACACCTATAAAAAAATGCCTTCTGATATTTGGAGAAGAAAGTGCAAATATCATTATTAAAAGGGAGAAGAGAATAAAAGGCTGTTTAATAAAGACCAGAATTATTGTAAGAAACCCAATAATAATATTCACTTTGCTCCTCTCAATAATATAGAGGCGATTGATTATAAACAGGATGATTGGTAATGATAGAATCTCCGATGTATAGTTGAATGATTGAAAGAGCGGGGCGGTCTGGATATAGAATACAGAGATAAAAAAGGTCTGTAAAATTGTCAGTCCATTCTTTTTTAATAAGAGATATAAGAGAAGGATGCAAAATAAGAACGCAACAAAAGAGATCTTTCTCAATATTTTAATATTATCCCCATTTGTATCTACAAACAGGGCAGCAAGGAAATATGGAATTGGAGCCTTCTCGTTGTATATATCTCTGTAAAGTACCGAACCATTTGATATAGCCTCTGCGATTGTACAGAACGAACCCTCATCGGTAAAGGGCCTTTTGTCTACGAAGAGGAAAAAGAGTAATGTAGCCAGAATTAATATTAGTATCAAAAAAGGTATATCTTTTATTCCAATCATCTCTCTGTCATCTCTTCACAGGATATTAAAAATGCCTCCGGGGTAATAGGGTGTCTCAGATCAAGTGGTATCTTTAGAAGTGCAAAATCCTTTGAGGGATTATTTCGCTCTACAAATGAGTAGTAAGGCTCTCTATGTAAATTGAAAAAACTTTCGCTATAATAATATTCCTCAACCAGAATGTATGTATCGCTCTTACTTTTACACCAATTAACTGCTCTATTGAAATCATTAGTATAATATATACCTAAAATCAGGGCAGCCATCTCTGTTGGCATAATGGTCTCTTTTGAGCCTCTGATAGGATTTGTCTTTGTTACCCTTATCTGCTCATCAATGATTGTGGAATATTTATCTGTATGTGAGACAATCCAGTTTGCAGTGAGTGGATGAGAAAGTATTAAAGACCCCTTATTAAGGGATGAGATTCGCTCAATCACATATCTATCAACAGGGCTTACGAGTTTGAGTTGTGGGTAGAAGATACATACGATTATAAAGATTATAAAGATTACAATTGGTTTAAGAATGTCCCCTGCCCTCACAAATGAAGAATAGAAAAGTGCAGATGAGAGGAATGGAAAGATGATTGCAAATGCCCTCTGTATCTGTCTGCCGGGCTCATGGACACCAAATCCAAATTTAGTTGAGAGCAAATGTGTAATAAAAAAAGAGATAAGGGCAGAGATTGAGAGTATGAAAATAGTTCTATATCTCCTGATCAATTCAGGCCTGATTATTCCAATGGTTATATATACTGCTGAGAAGAAGATTCCCCATTTGAAGACATAGGCTATATCTGTATATTCTCTCTGAAATAATCCAACAATATAGAATATAAAGAGCAAAAAGAAAGTTGCAATATCTATCCGTTCTCTCTCTCTTCTCAAAATTCTTCTCAAAACAGCAAGTAAAAAGAAGAGAGTGAGCATAATCCCGATAATATCCCTGAGATTATCACTCAAAATCCATTGATGCAAAAAATTAAAATTTATCCATTCAACTACCCCCAGATCGGTTAGAGAACCAGAGAGAAGATGTAAATTTGATGAAATCGGCAACTCAAATATATGTGTCTGATTAAGAAAAGAATCCCCTGCATCTGGAGGACTAAATTTTGTTAGATCTATCCTCAACAACATCGGCAAAAGTCCCAGCAATCCACTAATGATAGGAAGAATTGAATGAAACAGATGTCTGATATCATAAAGAAGATAACCAATCATTATAAAGATAAAGAAGAGTGGGAGTAAGACCGGGTATAAAAGTGCAGTGAGAAGTGTTATTGAAGAAATGGCAATTAAGGACCTTTTTTCAAATGCTATCAAAAGGGCTGGTATAAGGATATAGGAGAATGACCTCGCAAGTCCGGAATATATCTCGGAAGATACAACCCCATAAAAGACGATTAAGAAGGCAACCCACTTTGCCAGATGCCTTCTGGTATGAGAATTGAAAAATTTAGTAAAAAGTATATAAGAGAGTAATAGAATTGAAATTCCTATCACCTTATTTGTCCATTCAAGAGGGTACTTTACGCCTATTACCGTTCCAATGTTCATAAAGGATGCATAAATTATTCTTATCAAGGGTGGCACAATCTCATTAAATATGAAGTTCTCCCAACCGTAGCTCTTTGAATAGTCATATCCAATAAATCTGTTTAAAGAGCCATATAGCCAGAAGTCATCAATAACTCTGAAATACCCATTAAAGAGACCGATTACAACTGATAGGAGTAGAATTATAAAGAAGATATCAGGATAAAAGGAGAATCTCCTCTCATCAGAATCAGGGGAGAATCTCTTATATTTGAGCCATCTCACTCCAAAGATATCAATTATTACATCGGGGATTCTGTTTATTATCCCGAATTTCGCAGTTCCCCCAATCCTATTCTTATGCACAACAGGGATTTCAACAACTTTCAATCCATTCATTATGGCAAATGAGGGTATAAATCTGTGAAATCCATCAAAGCAATATAATATCTTATCCCTCACCTCCCTCTTAAATGCCTTGAGTGTGCAGGTAGAATCCCTTACATTATCGTTTAGTATTAATCTTTTACAAAAGTTTGCAATAAGTGAACTAATTTTCCTTATAATATTGTCATTTCTTTTTATGCGATAACCTGTTACAATATCCGCATTCTCACTCTCAAGTTTCTCTAAAAATCTGGGTATATCCTCAAAAGAGAATTGCCCGTCAGCATCAATGGTTACTATTATGTCTTTAGATGCAGCCATTATCCCGGTATATAGGGCATGTGAGAGCCCCATATGTGGAGTTGATATTATTTTTGAGTTAGAGATTTTTGATGATTTTATTATTTTTGCCGTATCATCTGTGCTTCCATCATCTACGAATATAATCTCAGCATCAATCAGAGCATTTATATTTCTTCTACTTTCAATTAAATCCTTGAGGACGGATTCAATTACACCTGACTCATTATATACAGGTATAATAACTGATATAGACATTCAGCCATTCTTAATAACATTGTGAGATTTCTTCACAGCTCTTCTCTGCCAGACAGCACATAAGTTCAATTGTAAATTGTCCAACAGGGTCTTTGCAGCCGTTAATACAATCATCTCTGGTGCAATCTCCATTCTCCGGTGGACAGTAGAGATTGGTGCAGGAGTGGAATTTATCACAGACAAATTCGCAGTTGTATGAATCTGTATCTGTAACACAAGCCTTTTCTACTCCCGTATCAGTAAATATCGTATCAAAACCCACATCAGCCTGTGCGATATTGATACACAGGTTAACACCATTACAGTCGTTATTATTTCTATATGCTGAATAAATACATTGCTCAAGCTCCAGGGAGATATTCTCTGTCTTTAGAACATCCTTACATCCATCTATACTGCCTCCCAACCTTTCATTGAATATCTTTGCATCAAGACACGCCTGCAATACCTTACACCCTTCTGTAAGTTGAAAGTCCATAAGCAGATTTTTGTATTGGTCGCAGTCCCCATTTGCATCCAGCAATTCCTGAATAAGTGCCTCATCAAATGTATTTATGGTCTTCATACAGGATGCCTTATCATAACCAATAAATGGTGGATAGGCATTATTGAAACACTTAGGTAGTTTGGGGCATATCTGGGAAGATGGTTTGATGCCTACATCACCTGTTGTATCATCTGATGGATTGCTATTACCAGAACAGTAAATAAATATCGCAGAGATAATTGCCAGCATTGAAATAATCACAATGTAAATACTTTTCATACAGACCTCCTTATAAAGCAGGATGAGTATAACATATAACTATAAAATTGCAAATTACTTTCATTTGCAAGACCAGTATATAAATGATAAAGGGATGTCCTATATATGAGACTTTCTATATATATAAGACAGATCAGGCCACTGCATATATTGAAGAACTTTGCAATTTTGCTTCCCGCGTTTTATTACGGGTATATTTTTAATAAAACCATATTATATGAATTATTATGGGTCTTTGTAAAATTTACATTTGCTGCGTTTATAATATATACCATAAATGATATCTTTGATAGGAAAGAGGATAAAAGACACCCGAGGAAGAGGTTCAGGCCTATTCCAAATGGTGAATTAAAGATTCCAGAAGCAATTATGCTTATAATTGTTTTATCTGTGACCCTCGTCTTTCTGAACATCATTGGTCCATCTCCAAAGATACTATTTCTGATTTTGCTTTTTATATTTATAAATATCCTTTATAGTTGGAGGCTAAAAAAATTCTTTTTGATAGATGCTATTACAGTCTCTACTGGCTTTATTCTCAGAATTATTGCGGGTTTTGAGTGCATTCACCATAAACCAGATATAAATATGTTATTGTGGATATTCACTATCGCGATTCTTGTAGCACTTGCAAAGAGGATAAAACGAGAGAGTCGTGATATAGAGAGCCACTCTGTTATGAATATATACCTTATCCTCTCCCCTTTGAGTATAATCTTAAACTTCCTGTTTCTTATAAATCTACATTTACCTATTATCATTATTTTAAGTGTATTTTTTCATATGATTGGTATATTGAGATTCTACTATTATCTTATCAAAATAAATAACCATCTTTCACCATTTGAGATCCTTTTGAATGACAGTTGGCTATTTTTAATTGTCTTGATTAATACAATATTTTGTTTTAAAGTGATTTATTTATGAATACTGGCAGGATAGTATTTTTAAGAATTTATGAACCATATAAACCAGTAAACATTGTGCCACCTCTCGGGATCGCTTCTCTCATAACTTACTTAAAAGAGAGAATATCAGGGCTCAACTTTGATGTATATGACTTTGCTATTAATAAGGATGTGCCGGGTACTGTATCAAAAAAATATAAGGGGAGAGAACCTCTATTATTTGGGATCTCCGGCATGATGAAAAATTACTACCTTATAAATCAAGTCTGCAATCTATTGAAGGAGTCATTCCCGTCTGTTCCTATCGTTGTGGGTGGACCTGTTATATCCTCTGTCAAAAAGGAGATATTGAAAAACAAAAATATAGACTATGCCATCTCCAATGAAGGAGAGATTCCACTTACACTCTTAATCCAGAATATTACAGAAGGGAAAAACAGTCTATCCTCTATACCCTCCCTAATTTATAGAAAAGACGGTGAAGTCATTTTCAATCCCATAGAGGATGCCATCCTTAAAGAAGAGGACATCCCTCTACCAGACCTTAATTCTATAAATCTAAGGGATTATTTCAATTATATGGGCTTTGAGCTTGCTGGGATAAGACCATATCTACCCCTTATTACATCAAGGGGCTGTCCATACTCCTGCGTATACTGTCATGGGATATTTGGGAAGCGGGTGAGGTTTATTCCAGAGAATAAGATAATAAGTTATGTACAGGAGTTTACAAAGAGGTATTCTTCAAAGGAGATTGAGATATACGATGACATATTTAATATTGACGAGGGAAGGGCAAAGAGGATATTGAAAGGCATTCTAAGTATTGACCCCCAACAGAAATTTTTATTCCCCAATGGATTGAGGACAGATATCCTGAGTAAGGACTTTATTGAATTTCTTGGGCAACATAATACATCATATGTTTCCATCGCTGTTGAAAGCGCCTCTGAGAGGATCCAGAAACTGATCAAAAAGCGTCTTGACCTTGAGAGGCTAAGAGAAAATGTGGAGTTGCTCTCAAAACATAAAATAATACTTCATGGATATTTTATGCTCGGATTTCCCACAGAGACCGAAGAGGAGGTTAAAAAGACCATAACCTTTGCCATGGGCCTTCCTATACATACAGCCTCCTTCTTTAAAGTCGCCCCACACCTCGGGACAGAACTATTTGAGATGTGTCCAGAGGATGTCAAAAGACAGATATTGCTGGAGGCACTCAATACAGACAATATTAGATATTACTCACCAATTACAAATATCAGTGCTGTTAAGACAGAGACCCTGAATAAACTACACAAATCGGCAATACTATCATTCTATTTAAGGCCAAAACAGGCCCTGAGAATTTTTAAGGCTATTCCAGATATTCACACATTGTTGGGTGGACTTGGGATATTTACAAAAATTATCTTTAACAGGTATAAAGATTAGAATGCGCATTCACTTTATATGTATGGGAGCAGAGAATCTCGGTGTGGAATCTCTGATATCTGTGTTAAAAAATTCTGGTCATAATGTAACCCTCTCTTTTGACCCGGCATTTTTTGCGGATTTTAATACAGTTCATTATCCAGTTCTTTATAAATTGGTATCTCGTGAGGACGAGGTTATCAGAGAATCATTGGAAAATAAGCCCGATATAATTGGCTTTTCATCAATGACTGACAACTACAAATGGAATCTGAGAATCGCGGAGAGGATAAAAGCAATCAATCCGGACATCAGAATTTTGTTTGGTGGTATTCATCCAACCCTTGTTCCAGAATTTGTAATTAAAGAAGGTGCAGTAGATTTTCTCCTTATGGGTGAGGCTGAGTATAGTATCCAGAAGCTAATAGCAAATATTAACAATAATGAAAAACTTCAACAGATTGAGGGGCTATGGTCTAAAACCAAAAATGGCGAGATAATTAAAGGACCTGATCCAGAACCTATCCACAATATTGATGACCTACCTTTTCTGGACAAAGAGTTGTTTTACTCAACTGGTTTCATCTCAAAAGATATTTACAGAACTATGTGTTCAAGGGGTTGTCCATACAATTGCAGTTATTGTTGTTATAATTATTTACATAAATTACTTGGTTTCAATAAAATTAGGCAGAGAGGCATTGAAAGTGTAATCTCTGAGTTATTAACCGCAAAAAGGCTATATAATTATAAGACTGTTCACTTCAATGATGACATATTCACATTCAATAAAAAATGGGTTCTTGAATTTCTATCACAGTACAAAACCAATATTAAAAAGCCATTCTCAATAATAACACATCCCAAATTTATTGATGAGGATATTGCAAGGTCATTAAAAAATGCCGGTTGTTATAGGGTTCAACTGGGGGTACAGACATTAAACCCCATAATTAAGAGAAAATATCTAAAGAGATTTGAGACTAATGAAGATATAGAGCGATGTTTTACTATCCTTGATAGGGCAAAAATTTCATATAGTGCTGACCAGATAATCGGGCTACCGGAAGAAGATACAAATGAACTATTTGATAACGCCATTTTCTATACCAGATTTAAGAGATTAAAGATGGTAAATGTATATTGGCTCTCTTTATATCCAAAGACAGAAATAATTGAATATGTCACCAAAGCCGAAGAGAAAGATATTATCAATAATAAGATAAACTCTGGTGAGACGACATATTACCTGATGGGGCATAAAAGTGATATGTATCAAGATAAGATATCACTGAAAAATGCTGAGATCGCATTACTTTCCTCTGGTTCTCTACCAGAATATATTTCAAAAATGCTAATAAATGCCTTGAGGAAAGATATATATTTTCCATACAGTTTAAGATACCTATTTTACCTTTTATCTATTATCTCAATTCCAGATTACTCCTGGCTTTCTTATATAGAAAATTACTATAAAAATATTCCAAAGATAATGCTATCAAAAATCATTAAAAAGATAATGGCGAAATAATGTACTGGCTGTCCGCAAAGAGTTTAAAAATCTTCTTTCTAAAGAAGAAGATATTATCTCACGAAAAATGAAATTATGGTTAAGATAAAATCCATATAATGCATTCTTCTGGAAATTTCTCAGTTGATTCAGCGAAGAACTACTGGTAAAGACTGGCATCTCTCTCCCATTTATTGCTACCTCGTTCCATACTATACTGCTTATCAGATTTTGTCCAATAGCCATTCTCTCAAAATCGGTACCAGGCAATATTGTAGCAATAGATATATCAACATAATTAAATTTTGAAGATTTTATATAATTTATAGTTTTTTGAATATCCTGTTCTGTTTCAAATGGCAGTCCAATCATAAAATAGCCTAATGTCTTTACTCCATATCTAATAGCAAGATTTATTACATCTTCTATTTGTGCAATGGTAAATCCCTTTTTTGATATATCATTTCTCAGGTAGTCGCTAAATGATTCTACACCAAACCTGATCATTCTACATCCAGCCTGTTTCATTAAATGGATATCCTCCGCGGCGATCAGGTCTGGCCTTATATTACAATCCCATATAATTTTTCTATTAATACCCTTAGTTATTATTTTTTCACATAATTTGTGGAGCCATTTTTTATCAATATTAAATGTATCATCCTGAAATTGAATTACCTTATATCCGTCTTTAATTACACATTCTATCTCTTCTATAACATTTTCTACATCCCTTCTCTGATATCTTCCCAGAATGGAAGACGCACAAAATCTACATTTAAATGGGCACCCCCTTGAAGCTATCATTGTAGTTATTGGCCCTCTATAAAATGGGGAATAATAAATTTTTTTAAATTTCTTTGGTCTGAATGGAAATGGAATAGAGTTAATATCAAAGACATCATTAGCCTCATCTTTTAACTTATAACTATTATTTGCAGATTGCTCATTGATCAAGTTTGCCAGTTCAACAATGTCTGATTCTGCATAACCATAAATGCCATAGTCCGCACCTAAGGTCTCTTCAAATCCTTTTATAGATGTGATGTGAGGACCTCCAACGACAATTGGAACATTAAAATTCTCTCTTATCATTTTAATAATATAATAAGTAGAGTGTAATAAAAAGCTATTTACATAAATTCCTACAAATAAGGGATTTTTTTCTTTTATAATTTCTAATATCCCGTGGATTGATACTCTTTCGGCAGTAGAGTCAATGAGTTCTACATTAAATCCAGCCTTTATGAGAGAAGAGGCAATATATGACACCCCTAAAAAAGGGTACATCTGTATATTCCCCTCAAATCTCTCTGGCATCTCTGGCAACACCCTCATTATGCGAGACATATTATAATATGGAATCAATAGTAAAATACCTTTCTTTTCAGTCATGATTAAAACACTATAATATCCCGTTTTTTATTAAATTTCCTATCAGAGATAAGGGATTCTTGCTCAATACCTTTGCAAGTGCATTTAAAAATTCATCTACTTGCTCTCTGTTTATTATAAATGGTGGATGTAACCTGATAACAGAGGGATTGGAGGAGGTTAAGCCAACAAGAATATTGTGATTTACAAACAATTCCCTTATAACTGCAAGGGTATAAATATTGGGTAACTTTTTATAAATAAATGGGTGAAGTTCAATGCCAATAATCAATCCCCTGCCTCTTACATCCATAATCCTATCAGGAAAATTCTCTTTTATTCTCTTCAACCCGTCTATCAGATAGCTACCGATTTTCTCAACATTAGATAGTAAATTGTTTGATTCAATAAATTCAATGACTTTACATCCAATATAATGGGCAATAGATTGTGATGAAAATGTAAAAGATAATGAAATTGTATCTAAATTGTATCTACTTAAAATATCTTTTGAAATCATTGATGCACCCAGAGGGAATAGCCCTCCTCCCAGATGTTTTGCTATACATATGATGTCTGGATTAAACTTTGTATACTGTTGGAATGCAAACCATTTACCGGTTCTACCCAAACCTGTAGAGACCTCATCGTCAATCAAAATGATATTGTGCCTCTTACATAGTTCAGAGACTTTACTTAAAAATGATTCGTTTCCCTCAATTATTCCCCCATTTGCCTGTATCGGTTCTAATATAACTGCTGCAACATTTTTCTTCTCTTTATCAAGAATCTTTTCAAACGAAATGGTATCATTATATCGGGAAAACAATACATTTTTTAATAATGGGATATCCTTTCTGATCTCGGGTTGCATTGTTACAGATAGAGACCCTATACTCTTGCCATGAAAAGAATTTTCAAATGTTATAAAGTAATACTTATCTCTGTTTATAGTGGATGCAATCTTTAATGCTGTCTCAACAGATTCCGAGCCGCCTGTTGTAAATATAGATTTTGTATATATAGAGCCACTTACTCTGCCAAGTTCACTCTCAAGCCTCTTCGTGACCTCCCTTTCAAAAGGGAAGACTACATTTGGTCTATTTTCTTTTAGAAAAGACATGAGAGAATTACACAACATCTCATTATTATAGCCAAGGGCATTTGCCCCATAGGCTCCCCATAAATCTAATATCTTTCTCCCTTTTATATGAAAATATACTCCATATCCATCTTCTGGTTCTCCTTCCATATTGAGTATCTTTAAGAGTAATGATTGTCTATCAATGTTCTTATTTAGAATTTTCATTAAATACTCCATCTATTTATGCATATTCTTCTTCCTGTACCTTCCATATAAAAATTTTATCATTCGTAAACCACCTTCTGATAACATCAATAATTCGGAAGGTGATGCTAAAACTTTTAACCTCTGTAAAATATATTTGGGTGATAAATAAAGGCTTCTTAATACTCTATATTGTTGTTCCAACAGGTCATTACTGCTGAAATGAAAAGTTCTCCATACAGGCTCAGGTGAATAATATGCATACTTATCCCAATCATTTGAGAATATCAATCCCTTTTCTTTAAGTATATTCCTAAGTTGAGTGCCGGGATATGGCACTGCAAGGGTACAGGTAATCAAATCGGGTTTTATATATTTAATGAATTTTATAGTCTCAATAATATCCTCTTCATTTTCATCTGGATGAGAACCAATCAGGAAATAACCAACAGTTCTTATCCCAGCCCTTTTAGCCATATCAAAGGCATTTGCAATTTTATCAATTGTCTGCCTTTTGTTTATAAGCCTCAATATCCTTTCGCTGCCAGACTCCACTCCAAATCCTATTTGTAGACAACCAGCCCTTTTCATATAATAATAATCTTCCAGTCTTAATATATCTGTTCTTGAATTACAGTTAAAAGTCAGTTTTTCCTGCTCCATTATACGACAGAATTCATGCAACAAATCTCTATTTGCAGGAAAGAGTTCGTCCTGAACGGAGAAGTGGTTTATCCCAAATCTATATTTACAATCCAGTATTTCTTCCTTTATAGACTGGATATTTCTTACAACAATTTTTGGAATATTTTTCCTTTCATTAAAGTTAGATACATTTGAGCAGAAGAGACAATTAAAGATACATCCACGAGAAAGTATTAATTGGGTAGCCCTGATATCTGGTTTATACACACCGGGTGCAGCAACATTTTTAAATTTATTTAGGTGCATATACTTATTCATGCTTAAAAGGTCTCTGGCAGGGAATACATCTCCCAGATCTCTTATTCTCTCTGGATTCTGGTTAAAAATGATTTCATTATCTCTTCTAAAAACAATTCCTGCGATGTTATAAAATTCTTCGCCTTTTTCCAAACATTTTAAATATTCAACAATACTATTATCTGCCTCACCTACAAAACCGACATCAAAATTTAGAAATTCATTAAATGTCTCTTTTGGGATTGCAGATATATGGGCACCGCCAACAACACATTTTATATCTGGCATTAATCTCTTTATTTTTCCGGAGAGTCTGTCTGCAAATTTTATCTGTGGAGTTGTACAGGAGAACCCAACAACATCTATCTCTCTATCAATAATAAATTTGATAAACTTACTCTCGTCATTACCCTCAACTTCAAAGTCATATATATATGGTACAAAACCAGCATTTTTTACGATAGCCCCGAGGAGGCATAAATTTATTGGATGTTGCATATTTACTCTGGCATAATATCCAAGAGGGCTTATAGGTCTGACAAATACAATTTTAGTGTTTTTGCTTTTCATTATCGCCTTCAAATTCTATTTCCCAGATACCGGCAGGCCCACCCACAAAGATATTATGAGTAAATGGATGTTCTGCTATAGCATAGGTCTTTCTGCCAAATTGATAAATATTAAGTATTTTGTTCCCTATAATATCAATTATATATATTTTCCCGGTCAAATAATCAGCCGCATATAGCAATTTACCATCATAAGATTCTAAGATAAACCTGATACCAAAACCAGCATTAATATGTCTTTTGAGAGTTAAACTCTTTAAATCATATTCTGAAATATAATTTCTTGACGGATATGCTACATATAGGGAGTTATTGATGTGTGAGGTGGCAATATACCAGTTAATTTTATCTTCTGGTTCTAATAATTTAACAGGGTAAAGATTGGATATATCTATCTCAATTATACCTCTTTTGCAATTAATAAAGGAGGCGAATAAACTATGACCTCCGCCTAAAGAGAGAGAGATTCCAATACTACCAAATCCACACACATCAGACCTTAGAACATCCAGTCTCAGTTCTGCCATAAGATCTGATTTTCTTCTCTTTTCTATCCATAGTGGCTGGTCATAAATAAGAAATATATAGTCAGAGTTCTCATCGGATACCATTTGTGGAGAGATTCCATAGATATCCGCTTCTTTTATAATTGACAGATCTTTCATACTCAATTTCACAAGATTTTTTTTCTGAAAATCGGCATAATATAGCTCTTCTCGTCTTTCATCCATTGTAAAATACTTTACTTCAACAGCCTTCTGGGTCTTGATTGATTCACAACGATACGGTTCAAACATAAAAATATTATCATC
>JBMFOP010000051.1:0-23894 GCA_049969675.1 Myxococcota bacterium | reverse complement strand
TAGGATTAAAAGAGCTCTGCAATCAAGAAACACCATGGGAGTCAGTAGTTGAAGAAAATGTTAAAAATATAAAAACAGAGATCAACTGGAAGTTAGATAGGTGGGAGAGAGTTGTGTATATGAAGTGTAGATGTTATTGGTACGCATTGACACAGACTACTTATCTTACTATTGAGCAACTTAAATATGAGAAGGCATTTTTTATTTGTATAGTTGATTGTAAAACAAGAAGGGAGGAGAGAAGAAGAAAAGAATCATATGAAATAATAGTAAAGAATAGAACAGACCCAGTTCTTGCAGAGAAGGTTACAGGAGGACATCTTGAAGAGACTGGTTTTGGAGGAACGAAGAGAGGTGATATGTGTCGATGCGAAACACCATGGTGATAATATGTTTGCTTATTTCTGCATGTGAAAACCAACAATATAAAAAATTTGAAAGTATTATATTGCCAGTAATACCTGATAAGAAAATAGAGATTTATGACTCTGTAAACAAGCGTGATGTAAAAAATATAAAATACATAGTTGATGTTGATTTCCCTGCGGAAGAGCTGAAAAATTATTACATAAATTATTTTAAGAAATTTGGTCTTTCTAATGATAAAGTAATATTCTTTAAGGGTAGAGAATGGCATAATTATACAGATGTTACTGATGTAAATCCTTTATACATATTGAGGAGGTGCGACGAATGGACAGATGAAATTATGATATATATAGGTTTATGTATGTGGTATGAATCATCAGATGAGAAATGCTCAAAAATTTATAGTGAATTGGTTTTAGGAATAATAGAAAGTAATGCAAAGGACATTTTAGACTGCAATTTAACAAAATTAAATGTGGCTATACAGAAGATTTATCTAAGAGATATAGGAATAAAAAAATGGCGAAATTTATATTAGAACCCGTCCTATCTTTGATGAGAGTATAAGATTTACTATTACCTAATTCGGCATAGCTGAAACCAAAAGTCTTAGAAAATCTTCTGTGCATTTTGCGTAGAAGTTACGATTAAAGAATCTAATATTCCTCTCTCTCTGCCTTCGTCTCTCTTATTCCCCTCTTTTTTTTTTTAATCTAAAAATCAATTAGATTAGGTTGCACTTAATTGAAGTAGGATCTCTTATCTCTCGTCTGTAAACTATGGACTTTAAAAAGTCTTTATTAATTTGACAATATTTTTATATAATAATAACTATAAGCGGCTATGGAGGTTTTATGAAGAGGAGAGAGAATTTAGATGACAATAAAATAATGATATTCGTGACAGGTGGAACATTTGATAAGGAATATAATGAGTTAACTGGTGAACTGATATTTAAGGATACGCATATAAATGAAATGCTCTCTCTCGGAAGATGCAGGCTGGATATTGAGGTAAGGACCTTGATGATGATAGATAGCCTCTATATGAAGGATTCGGATAGAGAGATAATACTTCAGAATTGTATTTCAACTCCGCATAAACGGATTTTGATTACTCACGGGACTGATACGATGGAGGTTACCGCTAAGTATCTCGGGAAGAGAATCAAACACAAGACCATTGTCCTCACTGGTGCAATGATTCCATATAGATTTGGCTCTAGCGATGGGATGTTTAATCTGGGCAGTTCTCTTGCCTTTGTTCAGCTCTTAGAAGAGGGTGTGTATGTCTCTATGAATGGGAAATACTTTCATTTTGATAATGTGCATAAGAATAAGAAGACCGGTTTCTTTGAAGAGATAAAGTAGGATTAATTTACCATCCATAACGTTTTTTGGCATAGAATGTGAGATAGCTCAGAGCCTTTGCAGCCCTTTCTGGAGAGTGAAAGACTGGAATTCCCCTCTCCTCCAGTGCAAGTATGACCTCGTTCTTGATTTCATAGGCATTGTGTTTTGCATCAGTTGATAGTACAAGCGGTTTATTGTATGTCCTGAGCAGTCTATCATACTCCTCAACTACCTCCATCTCAACATCTTTAATTATGGCTGAGACCATATTGAGTCCCTGTTCATAATATAGGGACTTCTTCATTATGGCAGTTGACATAAATCCGAGCGCATTTCCAAGTACAATTACAGAGTCTACTTCATTTGCCTGCAAAAGCACCTCAACTCCATAAGTCATTGTTTTTCTCTTCCCACCGCCAGCCGAATCAACTGGATTGTTCCTCGCCCACCACTCGGGCATAACGGTATCAAGTTTCTTTAATGTATTTTCACTCAGTCTTGCAACCTTCAGACCATATTTTTCGCAGGCATCTGCACAGAGTACTCCCCACCCGCCACCAACTGTAAGGATTCCTACCCTGTTCCCCTTAGGGAGTGGTTCTCTCACAAGGATCTGGGCACAGTCATAGAGTTCCTGAAGCCCATCAACATAGATTGCACCGCTCTGTTTGATAGCCGCCTCAAATATTGCATTATCTGATGTCATTGCACCTGTATGGGACTGTGCTGCCTTGAGTCCGCCCTCTGTCTTCCCCCCCTTAATTACAATTACTCGCTTCTTTTGAACTGCATTTGAAATAGATTCAATTAATCTCTTTCCATCTTTAATACCCTCTATGTAAGCAACAATTACATCTGTATCATCATCATTACAGAAGAAATCAATATAATCTGGAAGCTTCAGGACAGCCTCATTTCCACTTGAGATAAATTTGCTGAAGCCGTAGCAGGACTGATTTGCAAGTTGCATCATTGTAGCACCTACATTTCCGCTCTGTGAGACCATGCTCAACTTACCCGCCTTGGGGTAGTGTATAGCCATCTGGGCATAGAGGGAGATTCGGGCATTTACAATACCCTCGCCATTTGGTCCTCCGAGCATAAGGTCATTCTCCATTGCGAAATCCCTTATATCCTCCTGCATCTTTCTACCAGCCTCTCCGAGCTCTGCAAATCCAGCAGTCACTACGAATACTGAGTTGACTTTCTTCTGAACACAATCCTTTAATACATCAAATAGTGCCTCTCGCGGGACCACTATTATTGCAAGGTCAATCGGGGGCTCAATATCTTTAATACTTTTGTATCCCTTGAGTCCCAAGACATCTTCTCCTCTGATATTTACAGGGAAGACCTTCCCTTTGTATCCACCATTTAATATGTTGTGAAGGATATGAAATCCCCACTTTTTCAAATTATATGAGGCGCCGACTACGGCGATTGTCTCAGGTGAAAACATCTTTTTGAATCTCTCAAACTCTTTCATAATTTAATTCACTCCATCAATAATTCCACTCCAACTAATACACAAAAGTTGAAACTATATCAATTAAATAAAGTGAGGTGATTGGTATTGTGAAAATTTCCTTTTAATGTTATAGATATACCAATCTGTTCCCTGGGAGATTAATTTATATGAAAACATCGTTTTTTGCCATTGTATTTTTCATTCTTAATTCTGCCAGCGCTTACTCTGATGATAGTAAATTGGACCCTTTATTAAAGCACACTTTGATAAATAAAGGAATATTGATTTCAAAGGTAAATATAGAATCTACTCTAATCAATGTGGACAGATTTAAGACCACTATACACATTATCTCTGATGACCCCTCTAAAACTATCTTAAATCTAAAAGAGATGGGGTATGAATTCAGGGTTCATTCAAATATCTTGATTGGAAGAACTGACCTCAGGGATATTCCTATAATTCAGAAATTCTCAGAGGTGAGGTATATCGGAATTGCTACCCCCAAGAAACTATATCTGGATAAGAGTATACCATTTATTAAGGCTGATCTGGTGCATTCTGCATTCAGACTTCCATTTCCTGTTACAGGGAAGGGGGTTGTGCTCGGTATAACAGATACCGGTCTGGATTATACACATCAGGATTTTATCTCCAATGATGGAGATATGCGCACAAAATATATCTGGTATCAGGATATAAATCCAGAGAATAAGAACTCTCCCCCAGAATATGGTTATGGTGATGAGTGTGGCCCTGAAAGGCTAAATTCAAAGGAGTGCCCATATAAGGATATAATAGGGCATGGAACCCATTGCTGTGGAATAATGGGATCAGATTCAAAGCGATATAAAGGTGTGGCGCCTGAGGGCGTATATATCGTGGCGAAGAGCGGGACATTTGAGAATCTTGTAGATGGAATAGAATATATTTTGAAACGGGCTGAATCTTTAAAGATGCCGGTGGTGATTAATATGAGTCTTGGAGGTCATTATGGCCCTCACGATGGAAATTCAACAGAGGAGATTGCAATAGCAGATATGCTTGAAAGGGGAGAGGCGAAGGGGAAGGTGATTGTGGTGGCTGCGGGGAATGAAGGTTCTTCAAATATACATTTAGGATATACGGCAGATTATAACCCTAAAAAGACTATTCTGAATCTTAAGAATTCCTCAAATCCAGCGATAATAAATCTCTGGAAGCCTAATTATACCTCAATTCTGGTAAAAATTGGGATTCAGAGCGATGTCCTTACAGAACTTGCAGAGACCGAGGCATTTGATGGGAATGGTTCCACCTCTTTACCTATTATACATCAGGGTAAGAAATATGCGGAGGTCTATTTTGATTCGGCATACTATCCACCGAGTGATAAGGTAATGTATTTGATATTGATAAATAAGAATTGTTCAGATTGTGTAAATTCAGATAATGAATTTTATATAAAGGTTGCGGGAGATACATATTTTGATGCATGGTTTGCCGATGAAGATTTCTTCTCCGGTGGTTCTTCATTTTCAGACAGGAACGATAACGGACTTGTCCCCGGGGATTCTATCAGAACAATAGGTATGCCAGCCACCTCCCCTTATGTAATTACGGTTGCGGCTGCGGTTTCAAGAAAAGAATATATTGATATAGACCGAAATGTCCATACACTTAAAGACAATCCGGGAGATATTGCATATTTCTCAAGCATTGGCCCAACAGGCGATGAAAGCAGGACCGGACAAAAACCTGATATCGCTGCACCCGGCAGAATTATTATCAGCGCCTTCTCCTCAGATGCGATACAGCTTCAGGCTGGGACACAGGTGGATAGATTTCATATTGCTATGCAGGGGACATCTATGGCATGCCCTCATATAGCGGGTGTTGCAGGATTGCTATTATCTGTTAATCCGCAGTTGACCTCAAATGAGATTAAGAGGATTATCAGAATTACGGCCTCAAAACCAAACGACAATTTTAGTGGTTTTGATTATAGATGGGGTTATGGTCTGGTGGATGCGTATGAATCAATGAGAATGGCATTAAAGATAGGCGTTTGTGAGGATAAACGAGATTGTAAAGAGAATATGTCCTGTGTGAATAATTACTGCCGTGGCCTTTTGGATTTTGAGTGTGAGAGTAACCTTGATTGTTTGAGTGGTCTTGTGTGTGAGGATAAGAGATGTATATCAGACATTGGTGGAGAATGTCATAAGGATTCAGATTGTAAAAGGGACCTGATATGTGTGAATAAGGAATGCGTATATGTATTTAAGGGCGAGGTCGTAGACACAGGTATGTCAGAGGCTGGATGTGGCTGTCAGGTAATAGAATGAGGATGATGGATAGAAGATGATGGATATTGGTAAGATTATAGAGTATTTTTCAAGGCATTCAGATAATATTGAAGAAATTAATAGAGTTGTAAAGTTGCACAGTAATATGCTCCTCAGATGGCAGAGGATAGCAAATCTGATTGGATTATCAGATGCGAGAGATATTGCCGAATTTTTATATCTTGATTCATTTAAGGCAATCAAATTGGTCTCTGAATATTTAAAGATGGAAGGTGTAAAAATTGAGGAGATATCGGACATTGGCTCTGGTGCCGGGTTCCCTTCAATATTCTGGTTTTACTTCATACCTGATGCGAGAGTAATACTCTATGAACCGAAGAGGAAGAAGGCAAACTTCTTAAAGGATTTTATAAGGATTGCAGATTTGAAGAATTATTCTGTAATAGAGGAGATGGTAGATAAGGAGTCGTTGCAGACTGAATTGATTGTCTCAAAGGCTGCTATCAATATAAACGACTGGGTAAGGTTTGGTATCTCCAATGTAAGAAGAGGTGGGGTAGTGGTAAGTCTGCTTACAGAGGAAAGTATGAGAATTTATGATCGCTCAGTTGAAAAGGTAGGCAGGGTTTTGAAGAGGGATTATGTGGAATATCTACTTCCATATTCACAAAAAAGACGAATAGTAGGGATTATTTTTAAGAAATAAAGTTGATTAATCTGGAATAATTGTCTTTGACACATTATCTATATTTTGGTATTATCCATCCCGCTTTTTGATATTTTTATTACATAAGAGGTATTATATGAACAATCAGGAAGAGAAATCAAAAGAACCAAAAGACATAAGTCAGTTAGAGATGCAATTTTCACAGAATCCTGATTCTCTAATATTTGTAGACCTTGTGGATGCCTACCTCCAGAAGGGGAAGATGGTAGAGGCGATGGTAATGGCTCGTAGGGGAATTAAGTCTCACCCAAAAGAGGGGTATCTGTCTCTGGCAAAGGTCTATTTGAAACAGTCCAAGTTCCCCAAAGGGATAGAGGCATTAAATGAGGTTTTAAAGGTGGACCCGAATTGTGCAGAGGCATACTTTATGAAGGGGAATCTGCATCTCAGACTCAATGAGAATGACGCTGCAATAGAGGCATTAAAGAAGGCTTATGAGCTTGACCCATCAAACCTTGAGGCAAAGGCACTCCTTCTGGAGAAGGGTGTAAATCTGACTCCACCAAATGCACTGAATGAGGAAGAGGAAGAACATACTGAGAGAGTTGCACCAAAAAAACCATCACAGGGGGCGAAGCCCGGTATGAAGAAGAGGACAGCCCCACCTGTTAGAAGGGCTCCCCCTCCGATGGAGAGTAAGGCTATTGAATCGCCTGAAAAGATTCAGGAGGTGGAACAGAAGGTGGGGACAGAGGTAGATAAGACAGAATCCATAGATGTCCAGCCGAAAAAGAAGATTACAAGGCTTCCTCCTCCAACTGCCGAGGATTTTTCAACCGATGATGTCTTAAAGAAGGATCAGGCAAAACGTACAATGATATTGATTATTGTACTTGCAGTTATTTCAGCAACCATTATTGGGTTTATTGCCTATACCGCCCATAGGGCAAAGAAGATTAAAAATCTTACCAATATTGCCATTGAAAATATGAAACAGGATACATATTGGGGGTATCTGGATGCAAAGAGGGCACTTGAGTCAGCTATTAAACTTGAAGATTCGGGAAATTTTAAGGCAACCCTCGGATATGTTGAGGCAATTCTTTTTGGTGAATATGGAGTAGATTCCGATATTGTAAAGGCGGCTACAGAGCATATAAATGATGCTATTCAGAAGAAAGATACCTCAGCAACTCTTACAGCAGCGCAGATGTTGATGAAGATATATGGAGGTGATGCCAACTCCGCAATTCAACTTGGGAAAGAGGAGGTAATAAAGGGGGCTCAGCACCCGAGACTTTTATGGGCTCTCGGTATTGCACTTATGAAGGTTGGTAATTTTGATGAGGCAACCGATTTTATTAAGAAGGCGCACATTCTTCAGACCGGTAATGACCCGAAGGCGAAGGATCCGAGGTCTTACAAGATTATGGGAGATATCTCCTATAAGCAAGGTTATCTGAATCAGGCACTTGGGCAGTATCAACTCGCATTAAAAGACAATAAGGAGCATACAGGTTCACTTCTCGGCTCTGCCCTTGTGTTGAGTCAGGATAGTTCAAAATATGATGAGGCATTGAAAATAGTTGAAGATGTAATGAAACTTAAATCAGAGAATAAATTATCCACCCGTGAAGAATCTCTTGCTACATTTATAAAGGGCGTGATTTTATACAATAAAGGTAATACAAAAGAGGGTGAAGATCTATTAAATGCCTCTTTGAATCTTGATAAGGAGAATCCCCTTATACACTTTGAACTCGCCAAGATATATGCAGCCTCTGGCAATGTTGAGAAGGCTATATCCTCATATGATAATGCTATAAAACTTGACCCGAAGAACCCATCTTTTTATATGAAGAAGGGTGAATTCTTGATATCAAAGGAGAAGTATGATGAGGCTATATCCTCTATTAAGAGAGCGGCAAATCTGATGTCAGAGAAGGACAAAGGGGAGGCTTATGTACTTATGGCGAGGGCACTCAGACAGAAGGGCTCGCTTGATGATGCACTCAAGGAGTCTTCAAAGGCTTTAGGGATAAATCCAGAGGACCCATTCGCCCATATGGAGAAGGGGAAGGTATATCTGGCAAAACAGGATGAACAGAGAGCGATGGAGGAGTTTGAACTCGCACTCTCCGGTTTCAAGAGTATGAGAAATAAGAGGGCAGTTGTGGAGCTGGCTATCTCGCTCGGTAAGATGCATAAGAAGAATAAGAATCTTGAGAGGGCCGAAGAGATGTTTAAGACAGCAGTTGAGACAGACCCAAAGGCTGGTGCAGAGGGATTCTTCCAGCTCGGCTTGCTTTATAAAGAGAATAAGGCTCCTAAAGAGGCAGTGGCAGAGGCGATGCAGAAATATCTGGAGCAGGAACCGAATGGACATTATGCACAGAAGGCAAAAGAGCTTATGAAATAAGGAGGTAGTACTATTATGAAAAGGATTTTTATTTATTCTCTGATATTTTTGTTGCTCAGTCTATGCGCATATGCGAAGATTGGTTTCTCTATTGGTGGAGGTGGTGCATATCCAATGAGCAGTTTTGGGGACAATACATTGCTCAAATTAAATGATACGAGCGGAATGATGGTAGATTATAAAAATGGATTTGGTTATTTTGGCGGTGCTGATATCCTTATATGGAAACTTGAATTAAGCTACAGATTTAATAGTTTTCCTTTCTCAGATGTGAAGCGGTCTCCATCCGGGAAGATTGTCAAGATTCCAAATACCGATGACCCACCTGCAGATTTGATAAATTCTGTCTTAAAGTCTGAAAATGATAAGATTAGTAATAAGAGCCTGACATTGCAGACATTGGATGCAGGATTGAGATTTTACCTGATAGAAATATTGATACATCCATATCTTGATGCGGGTATGGGGGCAGCAATTATCTCTGCACTGGATGAAAATAGTTATGGCGCCCACTTCTTTGCAGGTGGAGGGCTGGACTTTAAGGTTGCACCGTTTATGCTAATAGGCTTACAGGCAAGATATAACCTCGCAGTTATGCAGAAGAAGACCAGCCTTGAGGAAGGGGCTGCAAAGATAGCTGAGGGTGCAAAATTTGAGGTAAAGGATTTTGCATCCTATATGAATTATATCTCTGCTAATCTGATGATTACCTTTGCATTCTGATGGTAAAGAAGAGATACAACTCCTGTGAGATAAAATCTGCAGAGACTGTCATATCTGAGCTTTTGGGCAGCAGTCAGTGGATAAAGGATGGTATGATTCTCGGCGCCATTCTGAATGTCTGGGGAGAGTTGTTTGGAGAAGGTTATCTCCAAAAAGCACGTCCAGTAGAATTCAAAAATGGCAAATTGCTTGTAAGGGTCTCAGATTCTGTTATGTTAAATGATATCCTGTTTTATAAAAGTAGTATGATTGATAAAATAAATAGTTATATGAAGTCTGGGGTTGTAAAGGATATAAGGTTTTTTGTAAAATGAATATTCTGGTGATGAAGGATTACAATGAGATAAGCAGGCAGGCAGCCCTTCTGGTTGCAGCCAGTATCGCATTGAAACCAGACCTGGTACTCGGGCTCCCGACAGGTAGAACCCCAATCCAGATGTATAAAGAGCTCGTCCTGATATATAAGAACGGATTTGTAAACTTTAAGAGAGTAACCACATTTAATCTGGATGAATATGTCAATCTTCCAAAGAATAACCCTTCTTCTTACTACTCATATATGCAGAGGTATTTTTTCAGATATGTAAATATCCCCAGAGGGAACATCCATATACCCGATGGAATGGCAAAGGACCTGATTAAGGAATGTGAGAGATACGAGGCTTTAATAAGGGAGAAGGGACCAATTGACCTGATGATATTGGGTATCGGTCATAACGGCCATATCGGTTTCAATGAACCCTCAGATGAATTTATTCCTCAGACGCATATTGAGGTACTTACAGATAGAACCAGAAGGGCAAATAGTAAATATTTTGGCTCTATAAATAAGGTGCCGCTAAAGGCAATTACTATGGGACTCGGGACTATTATGCATTCAAAGAAGATAATCTTACTTGCATCTGGAAGGGATAAGGCTGAGACGATTCATAGGGCGGTGAGTGGAAATATAACACCTCAATTCCCTGCATCTGTCTTGAGGCTACATAGAGATTGCACTTTTATAATAGATAAGGCTGCTGCCTCTATGTTGAGGCTTTAGTTCATAAGGAGGTTATTACCTTGCAGTTCAATATAGCTCAAAAAGAAGTTACATTAAAAATAGTATATTACGGACCGGCATTGTCTGGCAAGACGACCAATCTACAGGCGATTCATCAGATGATAAAGCAGGAAGGAAGAGGGAGATTGATGACACTTGATACCCGTGATGATAGGACCATCTTCTTTGACCTCCTCCCTGTATTCTTCAGTACATCCTCGGGTATAAAGGTAAAGTTGAAACTCTTTACTGTCCCGGGTCAGGTCATCCACAATTCTACCAGAAAATTGGTCCTTGCAGGGGCGGATGCTGTAGCGTTTATTGCGGATTCTCAGATAAATCTAAATGATGCAAATAATGAGTCGTGGAATAATCTTATGGAGAATATGAGGGCTAATGGACTGAATCCCGATGAGATTCCTATTGTAATTCAATTTAATAAAAGAGACCTCCCAAATATAAAAAGTGATGCCGAGATTGATATGATTGCAAAGAAGGGAAGAGAGCCAGTCTTTAAGGCGGTTGCGATCAAGGGGTTTGGTGTAATTGAGACACTCTTCGGACTTTTATCTCTTACACATAGATACCTCTGTGAGAGGCACAATTTTGAGACAAAATTCAAGATTTCTCAGACTGAATTTTTGGAAAATATATATAAGCACATCGACCTTTCGCTGGTTGGTAAACTTGATATTAAACCAAAGGCATAAAGATGGATTTTGATATCTATAGTATTTCTGAGATAGGCCTTTCTAAACTGCTTGACAGGGAGACTGTAAAAGAGCTCTTCGGGGCGATGGGAAGTCTTGTGAAGGTAGATATAATGCTTCTGGATATCTCAAAGAAAAAATATTCTGAAATAAAACTGGCTACTCAAAATGTATGTAGAGAAAAAGAGGATGCAATTAAGGGTATATGTGATAAGACCCGAAAGACTATAATTAATAATCTTCCTTCTGTGGGGATGAAGAGGGTAGATTGTGAAAATGGCTTCTCTTATCTCTCATCACCACTTGATTATGAGACAGAAATAGTTGGTTATATAGTTCTCGGTCCATATATCAGCAGTGAAAATATAAATAAGGCAAGGGAGTTTATAAAGGGACATATTCAGAATGACCTTGAAAATTGCCTGAATCTTTACAGGGTATTATCCAATTCTGAGGCGGCTCAATTGATGAAGGATATTAAGCAGATTCTGAATGCCTTTTTGTATAGTTCATATAAGATGTATCTAACAGCCAGGATGCACCTTGAATCTGAGAAAGAGAATTATGCCGAGATTGAGATCTTAAATAATAGACTTAATGAGATGTTGAATGAGGTAGAGTCGGTCTCAAGGTATAAAACAGCGTTTATCAAGACGATTACGCACGAATTGAGGACACCATTGACATCAATTATTGGATATTCCGATATCCTCAAAAAAGAATGTCCAGAAAATAAGAATATAATGGAGTACGCCAATACCATTAACCAGAAGGGTACCCAGCTTTTGCAGATAATTAATGATATTTTGATATTGAGCTCAATAGAATCTGGTACAATAGAATTGGATAAGACTAAGAGAGATATTGTGAAGGATGTAAAGGATGTAATTAATTTGTTTTATGAGAAGGTTGAACAGAAGGCATTGAGAGTGAGTTTTATGCCGCGAATAGAGAGAAGCGAATATGAATATGATGAGGAAAAATTCAGGACGATTATAATAAAACTTCTTGATAATGCCATAAAGTTTACTCCGGAGGGTGGTTCAATTGCGATTTTTATAGAGGAAATGACAATTACTCCAGAGATGACAAATGATAGGTTTGGTATTACTCCAAAGAGAGTTATTGCAATAACGATGGAGGATACTGGCTCTGGTATAGATGAAGATAAGATTGGTATGGTCTTTGAACCGTTTTATCAGGCGGTCTCTAATATGGATATGAGAGAGAAGGGTGGGATGGGTCTGGGATTGAAGATTGCAAAGGGTTTTGCAGAGATTATGGGAGGGGATTTGAAGATTGAGAGTCAGGTAGGTATCGGGACAAAGGCTATTCTTTTGCTCCCTGTTTGATTTATTAAGTTTTTGATTTTGTATATATTCTTGATGTATTTCACAACTATTCTGGAGGAGAGATTATGAACAGGATAGTCAGAGCACCCAGAGGTGGTAAATTGCATTGTAAAGGTTGGGTTCAGGAGGCGGCTTATAGAATGATAATGAACAACCTTGACCCAGAGGTGGCAGAGAGACCTCAAGACCTGATAGTCTATGGGGGTTGTGGGAAGGCGGCAAGGAATTGGGAGGCATTTGATAAGATAGTCTCTACATTAAAAAGACTTGAAGACGATGAGACTATGCTTGTCCAATCTGGTAAGGCAGTGGGTGTATTGAGGTCACATAAAGATGCCCCGAGGGTGATAATTGCCAATTCAAATCTTGTCCCCAAATGGGCAGACTGGGATTATTTCTGGGAGCTGGATAAGAAGGGTCTGATTATGTATGGACAGATGACAGCGGGGAGCTGGATTTATATCGGCACGCAGGGGATTTTACAGGGGACTTATGAGACATTCGCCGCCGCTGCAAAGACACACTTTAATTCAGACCTCTCTGGCAGATTGGTATTGACTGCTGGACTTGGAGGTATGGGTGGTGCACAACCACTTGCGGTTACTATGAATAATGGGGTAGCGATCTGTGTTGAGGTTGACCCATCAAGGATAGAGAGAAGGCTTACGACTGGTTATCTGGATAAGTCCACAGATAGTCTTGACGAGGCACTCAAATGGGCTAAAGAATCCCAAGAGAAGAAGGAGCCTCTCTCAATAGGTTTACTCGGAAATGCAGCAGATATATATCCCGAATTTGTAAAAAGGGGAATAATTCCAGACCTTGTCACTGACCAGACCAGTGCACATGATGTCATAAACGGATATATCCCGCAAGGACTTACTCTTGAAGAGGCATCTGAATTACGAAGGAAAGACCCTTCGGAGTACAAAAGAAGGGCGATTGAATCCATAGCCATTCATGTGCAGGCAATGCTGGATATGCAAAAAAAGGGTGCTTATGTCTTTGATTATGGAAACAATATCAGGGCACAGGCAAGAGAGGGAGGCATCAAGAATGCCTTTGACTTCCCCGGATTTGTACCCGCTTATATCAGGCCGCTCTTCTGTGAAGGGAAGGGACCATTTAGATGGGTGGCATTGTCCGGAGATAAGAACGATATCTACCTCACCGATGAGGCAGTAAAGAAGGCACTTCCAGAGAATCAGAATGTAGTTAGATGGCTGAGTATGGCTCAGAAGAAGGTTCACTTTCAGGGACTCCCGTCAAGGATATGCTGGCTCGGATATGGGGAGAGAGAGAAGATAGGTCTTATCTTTAACGACCTCGTAAAGAAGGGAAAGGTAAAGGCTCCAATAGTAATAGGAAGGGACCATCTGGATTGTGGCTCGGTGGCATCTCCAAATAGAGAGACAGAGTCAATGAAGGATGGCTCGGATGCAATCGCTGACTGGCCTATCTTAAATGCACTTATAAACGCTGTAAATGGGGCGAGCTGGGTATCATTTCATCACGGGGGAGGAGTTGGAATAGGTTATTCATTGCACGCAGGTATGGTAATAGTGGCTGATGGGACAAAGGAGGCACACAATAGATTGTCAAGGGTCCTAAATTCTGACCCTGCAATGGGAATCCTCAGACACGCCGATGCAGGATATGATATAGCCATTAAAATGGCAAAGAAACACAAAATCAAGATCCCCCATCTAAAATAAGAGATATCCTCTTCTATTTTTCTAATATTTTACTATTTAGCAAGAATTTATATAATTTTTCTGCCATCATTATATTGGCTTTCCCGGTATAATGTGCATATTCATCAATCATAACTTCTCTTAAATCCATATCTGATACTACATCTGACAGATAGACAGATGGGATCCCTCTATTATTCATTTCACTATTTAGCCATTTTATTAAGTTGAATGCGTAAATGCACCCTTTCTCTATGGGACATCTATTATTATCTAACGGCTCCTTGCAATTTCCACAGAATGAATATATCTCACTGCTCACCATAAAGATCGAGTTTGCACTTTTTATTTCATCTATCAATTTATTGAGAAATTCAAGATTTGCAATCTGATATCTCTTTAGATAACTCTGTGCCTCTGCATTTTCATTTGAAAAGAGCCTTGATATGTAGAACATTGAATATCTATATAATAGCAGGTGTTCATTAAGAAATATATTAATACTCTCAGGTAAGAACTGTAAAAATTGCAGTCCGGGTAATTCGGCATTTACATATCTTACCAGCATTGGTTTCCCGTTGATATTCTCCACGCTGAATTTTGAATTTAAAAAGTCGTTGGGGAAGAAGTTATAGATAACAATATCGCTATTCAGTTGCTTTAACTTATATTTATAATGTAGATATATCTCCTGAATATCATATCCGGGGATACCACCATTTATTATCTCAATCCTCTTCCCCTTTATAGGAGGATTTTCATCCATCAACCTTTGCAATCGACCCGGGATAGTCTCATCATTATTAATAACCCCTGCGCCAAAAGTTGCACTATCTCCAATGATCAGGACCCTAATTGTATTTTCTGGTTTGGGGATCTTTATCTCCTCCCCCCTTAATCCAAAAGAATTGATTCTAATTAGACATTCCTTGCATTCCAGCATATCGTATTCAAGTCCGGGGAATGGTTTTATTCTCATTCCTATGAGGTTCTCCTTAAATTGATATTTTACATTCAAAAATCCCCTCAATATCAATTCCGCAAAGAATATACCTATCAGAATGGAAATTAGAAATAATATTATGTTATAAATTTTTTGCATATGTTAAAAAACAGACTTTTGTATACTTCATAAATAGGAACTTTTCAATAAGATATTGACTTTTGTATATATTTCTGTTATTTATATCAGAGTTCTGGAGGGGACATGGAAAATGAAAGAAAAAATAATGTAGAGATGATTTCTGATGTAATTAAAAACGGATTTGAGGCAAGCCTGAATATTGCGAGTAAGCATTATCACCTGATTACAGACTTGCAGCAACTCCTTCTGGAGAAGGAGAAGATCTTTAAGATGCTTGGAGAGCAGGTCTTCCAGATGATTGACCAGGGGAGGATTTTCGTACCTGCTATTATGCAGGCCACTTTTAAGGCAGCCAAAGAGGTGATTGAGAGAATATCTCTTCTGGAGGAAGAGAGAAAGAACAGGAAAGAGGTAGCAAAAAATATTCCCATAAAGGCAACTAATAATAAGGCACAGAAAGTAAATGAGTCATCAGGGGAGAAGAGATCTAATGTAAAAATACAGAGTAAAAGCAAGCCTTCAAATGGGAAGGTTATTAAAAATAAAATTTCTATGAAGAAGAAGAAGTAGATATGTGGGGCTGTAGCTCAGTTGGGAGAGCGCTTGAATGGCATTCAAGAGGCCGGCGGTTCGAGCCCGCTCAGCTCCACCATTTTTAATTTGAGGAGAAGATGAGTACAAAAAAGGTAAAGAAGAGTATTTCAAAGAAGGTTCCCGCTGTGAAGAAAGGGAGTGCTAAAAAGTTGGTGGTAAAAGAAAAGAAGGAGAGGAGTATAAAAAAAGCCAGTACATCTCCAAAGAAAGAGATAAAGAAGAGTAAGACGGTAGAGGAGAATCAGAGGCAGGAGAAGAAGACAATTCTACTTTTCTGTCCGAGGTGCAAAAGGGAGACAGATAATACCATTACAGGTTTTATCGGGCAGAAGATTCGCAGGGTAAGATGTGAAGTCTGTAAATCGGAGTACAATTACCACAGGATACTTGCCCTCAAAAAGAGGATGGAGGAGGAATCATCCTCAAAGCCCGATGAGGTCAAAGAATTGGAATCCCAGCAGAATTGTTACAGAATCTGGGAAGACCTTATGCTCGGCAGAGACCCATCAACTGCCCGTCCTTATAGCATCAAAGATAAATATTTTGAAAACGACCTCTTAAATCATCCAGTATTTGGTGTAGGTGTGGTAAGGACAGTAATGGAGGATTATAAGATAGAAGTGGTCTTTAAGACCAGTATCAAGATACTTGCACATAATAGATTTTTACAAAAGAAATAATGGAGGTTTTATGGGAAAGTTTAAGGATGTATTTATAATAAGTGCAGTCAGAACACCAGTAGGTAACTTTATGGCATCCCTCTCCTCAGTTCCAGCCACAAAACTTGGGGCTATTGCTATTGAGGAGGCAGTTAAAAGGGCAAATATTGAGAAGAAGATGGTGGATGAGGTTATAATGGGGAATGTATTGATGGGAGGAGAAGGACAGGCACCGGCAAGGCAGGCCACAAGATTTGCAGGGCTTCCAGATGAGGTCTGTGCGATGACAGTCAATAAAGTCTGTGGTTCCGGCCTGAAATCGGTTATGCTCGCTGCACAGGCAATTATGTGTAATGATGCAGATATTGTAGTCGCCGGTGGTATGGAATCTATGAGCAATGCACCTTTTGCAATACCTAAAGCGAGAAGTGGTCTCAGGATGGGAAATGATGTAATAGAAGATTTGATGATAAAAGATGGTCTGTGGGATGTATATAATCAACAGCATATGGGCTCTTTTGCTGATAAGGCAGCCCGTGAGAAGAATATTTCAAGAGAAGAGCAGGACGATTTTGCCCTTGAATCATACAGGCGCTCCTCTACCGCGTGGAAGAATGGTGAGTTTGATAAAGAGGTGGTTCCGGTAAAGGTAGAATCCAAAAAGGGAGAGATACTGGTAAAAGAAGATGACGAGCCCAAGAATGATAAACTTGACAAACTCAGAACATTGAAGCCAGCCTTCAACAAGGATGGGACAGTTACAGCCGGAAATGCCTCAACAATAAATGATGGAGCCGCTGCCCTTGTGGTGGTTGGAGAGGATGTGGTAAAGAGATACAACTTAAAACCTATGGCAAGAGTTGTTGCACAGGCATCGACCGCGACAGCACCTGACTGGTTTACCATTGCACCGGTTTATGCGATTGAAAAGGTACTGAAAAAGGCAAATATGAAGGTTGAGGATATTAATTACTGGGAGATAAATGAGGCATTTGCAGTGGTTACCATACTGGCAATGAAGGCATTTAATCTCCCATCAAATATAGTCAATATAAGAGGTGGTGCAGTATCCATCGGACATCCAATTGGGGCGAGCGGCTCAAGAGTGATTACCACACTTCTTCACATTATGATGGATAAAGATTACAGATATGGTTTAGCCACAGCCTGTATCGGCGGTGGAGAGGCATCTGCAATAATTTTTGAGAAGATATAAGAGAGGTTTTTTATAGATGGAACTCAAGGTAGTTGACATCAAGATACCAGAAAATTCTAATATTATTATAGGTCAATCGCACTTCATCAAGACTGTGGAAGACCTTTACGAGATATTTAAGACGCATCTACCATCCGCAAGGTTTGGTATCGCCTTCTCTGAGGCATCCGGTCCCTGTCTTATTCGTAAGGAAGGGAACGACAGTGAACTACTCTCTGTCGCTATTGAAAATTCAAAGAATATCGCCTGTGGTCATACCTTTGTAATTTTGATGAAGGATGCATATCCAATAAATGTGCTGAACGCAATCAAGCAGTGTCAGGAGGTGGCAAATATATTCTGTGCAACCGCCAATCCACTGCAGGTAGTAGTTGCCGAGACAGAGAAGGGCAGAGGCATCATCGGAGTTATTGATGGGAGTCCACCAAAAGGCGTGGAATCAGATGAGGATATCAGGAAGCGAAAGGATTTTTTAAGGATGATTGGGTACAAATTATAAGGAGGAGATAATATGCCAGTTTTTGAAAAGAGAGGAACAAGACCTGGATTTATTCAGATGAATATTTCACTCTGGATTTTTATGATTGTAGCGCTATGTATTGCTATTGGTGTTGCGATATTTTTAGGGACAAGGGATCCACTCCATTCCAGAATTGAGAGGAGGACGGTCCAGATTCTCACCTATACCTATCCGAGTTGCAGAGACCATAGAGTGACATCTATAACTTTTAATGATAGAAAAGAGACGATAATTGAGACGCTCTCCTGCGGCGTTAAAGACCATTATTATTTCAAGAATGATGGGCTTGAGCCCACGCCGAATTCACCAAACTATGGCAAATTTGGATTTTTATCTGATAAACCGAGCGAATAGTATCTTATAGGAGGGGTATGTTGAATGAATATTACAGGGGGCGAGGTAAAGACTTTTACAATTGATGATATCATCCCGTTCTTTATAGAATTTCCAAAGGAAAAGTTCTGTTCAACCTTTGATGGTATAATCTACTGTTATTCTCTACCTGGTAAAATGACTTTTGGGGATATTGATGTAAATCAATTTAAAAAGATTGTACAGGTTGTCCTGAAATCTCCGTTGGATATAATGGATTATAAGGTAGTAAATCTTAAATTGGATTTTTCAAAGCAGATATGCATAGGCTCGCACAGTGATTGTGAATTACAAATTGAGCATCCAACCGTATCAGAAAGACATGCTATGATAAATATAGTCTCCTCTTCTGAAATCTGGCTGACTGATCTCAAGTCCAGATTTGGAACACTTTTAAATGAGCGGAGTATCTTCCCCGATATAAAGACCCCCGTTAAGATGAATGACAACATTACTCTCGGTCTTGTACGTTCATATCTACGAAATGCCTACTGGCTCTATTCCAGTATTTATACAAGATTTGCACGGCAGTTGCAGGGAGGTTACGAGAGAATTGTTATCAGATATTTCAGTGGCAAAATAATAAAAAGAATAATTACTGATATAGATATCCATATAGACAGATTTACAATTAGAAATGCACTTACTGGAAAGATTGAGAGTTATACAACAGAGGACCTCAAGGCTATATTCTGGGTAAAGAATCTAATAGGTGACCCTTCAAGGATTGATAGACAGGGATTTGTCAGAGAGGCAGACCCTCAGAATCTCTTCATTGAATTTAGAGATGGAGAGTGTCAGTGGGGGAGTCATTCCGGATATTCCAGCAAGGCATTTGGATTTAACTTTTATCCACACGACCCGGATTCCAATAATATTAGATGCTACATCCCTCGGAATGCAATCAACTATGTACTCGTATAGATTCTTTAATCGTAACTTCTTCGCAAAATGCACAGAAGATTTTTCAAGGATTTTGGTTTCGGCTATGCCGAATTAGGATTTTAGTATTTCATATGAAGATTTAAGGGCATAGATAGTAAATCATTTCTTGACAATTTGGTTTGAATAAATAATTATATCAATCCCAGTGCGGAAGTGGCGGAACTGGTAGACGCGCTAGCCTCAGGAGTTAGTGGTTAACAGCCATGGGGGTTCAAGTCCCCCCTTCCGCATTATTTCCTTATAAATGTTTTTATTCGGGGTAGATTTGATACCAAAGAGTTTCAGGGATCAACATTAATGCCAGTTCACATCTCCATATTTTACAAATAGTTAACTTCACAAAGCAGATTATTCTGGAGAGCGGTGGATTAATTCATATCTTTTCTTACATATACCTCAACAATTGCATCTGTCCACCATTCTCTGAGTCCTTTTATTAGATTTGATATGTATATTCTTTTGTAATCATTTATTCCTGATAATGTTTTATCTTTGATATCAATTTGATTCTTTGCATCAATCTGTCGTATTGCAATTATTATATCACTTTCTCTATAACAGGTTACGCCTGCAGTGTTATTTCTAAATATCAAACTATAGTTCATCGGTAAAATCGCCTTACTCCTGAAATATTCAATTTCACTTGCATCTGTATTCTCCACTCTTATTGAGAGCCATGGGGAGAAGTATCTCCTGATTAGATAGATAAGATTTTGATATTGACTTTCTATGAAATAGATTTTTTCAATATTAGTTATTTCAGGAATTATGCAGACATAAGGATATGGTTTCTTTGTGGATAACTCTTTTAAGAGAGAGGCTATCTGTGATGCAATATCCTTATATCCCTTCCCATCAATCGGCCTCTCCCACATCTCTGAGGCTGGTCCAAAGATTTTGTAGGTATTGTCTGATACAAAGAAATTAAAGGTCTGTGAATGAGAAAGAAGTATATTGAAGATGATGGAGAAAAATATAAATAGATGTATGAAATAACGGATAATTCTACTCTCTATACTGGCTATCGTGCAGCCAGAAATAATGGCAATTAGAGGATATTCAACCATAAAATATTTTGGGACTTTTGAAGACATTATTGAGAGTAATAAATATATCCAGATAAAGGAAGTCATTACAATTATGTATGGTGAGAGTGTCATCTTCCTTTTAAATGCTATTACTACGGAGCTAAATATCAAAGGTGTGAATATAACAAAATTTATTATGCCAGAGTTTACAAGATATACCTTAATATAGAATGAAAAATAGTCAATTCCAAATGGCTTATAGTTAAGATCAAAATCAAATTTATAGTCGGGTTGGAAGATATCTTTTCCAAGATGTAAGAATAGTTGTTGGAATGCCCCATCAATTTTATTTGGGTATTCTGTGACCCAATAAAGGAGAGAGAGCATTCCCAATGTTATAGGAAGAAACGGCAAAAATTCTGAACCCTCCCTCTGGTTGTCAACAATTTTTATACTGAAGATAATCATCGGGATGAAGATATAGAGGAGATATTGTGGTCTTATCAGGACACCGAGAGATATTACCAGTCCGAGTATTAAAGCCCTGGCCGTTGAAAAATTCTCTGAAAATAAAATAAACATATAAATAGTTAGAATTATTATTGCTCCAAGCGGTAAATCAAGACTATATAATCTTGTAAAGCCTATAAATCCGGGGATAAGAAGTAGCAAGATTACAGAGTAGAAACCAGCCAGGTTGCTATGAATTACCTTTGATATACCAAATACAGAAAAGATTATAAGCAGTACATATATGAAGTTGGAATATATTACGGCATTATTATTATAGCCAGTTAGAATCTCAAAAATTGCACTAATGACATAGGATAGTTTTGGCCAGTTTAAACCCTCTCTTGATAACTGAGTTATTGTCTTTATCCCGGCTGTGAACGAACTATATCTCAACTCCGATGAAATTTGTGCAAGCACATCTTTTTCATTACTGAGATGCCCCAGAATATCAAATCCGGAATACTCATAATTATTATTTATCCAGTAAATATTCCAGATAATCCAGAATATTAAAAATAAGATTGTGTAAAGGAGATATCTATTAGTCAGTCTGAACATCTATTATCCCCGCTTTTTACGGGCTATGAAATCTCCCATGACGAGCACGTCAATCTCGCTAGTGAGATAGCTCTTTATTGCATCCTCAGGTGTACAGACAATAGGTTCACCGGCAATGTTGAATGATGTATTGAGCACTACCGGGATACCAGTGAGTCTATCAAATGCAGAAATGAGATTATAGAATCTCTCGTTGGATTCCCGTGATACTGTCTGGATACGGGCAGTATTATCTATGTGAACTACAGATGGTATCAGACCAGTCTTATTGGGTCTGACCGGACAGGCAAAGAGCATATATGGGCTTTCAATATCTATATCAAAATACTCATCTGCATTTTCAAGCAGTACTGCAGGGGCAAATGGCCTGAAGTTCTCCCTGTGTTTCACTTTGAGATTTAAGATGTCTTTCATCTCCCGTTTTCTGGGGTCTGCAAGGATACTCCTGTTCCCGAGTGCGCGTGGTCCAGCCTCCATCCTTCCCTGAAACCAGCCAATTATTTTTCCATTTGCAATCTCATTTGCAGTCTCTGTAAAGATGTCATTTGAGCGGTAGTATTTTATACCAAATTTGTTTAGAGAATCTTCAATCTCTCTCTCAGAAAATTCTGGCCCAAGGTAACAGGAAGGTTGATATTGTCTCTGGAAATCTTTATCAAGTCTTTGAGATAGGATTAGAGCGGCCCCTATTGCGGCCCCTGCATCATTGACCCATGGGGGAATAAATATTTTTGTCTCTCTAAAATTCCGTCTTATTTTATCATTTGCCACGCTATTCAGAAAGACTCCCCCTCCGAGAGCAATCTTTGATATATCAACTCTCTTTTTAAGTACTTCAAGAATATGAATCAATATCTCTTCTGTGACGCTTTGTATGGCGAACGCCACATCTCTGTGATGATTTTCTAATCCCTCGCCATTCTTTCTCCTTGGCCCAAACTCCTTTTCAAATAGAGGAGTTACAAACTCTTTTTTTGAGTAGTGATAATCAAAATATCTGAGATTTATATCTATCTTGCCATCTCCATTGGCATGTATTATTTTCCTGAACTTTTCAACAAATCTCGTCGTGCCAAATGGTGCAAGCCCCATAGTCTTACCTTCATCAGAATTCCCCTTGAATCCGAGATATTCAGTTATAGACATATAGACGAGACCAATGCTATACGGGAAGAAATTTTGAATAACAATATTTGTCTTTTCTTTTTTTGATATCCCGCCACAGATAGTCTGTAACTCACCATTCCCATCGGCAATCAGAAATGCTGATGATTCAAAAGGAGAGGTGAGCAACACTGAGGCGATATGACATAGGTAATGGTCCAGATTATAGAATGGACAGACAAATCCAAATTCTCTTCTCAAAATATATGGTATTTTTAACATAGTGAGAAGATAGCCGGGCTGCTTTTTGTTAATAATGTACAACGGATTTTTACTGTATTTGATAGAATTTAAGAGCCTTCTTCCCAGACCCTTAAATGGCTTCCAGAAGAAACCGATTGCAGATACTTCTTGGGGAGATATTTTGGCATAATCCAGACAGAATCTAATTGCATTTAGCGGGACTTTACCAGTATGTTTCTCCCTAATAAATCTCTCCTCTTCAGCAAAACATATTATCCTTCCACCCTTAATGAGTGCAGCTGAAGAATCATGCATACCTGCTGATATACCGAGGATATACATCTAAACACCACTGATAAGAGATACTCAAAATTTATTCCAGAATTTAAATTACCCAAAATTACTTAAATTCAATGTGTTAGAATATAAATATCCTTCAAACTCTTTGATTGTGAAATCTTTTACTGTGAAATTATTTGCACATTTTTCTGGATCCTATTTTATCCTCTGTCCATTTTAATTAAGAGTAGAAACTTTCTGCGTTTGATGAAATAGGATTTTATAACACCGTTGTCCAAAATAATCTGCTTTGAGAAGTTAACTATTTGTAAAAAAAGGGTTCTGGATCTATATTTTCAAAATCAGGATATCACAATTCTCTTCATAATCAATTAAAAGGCTACAACTTAAATACCCTTCAATGTTATTTACCACAAATGGTACACTATGAATTATAAACTATGGATCGTTGACTATGGACTGTTGACTGTGGACAATGGACTTTGGACTATTTCATAAAATTTATACAGTGCGAATCATCTGCTGAACAGCGTGAGGCAGGATGATTCTCTTGTGCATCTGCGTAAGCACAGCACAATAAAAATAACACAAAACCATAAGCGCCGTTTAGGCTCATCCCCCTAAGGGCTCGTCCCGTTTAGGCGAAATGGCAAAGCAAAGCGAAGCCTCGTTTA
>JBMFOP010000050.1:0-24154 GCA_049969675.1 Myxococcota bacterium | reverse complement strand
TATGTTAAAAACAAAAGATTAAATCCAGATGATATTTTTTCGTCTCCTGTATATGAACAAATAATTGGTAGAAAAGAAGATTTAAAAAATCTATTCCCAGATGACTTTGAAGTTGTTCTACATAGTTTAGAATCTGTTATTCATTAAGTTTTTAGCCTGGTAGAATAATTATTTAGGGA
This sequence comes from Myxococcota bacterium, assembly GCA_049969675.1. Taxonomy (GTDB): domain Bacteria; phylum Myxococcota; class SpSt-1050; order SpSt-1050; family SpSt-1050; genus SpSt-1050. The sequence continues at coordinate 23,975 of JBMFOP010000050.1, read as the reverse complement.
AAATTCATAAGAATATTTCAAACCAGATTTCATCTTTTGGGTCAAAGGGGAGACGATACTTAATTTTTATGGATTTTGGTCTCGGCTATGCCGGATTAGGTCTAAGTTGTAAACTAATGGCAGTTGCTTATAAATTCACGACCTCTTGAAATAGATAACCTATTACCTCTGTGGCAGATTTTACCGGTTTTACTTTGAGCCTCTTTAAGATGACTGGTGGGATCTCTATGAGGTCTTTCTGATTCTCTTCCGGAATAATTACAGTCTTTATCCCGGACCTTGTGGCTGCGAGGAGTTTCTCCTTGATACCACCCACGGGTAGTACTCTACCTTTAATTGTAATCTCACCTGTTAGTGCCACATCAGTAGATACCGGCCTATTTTTTAAGAGTGAATAGATAGATACCGCTATTGCAAGCCCAGCAGATGGCCCGTCCTTTGGAACTGCACCGGCCGGGACATGGACATGAATCTCTCTTGAGGAAAAGATATCTGGACTTAATCCGAGACTTTCAGAGTTGGACCTTAAGAAGGTAAGGGCGGTGTGTGCTGATTCCTTCATCACATCGCCTAAGTGTCCGGTCAAAGTGAGTCCGGGCTTCCCGTTCATAATCGCTGCCTCAATAGTTAGAATCTCCCCACCAAAAGGTGTCCAGGCAAGCCCGTGGATAATTCCAGCCTCACTGAATTCTCCTTTGAGGTCAAAATTGAACTTTCTAACCCCCATCAATTTATTTACAACCTTTGCATTGATGGAGATTGGGTATCTCTCCTTCTCAATCTTCTCTCTTACAACCTTCCTTATTACTGAGGCTATCTCTCTCTCCAGATTTCTGACCCCAGCCTCTCTTGTGTAGTATCGTATAATCTCAATTATTGCGGATTTTGTAATTTTGAGGTTCAGGTTCAGGGCGCCATTTTCTAAAATCTGTTTGGGGATAATATGTCTTTTAGCTATCTCTATCTTATCCTCCTCGGTATATCCGGAGAGAAAGACCATCTCCATTCTATCTTTGAGTGGCTCGGGGATTGTATCGGGGTGATTTGCGGTGGTAATAAAGAGTACCCTTGAGAGGTCAAACGGCAGACCTATGAAGTGGTCCACAAATGAGTAGTTCTGTTCAGGGTCAAGCACCTCAAGGAGTGCGGAGGATGGATCCCCCCTATAATCCAGACCTATCTTATCTACCTCATCCAGCATAAATACCGGATTGGCAGAACCAGCGGACTTTAATCCCTGAATTATCTTACCGGGTAGTGCCCCTACATATGTCCTTCTATGTCCACGAATCTCTGCCTCATCTCTGATTCCACCGAGTGAAATTCTTACAAATTTACGACCCATTGCACGCGCAATTGACCTCCCGAGGGAGGTCTTGCCTACACCCGGAGGCCCGACAAGGCAGAGGATAGGACCTTTGTGGTCTTTCTTGACCATCCTGATACTCAAAAATTCTAATATCCTCTCCTTTATCCTTTCAAGGTCGTAGTGGTCTTCATCAAGTATCCTCTTTGCATCCTTGAGTACTATATTGTCATCTGTGTAGATATTCCATGGGAGTGAGATGACCCAATCCACATAATTTCTAATTACGCTTGCCTCTGCTGAATCGGAGTGCATGGTCTCAAGTCTGTTGATCTGCTTTTCAAGTTCCTTTCTCACCTCATCGGGCAAATTCATCTGCATTATCTTATCTCTGAGCTCCTGAATATCGCTTATCTCTCCACCTATGCCCAGCTCCTTCTGAATCGCCCTGAGTTGTTCCATAAGCAGATACTGTCTCTGGGATTTATCCATCTCCTCCTTGACCCTATCCTGAATCTTCTGCTGAACCTGATATACCTCATTCTCTCGCAGAATAAACTCGTTTACCTTTTTAAGTCTCTTTATCGGGTCTGGCTCCTCAAGGATGAGCTGTGCATCCTCAATCTTTACAGTGAGATTTGGGATTATGATATCAGCGAGTCTGCCCGGGTCATTTATGGTCTGAACAAGCGACATAAACTCCTGTGAGAACTGCCTCCCCATTGACTCCATCTGTTTCAGGTTGTCTCTTATGGTTCTGACGAGTGCCTCTGTCTCAACTGAGAAATCTGCAACCGGAAGCTCTCTAATAATACTTATTTTTACCTTAAAGATAGGATTTTCAGATAGAAACTCCACCACCCTCGCCTTTGCAATCCCCTGTAAGATTATCCTTGTCCTCCCATCCTGAAGCTTTCTCATTCTTTGAATAATACATACAGTCCCTACACGATAGATGTCCTGAGATGATGGCTCCTCAACATTGCTATCCTTCTGAGTGAGGCAGAGAATCATCCTCCCTTTTAATAGTGCCTCATCTATTGCCCTTGAAGAGACCGCCCTTGAGGCTACAAGTGGAACCAGCATATATGGAAAGATTACAATATCTTTTACAGGGAGTGCTACAATCTCCTCGGGAATACTAAAGGTGTCTTCAAATCTCTCATCCATAATCTATTCCTCAAAGTTGATCTCTATCTCTCTCTTCTCGCCTCTTCTCTCCTCAATCCTCTTGAGTCTTATTGTGAGAATACCGCCCTTATATTCGGCAGAGATTGTTCTCGTATCACAGGCCTGAGGGAGCTCTATTATCCTATTGAGATTCCCATAAGGCCTCTCCATCCATATATAATTAACCTTCTCAGCCCTGGTGTTATCTGGTTTTACACCCTCTATTAAGAGCTTATTTCTGCTTACAAATACCTTCAAATCGCCCTTTTTTAGTCCCGGCAGCTCTGCCTGAATAAAGACCTCGTTTTTTACCTCAAATATATCCACAGGGATGGAGACGCTGCTAACTTCATTTAAGAGGTCTGAATCAAGCCCAGAAACTTCATCTATCAATCTCTTAAGCTCCCTCTTAATAAGAAGTATCCTCTCGTAAGATTCTCGGGATATTGAGCCCATATATACCTCCGAATAGTGGAGGGTACTGCACCCTCATTGTTCTACCTTATATACATTTAAAAGGATATTAAGACAAACAAAAAATCAACCTCTTTACCATCGGTTGAGATAGTGAAAAATTTTACTGATTTTTTTATTGAATTTGGTATCGGTTTATTGATATATTTTTTCAAGCCATCTTACAGGAGGTTTATAAGGTGATAAGAAAATTGATTGTATTGGTAACTATTCTGTTATTTTCATTTAGCGGATTTTCTGAGGAGAAGATACAACAGAGCAACATACCAAAAAAGCCAGATAAGAGGATGCTCTTTGCAAGGGCGTCTGACTATCTGATACTTATGAAGATATCTCCGGGTATACCTGAACCGCAGGAGGTGGTGGAGCTGTCATTTGAAATTTATAAAGAGATGAAGGTGGCAGACCCTGTCTATGGAAACTTATCTCCGGTTATGGATGTGAAACTCTCTGCAAATGTCTATTACGAGAAGCTTCCAGAGGCAACTTATAAATATATTGTTCAACCGCTCTCTGATGCGGGTTCATTTGGCTTTCACTTCTTTCCGCAGCAGGTAGGCAGATATATGGTAAAACTTGACATTATGTCACCTGAACAGGATATAGTTACAGCGACATTCGGTGTATATGTAGGTGTATGGCCACTGCCTCAGGGTGAGGAGATTGACCAGATACCAAAAGATGAAAACGGGAAGCCGATAATGAAGAAGTCTGTTGGCCCTGTGGGCCCTGGTGGAGCCAATGCAACAGAGAGCGTAAAAGAGTCTGAGTCTGATATAAAGAGGGTGATGAGAGAGCTCGGAAGGACCTGGCAGTATATAGTAAAGGATATATTTGTCCCAAATAAGAAGTTGGATACAAACGGGATTGCCCGTGAATCAAGGAGAATAGCAGAATATCTGAAGAAGGAGCAGGGGACAATAACAAAGGATAAGGATAGTGAATTTTCACAGTATATTATAGACCTGATAGTGGGTTTTGAGGCGATTGCATCTGCGGCTGATTCAAAGGATGAGAAGGCTGTTGTAGAGGCGATCAAGAAGGTCAATTACAATGTTATTATGAGGGGGCACCTCAAATATAGATTCAAAAATGCAGATTCAGATAAATATAAATCTAAGTGATGAGGAGGTATGATATGAGGAAGTTTCTTTCATTTTTAATAATTTTCTTACTCTGTATTTCTGTTACCCTGGCAAAGGAGAAGGCAAAGAAGCCAAAGGAGGAGAGGAGAGAGGTTGTAACTCCCTCAACCCCTGCATCCGCCTCTTATGGAGATATTATGGCTGGTGAGAAGAGATTCAGACTGGACTGTTTCTCCTGTCATGGAATAAGTGGGACAGGGGATGGCTTTGCCGCCTCTACACTCAGTCCACCACCAATCAATTTTAGAGACCCCAAGGTAATGAATATGAGGGAGAATAGCCAGATCTTTAATATCATAAAGAACGGAGGAAAGAAGGTGCTCGGCAGGGAGTCGTTTATGCCCGCATTTGGAAACGGATATAGTGATCTGGATATATGGGATGTGGTAGCCTACCTCAGGTCTCTTCATATAAAGATTGACAACTTCTTCCCCAACGCCGCCTATTATATTGCCAAAGATTACAGGATTGCCAGTCTCGGGAAGGAACGAATTGAGAAGGTGATAAAGGAGAAGATCTCTGAGGAGGAGGAGACAGTTACTGTCTATACAGTGTTCAGGGCAGATAAGCCCCATATAGGAGGGGCAGAGTATATCCCGCAGGACCCGAATAAGATGGATGTCTTAAAAAAGCCTCTCAAACTCGGATATCTGGTCTTCTTTAATGTAAAATCACTCGGTAATATTCAGATAGGCATCTCATTTGACCCATCCGGTAAGATAATCAAGATGCTCCCATCAGATATCTCACAGGCTGGAAATGTTGGAAAGTACCTCTCACCATTTTCAGGACAGGGGAAGCGCGGAAAGTATGAGATATTTAAACTAAAGAATGTCCCTGATAAGATTCTGCTTGAACTCTATAAGGATTACCTGATTGCACTTGAGGCATCTTTTGTCTATGAGAAAGAGGAGAAGGATAGGACATGGATGGAGGAGGAGTAAGATATTTTAAGGTAGGGATATCAAAGGTTGACATAACTCCTTATGGGAAGAGCATCTTTATGGGGGGATTTGATTTCAATCGCAAATCTACTGGGGTATTGCACTCTATCTATGCCCGAGCAATTTATATCAGCGATGGCACAAATGAAGTATTTCTTCTCGCCTGTGATGTAATAGGTCTCTTCAATGAGTTTGTAAGCAGGACGAAGGAGGAGCTCAGGTCTGAGTTTGGGGAATCCAATCATATTGTGATATGTTCTACACACAATCATCAGGGACCGGATACAATGGGATATTGGGGGAGGGCATTATTTAATATACCTGTAATAAGTGGTATTGATACAGAGTATCTCGGTCTGCTCCGTGAACATATTAAGAGAGCGGCAATAAATGCGAGGAGCTCTGCTGAGGATGTGGAGATATATGCCGGTTACACCTATGCCCCCTCATATCTAACGGAGAATATTAGAAAATATGGGTATAAGGACGATAGAATTGGATTTTTGAAATTTCAGAAGAGAGATGGGACCACAAAAGGATATCTTATAAATTTCGGCTGCCATCCAGAAGGTCTATGGGCTCAGAATACCTTGATAAGTTCAGATTATCCGGGGATAATGCTTAAATATATTAGTGATAGGGGCGGAGGAGATGGTATATTCTTCTCCGGTGCACTCGGTGGAATGGTCACTCCAAATATTGAGGAGGATGCCATATTCGCAGACCGCCTGAAATATACTGTCCTTATGGGAGAGAGGCTGGGGGATTTGATATTGAATGAGAAATGTAGTCTGAGGAAGGTAGAATCTATACTTGTAAATCATATTACACACAGATTCAGGATAAAGATTGATAATCCAAAATTTTTATTATTGAAAAAGCTTGGGATTTTCAAGAGGGATATTATTGATAATAGCATTCAGACAGAGATCAATCTTATAAGAATAGGCGATGTGGTATTATATGGTGTGCCAGGAGAACTCCTGCCTTCAATGGGATTTAAGATAAGGGGAAGATTTTCAGATATCAGGGATGTATTTATCCTTTCACTCTGTAATGACGAGCTCGGTTATATCCTCTCTCCCGAAGAATTTAGAGAGAAGGAGCTCTACAAATATGAGATATCTATGTCGGCTGGCAGAGAACTCTCAATTGAGATCTTAAAAGGGATATATTATCTCAGGTCTTATCTATCCTTTTAAGCACCTAATTTGGCATAACTGAAACCAAAATCATTGAAAAATCTTCTCTGCATTTTATGTAGAAGTTGCGACTAAAGAATCTAATACCAGAAGACGAGATTAAAAGATGCAGAGTAATTTCCAAATGTTGCAAAGATTCCGCTATCATCTTTCCTCTCAGTCTTTCTGACTTTAGTCGTATCCCCTGTCTTTGGGTCATATATCATGGTTGTATAATCATTTTTATATTTTTTTGAATATAACCCGAATAGATTCATTGAGGTAGTTATATCAAATGAGAGTTCATCCAGAACCCACCATTCAATTCCAATCCCGAGCGGTATAGAGAATGCTATACCATCTGAATGTTCTTCCTCTTCTGGTTCTTTAATCCCTTTCTTATAGTATGTGAGCCCTAAATCTAAGTATGTAAGAGATATTCCACCTTTTAAATAAAAATTCACCTTCTCCTTTTGCAATAATGCATATGAGATTATTGGTGTGAGAGATGTCAATACAACATTTCTGTTCCTTTCATCCTCTGAGTTTACAACTGAGTCATTATTTCTATCCGTCCCTGTTATCTTATCGTGATAATATATGATTGCGATGGTTGGTTCAATTGCAAGCCTCTCTGTAATCCCGAATTTGTTTACGATAATCTTGGGGATGTCAATAATAGAGCCATTCTCCATTACAATATCATCATCTGCAAGCTTTAGCAGCATAATCCCCGAAATGTTTAAGTAACTCCACCCCAACCCTATACCATATCTGCCACTCAGCTCTGACTGGGCATAGAGAGTTGTAGCAAGTGCAAATTGAATCACTAAAATAAAAAGGACCTTTTTCATCTTAAAACCTCCTTTTTCTACTTCACCCTTTTTTCATATCATTTTTGGTCGGAGTGGTCAATCAGTTTTTACCATAAGCAATTAACAGATTTTTATTGACAGATTATAAGTAGAAAGTAGAATAATTTCAATCTTATCAGAGGAGGATAAATTATGAAAAAGGTGATTTATTCAGTTCTGTCTTTTATCGCTTTAATGGGTATTGTCTATGGAGATGAGACATCGCTCAGGGCAGGGAAATCTGGGCTGGAGTTTCAGATACCATCATCACTTGCGGCGTCCGTATCTGGCAGATTTCATATAGAAGATCTACTTGCATTGCAGATGGAGTTTGGCTTTGGATATCAGGTAGAGGATAAGGATGATAATCAGGTAGAGGGAGGAGGTATAAAGCTCGGTATCTTTGTGGATAAGTATCTGTTTGAAAGAAGGGTTGCACCTTATATTAAAGGGGGTCTTGCCTTTGCCAAAAATTTTGGTGACCTGAATAAGAATAATGATGATGTATATGTGACACTTGTAGGGGGCATTGGTCTCTCATTCTTTGTAACCAGAGAGTTTGCAATTGGTGGTGAGGCACTTCTTGCAGCACCCGTCTCACCAGCAGTACAAATTGGGACAAGTTCATCTCAACTCTTTGCAACATTCTATTTCTAATTAAATAAGGGAGCGTAAGATGATGAAAAAACTATTTGTTTTACTTATATTGCCCATTCTATCATGTGGAAATGGCGAAGGCATAAACTATAATCAGGTCTATCTAAAGTTGAGCAATACAGAATTTCTCTACTTTTATAATAATTCAGAAAAGCATCTATGTCTTAATGATGAGGTTACAATCTGTCAGCAAAAATCTTCACTTTCTTATTCTCGTAAAAATATTGAGAAAAATGATGATTCTTTAATTAAACACATTTATTCGTTCTCGCCAGATGATAGAATACTCATTGCCACCACTATGGATGGTGCCAAAAATATAATATCAATTAAAAATGATAAAGATGAGATTTTGTATGTCTCAATATACCCAATTGGGTTTTCCTACACAGGTAATTACTTTATCTCTTCATCTCAATACTATGGATTGTGTGATATATCAATATGGAGTAATATATTTACTGGTTTATTTCATGATATCGATCTGGGTTATAATTTTGATTTCAATGATTTTGCGTTAAATCCAGAGATATGTAAATTTTCCCAATTACTTAATTGTTTATTTAATACTGATTTTGGGAAAAAAGAATTGGATATAGAATGGATGAAGGACATAGCCTTTGTGTGCTTCAATTCTATATATAGTATAGAAGAATATGCTTACAAGACAGGTGAGAATGCTCAAAGTTCATATGAAATAAGAAGCGGGAAATAAAGTCTAATATTTATCCAGTTTGAGCCAGAAGCTATTTATTCGTGAGAATGGATATGAATTAAAGTAGTAATAGATTGGAATCTGTATATCCTTAACATTTTTATCAATCGCTATTGCACCTTCTGTAAATGGTTTAATAAAATCTTCAGGGAGTCTTCTCTTCGGTATGATAACATCTGGCGGTTCGGGGCAGTTGTGACAGGGTCCAAGGAGTGGAACAAAGAGTGTAATGCCAGCCCTTATGCTATTTGATTTGAGATGATTTGCCTTCTTTATAAGATCAATACGAGAGTTGTATTTAATTGCAATATTTCCAAGGCATTCACCGCGCCTGACCTTATGAATTGCAACCCGCTCCTCCTCCTTTGCTTTATCCAGAATAGGGTGAATCCTCTTACCGAGCTCCTGTGCTCGCGGACTGTAGAATCTTATATGGAAGTGACCCCTGTGTCTTCTTGCGTGTTTAATGAGTGCGTGCTCATTAGACTTAAAAATTGAGTTGAGCCATTCCTCATTCTCTCCTATACTTCTGGCATATTCATAGAGCTGTTTCTGAATTCTTCTATCCACAAGGATTACCTGAACATCTGTTTTGGTAATAACTGCCTTAATAAATTCCCAGTTCTTCTCAAGGTCAAACCGCCTCTGTTTTGGATTCTTGCTGTCGTAAATATAGTAAAATCCAATATCCACATCTCTTCCACTCTGATGGCTCTTATGTGGTCTGATATAGCCGCCCTTCTCTGCACTCAGGTCATTTATTCTAAGCGGCGGGGCATCTGGAAACTTCTCCCTCATAGATTTGGCAACCGTAATCAAATAATTTACTACCTCTTCTGTGCCATAGGATTTGGATGGATTGACAATGACCCATTCCTTACCCTCTGGAAATTTTACACCATTTATCAGTCTTCCAAGATTTGCATGTCCAACCGATATAGACCCGAGTGCCTCCGGATCCTCCGCAAATAACTTCTGAAGCATCTCATCTGAAATGTCAGCACTATATATGTAGTTACCGATATGAGTAGATGGCTCAGCAATCTCTTCCTCCTCTTCTTCTCCCTCCTCACCTTCCTCCTGTATCTCTGATTCATCTGTCCTTTCTAAAGACCCTTTATTGGATACAGAATTTGTTATTGATTCTTCCTCTCCCCTTTTATCCTTTATTGTCTCACTATCTCCCTCTGATGCCTGTACAGTTGCTGAAGAGAGGATGAATAGAATCAGTAGAAGTTTGAACAAATCAATCAGTCTGTTATCTCCGGTCACTCTCAGCACTCATAAACTCCTTAATATCTAATAAAACACCAAGCATACATAATAAAATGAATTCTGTCTATAATTTTATTTAAAATCTGAATCGCCTTTCTTCTTATCTATTTCAGTCTTCTTAATCAGATTACAGCATTCCTTATCTTTCAATTTACAGCACTTTTCATAGTACTCCTGTTCACAGCCGTATCTTAATTTTGTACAGCAGAGACCTGCCGCCTTGCAGGAGTTTCTATCATTGAGAAGGCACCCCTTTCTGGCAAATTCAAATGCCTCCTTAAATTCGCCGTCTGAGACAAATAGTGCGGATGTTGCCCCACAGGACATAGATGAGCCTCCCTCACATCCTCGCCTTGCCCAGATAATCGCCTCACCTTTTAGATTTTTATTCAAATAATATGCCGCTACTGTAGAGCAGGCATCGTAGATATTCTTCTCACAGGCGGTCTTTGCTGGAATTAGTGATTCTTCTACCCTGCCCAGTTCAAATAGACAGTCTGAGAGAATGGCACAGGCTACAGGTTCTTTTTCACTGCAGACCCCCTTGAGTAAGAGAGTACATTCTTCATAGTGGTATAGGAATGATGATACTGTTGCGCCGGCAATACATACATCTACCATCTTCTCAGAGCAAAACTTCTTTGCTACCTCCTCTGCCTCCTTAGTCCTGTTCTTTTGATACAGAGATTTGATATACTCTGCACAGAGCTTACTATCTCTCTTCTCACAGATAGATATATCAATCTCCTTCTGTATCTGATTTGATGCACCAGAAATCAGAAATGAAAGTAAAACGAGAAAATATGGCATTATCCCCTCCATCTGAGAACAAATCTTCTCAGGCTATGTGTGAGAAAAAGAATTGATATAATCTGTTCAACTCCAAACTGCTTAAATATAGAGAGCAGGAGTGCCTTTACCATAAATGGATTCTCTATCTTCTTCCTTATAAAGCTCTCATTCATCAGAACGATTAAATCTTTAAGAGGGATAATTACAAATATTGATAGCATCGGGATAAAGAGCTGAATCGTGGAAGAATTATTATTTATAAGATTGTAGAAAAAGAGGATATTTAATATTAAAAAAGCCACATAATATATATCGTTTATAAGAACGGTATATGTGGAGAGTTTGAAGTCACAGATTAACTTTTTGAGGTACCACCATACGAAATTTAGAAAGGTTCCACCTTTTACAATAGAGAGTCCAATATCAGGTAGATATTTGAGTTTGAGGCCTTTTTTCATCATCCTTCTTAAAAATATCGGGATCGGTTCGCCCCTTTTTAGCCCACCCTTCTCTATAACAAAATGTTTCTTGAGTAGAATTGCAAAATCAGATGGGATGGAGAGTGAAAAGAGGTACGAAAATGAAAAAATGCTCCTTATATAATACTGTGATACTTTCATACCCTCATAAAAGGATGCAGAGCAGATTGAGCCATATTCCAGTCCCTCTTTTTCAATTACCACAGGTTCAAGCTGTAAAAGCATATCTTTTGTCGGGATATAATCCTCTGAGAATAGACAGACAAATGGATACATTGAGACATCAAAGCCAGTATTGATAATTGAGGCTATATCCTCAGAATCAGCGATTATAACGGATAATCGTTTGTCTGTTGTGCTTCTGTATGTATGCAGAACTTTTGCAGATTTTAAGACCATTCTATATACGGCGTTCAGACTTACAAGATTGAAATCTGAAATCAGTCTCTTTGTATAACTGCAATTCTTCCAGAGCATCACTATTACCTGATATAAGGGGTGATTGACATTGAGTGTAGCCTCAATAACCCTCTTTAGATTCTCATACTCCTCTGCTGGTGGAATGATAATGCTGACGGGTACTTTTATATTTGACAGGAGGAGTCTCTCTGCCTCAACCTCATATAATTTTCTTGAAGATTCAAATATACTTTTGAATGCTATAATCACCACACGCATTAAATAGTAAGTTGACAGGAGGAGTATTACAATAGTTGAGATTATAAGCAAAGCCATCATATCTTCAATTCCTCACTCAAAAAGCCATATTCTGTAAGCTCAAGTATATATCTGGATATATCTGACTTAAATCCTAAATTCTGAGAGGCGAATTCACGCAATATATTGATACCCTTCTCACCAAATGAGGCAATTGCTATTGCGGAATTATATCTCACAAACCAGTTCTTATCATCCAGACCATTGATAAGGAAGGGTAGGGCAGACTCATCATGAATTATCCCCATAGATTTTACGAGTTGAGATTTGAGCTCCCATTTTGTTGAGTTCATAATGTTTTCAGCAAAACCCAATATCTTCTCTATATTCCCATTCCTGTGTAAAGATTTTACTATGGCTATCTGTGTCTCAAAATCGTACTCATTAAAATTATTTGTCAGGTCCCATAGAGCCTGTTCGCTGTCTATCTCAAATAGTAATGGCACAATAAATCGCTTAACTCTCCTGGGGCTCCTGTTGAATATTTCAAATATCTCTGCATATGGCCTTTTATCCATCTTGAAAAGTAGAGGGAGAATTCTATCATTTACCCAATCTGGCATTGTGGACATACAACCAATTACTTTATTTATGTGCTCGGCGATATTCAAGACTGATATCGCCTTAATTGCTGCGACTTTGACTGACAGATTTGTATCCTGAAGAATCCTGCACACAGAATCTTTTAATAAATCTGACTTTGTAATCATAAGAGTGGTGATTGCACTAAGTCTATGATACCACTTTGAAGAGTTCAGGAGTTTCTTATCTCTCTCATCAAATCCAAGGTCTTTATAAAGTTCAATTAACCCCTTCCTCGCATCCCCTCCGACAGACATAATCTTGTTGATAATTATCATCCTCAGGATATTTCTTATAAATGGTGCGGTCTTGAAGATTGGGGATTTTCTATCAACCTTTCCGAGTGCCGCCTCCATTATATAATATTCATATTTTTCCACCACATATTGATGTAAGAGATTTGAAAATAGGTTTCTAAGATATATCAGGAAGAGTAAACATATTGTTGATATCTGTATTATAATAAAGACTATTAACTCCTTAAATAACAAAATATCCAGATTGATTTCAGAAAGATAAGAAGGCATATTGACTATATAGACTTTTAGTATATTTTTATCAACAAAATTATATGAGATTATTCTATTCTGATTGATATTTGTCTTGATTGCAGAAAAGATACTATGACATTTTTCGCAATAGAACGGAATTATTTTAATTATGGATTTTATATAGCCTTATTGATATAATATAAAGGCCTCATCTGCACGGAGGATTTTTATGAAAAAAATTTTACTGATATTTATATTCCTATCAACAAGCGGATACTCTTATTCAGACAGGCTCTCTCTTGAGGAATTACAGAAGATTCTAAGGGAGAGTAATGCTACCTGGACGGCTGGTGAGACTAATATCTCAAAGTTGCCAGAGGAAGTAAAAAGAAGACTCTTCTCTTCCAGCATTATCAGAACACCGCAGGATGGTCCGGATGTATTTAAGGGCGGATTGGGGGCTGTCCCCTCAAAGTTTGACTGGAGAAATAACAATGGGAAAAATTTTGTAACTCCAGTTAAATTTCAGGATGATTGTGGTGCATGCTGGGCATTCGCATCCATTGCTGCCCTTGAATCAAAGTATCTTATTCAGACAGGGAAGGCATATAATAATTTGCTTGACCTCTCTGAGCAGATTCTAATCTCCTGTAATAATTTTGGAGGCGGTTGTAATGGAGGGTATCTGGATGATGCAGCAAAATTCTTGAAAAATACCGGAACATATGATGAATCCTGTTATCCATATAAAAAGGCTGATACATCCTGTGCCTATGCCTGTAATCTTTATGGGACATATGTCTATAAGATCTCTTCCTATCAGTATGTGAGCCAGTCTGTAACCGCACTGAAAGAGGCAGTCTATAACTATGGGCCTATTCCCGTAGCTATGATGGTGTATCAGGATTTTGAATACTATCAAAGTGGAGTCTATTCTCACAGGAGTGGCTCTCAGGAGGGTGCACATGCAGTCCTGATAGTGGGGTGGGATGATTCACAGAGCTGTTTTATAGTAAAGAACAGCTTCTCAACCGCATGGGGTGAGAGTGGATATTTCAGGATTGCATATTCCGAGGTGAGTGGTGATACAGACTTTGGATATTCTGCTGTGGCGTACGGGAATGTGACCGCCACTGATTATGTGCAGACTATGCTGGCAACGGATCCGGGTGGGAAGTCTATCAGGTTTGATGGCTATTCCATTACCACACCGGTTGTTTATAGCCTCCCTGCTGGCTCTTCTCATACAGTGAGCGTTAATAATATCTTTACAGAATCAGACGGGAAGACTCGTTACATCTTTGACAACCGTTCTGATGGGAAGGGAATCAATGATAATGTTGTAATCCCTTCAAATGACAGTTCTATCCTGTGGAGTTATAAGTTGCAATATCTCTTTAAGACCTCTGTGAATAACACCACATTTGGGAGGGTGGACCCTGATTGCTCATCTGGTTGTTGGATTGATTACTGGACAGGTGCTACATTCTCGGCAATCCCAAATTCGGGTTACCAGTTTAAGAATTGGAGCGGGGATATAAGCAGCACCACAAATCCATTAAAATTTACAGTTACAGAGCCACTCTCTATTACCGCCAATTTTGAGAAGGCGACTGTTAAGACCTATACAATAAATGCCTCAGCAGGTGCAAATGGGAAGATTCTCCCATCTGGTGCAATATCAGTGCCGGAGAAGGGTTCTCAGGCATTTGATATTCTCCCGGACAATGGATACTCGGTAGAGGATGTGCTCGTTGATAATATATCAGTCGGGGCAGTTACAAAATATGTGTTTAGCAATGTGACTGCAAACCATACAATCTATGCAAAGTTTATCTCAAACTCAATACCGACATATACAATAGTTGCCTCCGCTTCAAATGGAGGAAAAATCCAACCCGAGGGCTCAATTGTTGTGCGAAAAGGTGCCTCACAGACCTTTACTATGACACCCGATAGTGGATATGTATTAGACGATGTAATTGTAGATGGAATTTCGGTTGGGAGTGTCAGCTCATATACATTTAAAAATGTAGTCGCAAATCACGGTATCTCTGCAGTATTTAAACCAGCGAGTCAAAATAAGGAATATGTGAAGCTTTCAATAAAATATTCCGGGAATGGTTCAGGCGCAGTTACAAGTGATCCAGCAGGTCTATCCTGTAAATCTGATTGCTCTGGATGGTTTATCAAAGGGAGCACAGTAAAACTATATGCAAATCCATCCACAAATAGTAACTTTGGTGGATGGAATTTCAGTTCCTGTGGACAGAACAGGGAGTGTGGGATTGTCTTAAATAGTGATGCTACAATTACTGTCTATTTTATCCTCAAGAATTCCGATAGTGGCGATAGGACTACAGATGAAAATGCCTCTGATGGATTGAGCAAATCTGATTCGGGATGTTCCTGCTCCATAATAGAATAAAACCTTTACAATAGTTTTCACTTATAGTATAATGACAATTCAAAAAGGAGGGTTTTATGAAAAGATACCTTTATGTAATGATGTTAACTTCATTTTTACCTGTGTATTGCAATAATCCTGATAGTAAGATGCTGGACATAGTGGAAGGTGATATTTTAGATATTGAAGAAATCTCTTCTTATAGAGATATAAGTCTGGATGTAATGTATGAAATTGGTGATACTTATTCAGAAGATATTTCTGATATTCAGGGAGAAGAATTGATAACTCCCTATGATTCACCTCAGACTCCATCAAGGGGATTCTTTATGGGTGGGCTGCCAGTTCCGACAAACGGTGAATCATTTGCCGATGCCTATGCAAAACAGTCAGGATACTCCGAATTTGTCCCTGTCTGGGGTCAGCCTACCCCTTTTTATGCCCTCGCTGAGGTTTTAAGTGGTAGCTGGGGTGAGGAGTTCGTAGATGGATATATTCGTGGTAACAGGATGTTTCCTCTAATTAATATGTCTTTTATTGACGAGGACATTACTCACAAGGACATTACTCTTATATCTCCACCGGAGATTGGCAATGCCACCCTGAGCAATCCAATGTGGAGGGCGGCATATAAAAAGGCAGCAATTGATATTGTAAAGGCATCTCATCCACTCCTCTTTTCACTCGGCAACGAAGTAAACAGGTGGTATGAAAAATATGGAATGGATGGTGAAAATGGATTCAGCCACTATATAAGTCTCTACGAGGAGATATACGATGAGGTAAAAAAACTATCCCCGGATACAAAGGTCTACTGTGTTTTTGCAAGAGAGATTGTCTCAAAGAATCGTGTAGCAGATATGAGTGTTATAAAGCTTTTTAACCCAGAAAAACTGGATTTACTTGTAATTACCAGTTATCCATATGCAACCGGTAGAAGCAGGCCGGCAAAGATTGAAAATGATTATTATTCTGCTGTTGCCAGTTATATTCCAGACAGGCCCTTTGGTTTCAGTGAAGTTGCCTGGCCATCACTTGATGTCTTCGGTGGAGAGCAGGGACAGGCCGATTTCTTGATGCAGATTGCAGGCAGACTTACAAAAGATAGGGGTATTAATTTATATCTTATAGGATGGGCATGGTTTGTAGACCTGGATGAGAAAGATACAATCGGGCTAATTAAAAGGGATGGGACTGAAAAGCTGGGATATAAAGTGTGGAAAGATATATTCGGATGGTAGAATGGAAGTTTTTATAGACATTTTCACCAGAATTATTCAGAGAATTTAATCAGGATTTTCTAATTGCAACTTCAATAAAAATTTAAGCAGAAGATTTTACTGACTCTGGTTTGACCTACATCCAATCAGGATTTTGATAAGAGCCCTTTTAACCACCCCCAAAATCCTCTTTTCTGTGATAGACCGGATTTCTGATTATTTATCTCATTGGTTATATTTATCGGTGAGGTACCTTGTTGAGTCTCAGGGACTTTTACCTTAATGAGATCCGGTCTGTTGGTATAATTTATAAAGCTGACAGGGAGTCTCTGTCCGCTCTTCAAATCAATTGCCTGTATCTTGAAGATTGATTCAGGGTCTACAGAGAATTTTACATTAATCCTTACATTCCCTTTGGGTGCCCTCGGGAGGTCTTTAATTGATAGTTCACCTACTATTTCATTTGCCTCTATAAATGGTGATTCACCCTGATAGATTGCAAGATTCATCTCGGACTGGAAATCTCTCTGATTGAGAAGTGTGATTGACCTCTCTGTTGGGAGCTGGGAGTTGCGAGGAATTACTTTTAGATATTTCTTTCCATCAAGAGAGATTCCAACTGACATTGGAAGCACATCAATTAGCAGGACATTCTCATTTCTAAGAATTGAATCAGCAAGCATTGCCGCCCCAATCCCCACCGCCTCATCCGGGTGCACCCCTTTATGCGGCTCTTTATGCAGATATTCCACAATCTTCTTCCTGACAAGTGGCATCCTGCTCTGTCCACCTACCAGCAGTATCTCATCCAGGCTTCTGATATCTATGTTTTTTGCATTCAGGACCTCTTCACAGACGATGATCGTTCTATCTACGAGGTCAGAGGTGAGCTCCTCTACCTTCTGTCTCGTCAACCGCTGTCTGATGTCAACTGCCTTTCCATTGATAAGTGAGACAAATGGGATATGAATCTCCTTCTCCTGTACACTTGAAAGCTCTATCTTTGCATTTTCAGCGGCAAATAGTAATCTCTGCATAACCACTATATCACCTGAGAGGTCAACATCGTATTGCTTTTTGAACTCTTCTACAATGTATGAAACAATTCTGTTGTCAAAATCAACTCCACCCAGAAATGTATCACCACCTGTAGAGAGGACCTCAAATACATTATCGTGAATATCCATTATTGAGACATCAAAGGTGCCACCACCGAGGTCATATACCATCACCCGTTTCTTCATACCCTTGAAAAAGCCAAATGCAATGGCGGCGGCAGTCGGTTCATTGAGTATCCTTTCTACCTCAAGCCCTGCAAGTCTTCCAGCCTCTTTTACCGCCTGTCTTTGAGATTCGTTGTAATATGCGGGAACTGTGACCACCGCACGATAAACCTCTTCCCCAAAAAATGTCTCAGCAATCTCCTTCAACTCTTTGAGTATAAAAGATGATATCTCCTCAAGCGTAAATATGGTATCCGCAATTTTTACTACACAATTTTCGTTGTCCCCTTCCAGAATCTCATAAGCAAATCTGCTCTTTATTTCCTGCACTATCTTTGACCTGTATTTTCTCCCAATTAATCTCTTTGCACCATATACAGTATTCTTGGGATTAATGAGCAACTGCTCACGGGCTGGATTCCCTACCAGCAACTTACCTTTATCGTTGATTGCCACTATTGATGGCACTGTCCTGTATCCCTGCCTTGATGGAATTACTATCGCCTTATTGTTTATTACAGTGGAGACACATGAGAAGGTTGTGCCCAGATCAATTCCTATTACCTTGCGTGATTTTTTTATTCCGATATCCTTTGGGGCCTTTGGTTCAATCTCTTTTCCGTCTTTGAATTCCTTGATAGCGCCACCCTTTTCAATCTCCTGTGCTACTATATCTTCTACAATCTTCGCGGCATCCGGTGTGAGCCTTGTAAATTTTATACCACAGCCGTGCTCCTTTGAATCATCCTTCTCTGTCTTCCTCCATACCACGACACCCTCGCCAGAAAAGAGCACCTCCCCATTGTTCCTGAGTATATCAAATATAACAGTCTTACCTACTTCAGGTGGTGTATGGGTATGAACAAAGCATCCGCCCTTTGATAGATTGACAGCAAAGTCCTTCCTCGTTCCGCCTTCTTCACTGGCAAATCTTATTAAAAGTGGGTATTTTACTCTCTCATCTTTTCGCCTGTTTGAATAATCCATAATTTCTCTAAATAAAAAAAGTCTTCTGGACCTTTATTATATCCATAATCCCTTTTTGAGCAAGCAAAAAGAGGTTATCCAGCTCATCCTTTGAAATTGGCCTCTGTTCGGAGGTAGATTGAATCTCCACAATCCTGCCGCTCTCTGTCATTACAAGATTCATATCCAGCTCGGCATTTGAATCTTCGAAATAATTCAAATCCAGAAGCATCTCACCCTTCACAATACCAGCAGAGACAGCCGCTACCGGCTCCTTTAGTGGCATCCTGTTGATTACACCCATATTATAAAGACGTTTGAGGGCATTCTGAATGGCAATGTAAGCTCCGGTGATAGAACAGGTTCTGGTTCCCCCATCTGCCTGAAGGACATCGCAATCAATTATTATTGATTTGTCCTTTAATACAGTCAGGTCTGCAACAGCGCGGATAGACCTGCCAATCAATCTTTGAATCTCATAAGTTCTGCCGGATTTCAGGATTGAATCCCTTGGTGTTCTTCTCTGATTTGCCCTCGGGAGCATATTGTATTCAGCAGTTATCCATCCCATCTCCTTTCCATTTAGCCACTGGGGAAGTTTCTCCTCAAGAGAGACGGTAATAAGTACTTTTGTGTCTCCAAATGAGATTATAACAGAGCCTTCAGCGTATTTATTTACATCTGTATGAATCTCTATCTTTCTGATCTCATCATTTGCCCTTGAATCAATTCTCATTGTGTACCTCTATACATTAAATCTTATCTTTATTATATCACCATCCTGAATTACATAGTCCCTTCCAACTATTAGCAATCTCCCTTTCTTTATTGCACCTTCCTCCCCTTTACAATCCATAAAATCGTAATAATGGATTACCTCCCCTTTAATAAATCCCTTTGCCATATCTGTATGGATTTTAGCAGCGGCATCAATTATCCTGCTACCCGCCTTAATTGACCATGCCCTCGTCTCTGTTCCAACGATGGTATAAAATGTCAGAAGATTTAATATATCATAGCCGGTTTTTATAATCTTTGATAGAGCGCTCTCCTCAAAGCCGGCCTCTTTGAGCATCTGAATTCTCTCCCTCTCCTCAAACTCCATAAGGTCAGATTCAAATTTGCAGGCGATCTTTATATATCTGAAACCTTCTCTATTTACAAATGATTCAAATGAGGAGAGGATAGACTGATTTTGTGACCTATCAGATATATTAAGGACATAGAACATAGGTTTTATGGTTAGAAGAAATGAATTTCTCGCATAATCCTTTATCTCTTTTTTGAGATTTGAGTTTGAGAGGAGCCGCCCTTCATTCAAAACATTCTCAATCTCCCTCAGCATCTCCATCTCGGATACCGCACCTTTCTCCCCGCTCTTCGCTGCATTCTTTATCTTTTCAATCTTGCGGGAGACCGTTTCAAGGTCTGTAAGGATTAACTCTGTATTTATAATCTCAGCATCGCGCACTGGATTGACATCTGTATTGACATTGACTATCCTGTCATCCTCAAATCCACGCACAATGTGGCAGATGGCATCTACCTCCCTGATATGTGAGAGAAATTTATTCCCGAGTCCCTCTCCCTTAGATGCCCCTTTTACAAGTCCAGCAATATCTACAAACTCAAGTATGTTGTAGGTTATCTTCTCCGGTTTTACTATCTTTACAATACTCTTAAGACGCTCATCAGGGACAGTTACAATCCCCACATTCGGTTCAACCGTACAGAATGGGTAGTTCTCTGATGGGACATTCCCATTTGTAAGGGCATTAAAGAGAGTGGACTTCCCCACATTGGGAAGACCAACGATACCACACTTAAAACCCATAAAAAACTCCTGAACTATCAATACGCAATATTATCAAATTTTGCAAGTACCTTTTTTAATTAAAGATTGATAATCCATAGTTCACAGAAATAGAAAACAGAAGGTAAAAAGTGAGAGATTATCTAACTGAACTGCTGTTAAAATAATCTGAGTTGAGAATTTAACCATTTGTAAAACAATGAGTCCAAATTGACAGGATAACACGGCTACGAATTACCTTTAAGAGATAAATCCCTCTATTACTCTCTCTTCCCCTCCCTTTGCCTTATACAATATACTCTTAGAAAATATCTGTAGAATTTGCTTCGCCAACCAGAGGTCTTCTTATTCCAATTAAAATTTGCTTACTCCAATCATAGATTTGTTCAGAGATGCAGACTATACTTACTCATAGGAGTCCAGCTTTCAGAGTTTTTGATTGACAAAATAATCTTATCCTATCGGACTTTTCTTATCCAGAAAGAATTATTTTGGACAGATTTGAGTTTACATAAATTTCTTGATTACTATAAAGCCACCAATCAGAAGGATGGTAAAGAGGATAGCAAGGAGGTCAAAGTATTTATCAATAAACTTCTTAATTGGTGGACCAAAGATATATATCAATCCTGCTACAAGAAAGAATCTACCTGCCCTTCCGGCAAGTGAGCCCAGGAAGAGTGAGAGCAAAGAGATCTTACAGACTCCGCCTGCTATTGTAAAGACCTTGTAGGGGATTGGAGTAAATGCCGCTGTAAATACTGCCAGTGTGGCATTATCCTGATATTTCTTTACAACAATATTAAAGACCTCCTCTGAGAAGATATATTTAAAGAAGAATGCCTTGAGATTTAATTCCTCCCATAATGCATATCCAATGTAATATCCAAGAAATGCACCGGCAATAGAGCCAATGGTGCAGATAAGGGCAAACCAGAATGACCTGCCTCTAAGTCCCAGACAGAGGGCGATCAGGAGTACATCTGGTGGTATAGGGAAGAAGGAGGATTCTGCAAATGCAATCAGAAATAGCGCTGGTGCACCATAGGGGGTCTCTGCCCAGTGTAATACCCAATCATAAAGCCTTTTCATATAATAAAAAGGCAATCTATACCAGCTCATAACATCTACATTAGTTGAATCGGACATAATACCTCTCTTAACAAGTATCAGGAGTCTGACTTTTCTTAACAAGTATCAGGGGTCTGACTTTTAATATAGATAAAAACTATTTTCAAGTAAAAAAAGTATAAATACATCTGTAAAAATAGATTTTTTTAATATGGAAGCCTCTGTAAGTTGAAACTATTTTATCAAACAAAAACACAGAAGGTGGCTTCCTACAAATAGATATCCCGTCCAATTGGACATCCATCTATAAGAGGTGAATGCATTATCTTTTGACAATCCATTAGTTTTCGTAGAAAAATTCTAATTGGCAGAGCCAACCACTTTGCAGTTGGTGAAACAAACCTCCTGCGATTGACACACCAAATTTTCATTTAGCAGTGAAAATAAGTGCTGGGTTTCTTTTACCTGCATGTCGGAGCCTCGGCACAGACAGGGGTGGAAATACTATGCCAGAATATTTTGCTTGATTTTGAAAGAATAATATAATTAAACTAAACCTGTGATTAACGAAATGATTCAGGTTAGAAAGGGAAATAGGTTTATCAAAGTTATATTTCCATATAATCCTCAACTTGTGGAAAGGAGAAAAAGTATCAAAGGAAAACGCTGGCATTCAGAAGGGAAATACTACCTGCCCGCCGCTTCGCCTTTGCAGGCGGGGAGTTTTTCAGACACTAACGGCACACCTGAAAAGATTCTAAAAGCCTTTGATGGCGAACAAATTCACATAGACCCAGCACTTCAAGTTAAAACCTCTACCTCTGTCATTAAAAGGTATCCTGGGCATATCAAAGGGCCGAAGCAATCTCAGGAAGACCCTTCTCTGGCAAAGATGGGCTATGAGGGATTCTCTGATAAAAAATTATCTGCAACACCCTTAGACGACCTGAAAAGAGAGATCCTCTCAAGAAAATACAGTTATAGGACAATCAAAGGCTACATCTATTACAACAGAGACCTTCTAAATTTTAGAGGCAAATCCCCCAATGATATAAATGATAACGACATAAAGAACTACCTGGTTTACCTTGCCAAAGAAAAACAATCTGCTACTTCTACATTAAATCAGGTAATTCACCCCATTAGAAATCTTAATAAACTTAAATATGCCGAATCTGGAAGGCATAATCATGAGTGTGCATTGATCTCTAACGGGGTAAATGCCCCGAAGTTTTATTATGGCACAATGCTTAAAAAAAAATTTTGTCTATGAGGTCAAAAGACCCTGAAAAGATAAAAAACTACCTGTTGTTTTAAGTCTGGAGGAGGTTGCAAAAATTCTTAATTCAGTGGATAATCTAAAGCATTAAGCAATCCTGATGCTAGTTTATTCTGCTGGGTTAAGGGTTGGTGAAGTAGTAAAATTGAGATCAGAAGATATTGATGACAAAAGAATGCTTATCCATATTAAAGATGTAAAGGGAAGAAAGGATAGATATACACTCTTGTCAGAGAGAGAGCTTTGAATGTTTTGAGAAGATATTGGAATGAATATAAGCCAAGGGGATGGCTTTTTGAGGGTGCGAGAGATGGAAGATATATTTCAACAAGAACGGTGCAGGCAATATTTGAACAAGCGAAAGAGAAAGCAAATGTTACTAAAGATGTATCGGTTCACAGTCTAAGACATAGTTTTGCAACCCATCTTTTAGAAAGTGGAGTTGGTTTAAGATATATTCAAGAAATACTTGGGCATAAAAGCAGTAAAACAACAGAAATTTATACGCATGTGAGCACCAAAAGTATTGGAAAGATAAGAAGTCCCTTAGACAATTTGAACCTTGACAAAAGTGGAGGATAAATGACAAAAAGTCTCAAAAGAAATGGACTCGCTGGCCTTCCGCCAGAGTCGGGATATCAGAAGTGCTTCGGCTATCACCCCAAAATTAGGGATATATCCGAAACATATTCGGATACAAACAAGTTAGGCGAAACAAAATTAGGAGGTAATAGATGTGGCGCTTACTAAAATTCCCTATTGGGCTATTGCCCTTGCCCTTCTGGACATTACCTTCGATAACGTCGTATATGCTGAAAACGTTATCGGAAATGGCACAACTTAACTAAAATGAAGGTGATGAAAAATAAAAATACCAGAGGCTAAAAAACCCTCAAAAGAACCTTAGCAAAGATTCATTCGCTTAGAGAGAAAAAAGGTGTAATAGAACCAGAAACAGGCGAATATTTTTTAGGTAGAACATTAACGGAAGCACTCAATGAGGCATAAAAGAAATATCCTGGCAAGACTTTTTATTCTATTCGCAAAGGATTGGGGTGATAACTTGTTGTATTTGCGGGGGTCTGCGTCGTTTTGTAAATATCGCCAACCTTAATTCGTGGTGGAATAAAATAAAAATCTATTTCTTACCCTTAGATGTGCGGCTCCTCAGTTTTATCACCTCAGATTTTACTATGTTCCGCCTCTTCTCTGAA
>JBMFOP010000049.1:0-25025 GCA_049969675.1 Myxococcota bacterium | reverse complement strand
ACTTCAAATTACTATTTTTCACATATGGATAAATGCAAAGTGTTCGTTACAATACTAATAAATGTTTCAAAGCCGACGACGGATATTTAGATTGTGTATAATGGCCCTTTATTTTTTCTTATTTGCACCCGAAAAGTAAAAATCATTTGCCTCCTTCCTTATCCCTCATCGTCTGATAAAAAATATTCTTAGAAAATATTTGTAGTATTTGTCTATAACCACTGCCCCATATATTTAGAATAATTTAATATTATTTTAGGATTCCATCAATATTATTTTGGACAAATATGTCATTGCACAATATTCTTATAGAATCTGAAGGAACTATCCATAAAAACAGTAGACTAAAAATTAAAGATTGTATATTATATTCAAGACAATCCCTCTTTAATCACTATGATAGGAGAGTCTTATGGAAAATAAAGATTGTATCTTCTGTCAGATAGCAAAGAAAGAGAGAAATGCTGTGATTATATATGAGGATGATTACACAATGGCATTTGCAGACCTCTACCCGTTGATGAAAGGACACACTTTAATAATCCCCAAAAGACATTTTACAAATATATACGAACTTAACGATGAATATGCGACTCATATATTCAAGACTACTACAAAGGTGGCAAAGAAGATAAAGGAGGTCTTAAAGCCCGATGGCATCAATATCCATCAGAGTAATGAAAGGGCTGCAGGTCAGGAGGTCTTCCATCTGCATATCCATATTATTCCAAGATATATCGGACAGAGACTATTTATCTTTCACATTGAGAGGAAGCGGGCGGAAGAGAATGAACTAATTCAGACCTTCTTACCACTAATCAATGCAATAAATGACCAGAGATAACTTGTTTGGACCTTATGTTGTTGAGATTTTTGTGGGTTGAATAGAGTTATCAATTGAGCAGATTTGCATTTAAATAACAAATCCCCGTCGTGGCACAAATTGTTCTTATATTCTTGATTTTAATCCTTTTTTGCGAATTAATAAGGGTTGTGTTCAGGTACCTTTTGATATTATCATGTCCTTACAGAATTTAGAGAAGATATGTTAAGAAATACGGACTTAAAAATTGTATTAAACCCATCCGATGCTGAAAGCAGAATCAAGGATGCAATATCTCTACCTATTGTGGCATTGGACATATTCTTTGTGAATGAGAAGGAGGTAGTAAAGCCAATCCTGATGCTCACTGGCACAGAAAAGAGACATATCGTCTTTGACCTGAGAAGCTGTGGATATGAGATACTTGAGGTGTTTTTAAGGTCAAATACCTTAAAGGTGATGTCCTCTGCCTATGAGAAGGTTTTAAATATTTATAAGTTCAGAGAATTCCAAATTACGAATATCGCCGATATCCTTATACTTGAACAATTGATTACCAATAATTATTTCTTTCCCTCTGAAATAAAGGAGTTAGATGACCTATCCGAGAAGTATCTGGGATTCAGACCGGAGAGAGGAAGGCGACTGCTCCTTGAAAATATTGAAGGCGAGATAAATGAACAGCTGCTGGAGTTCCTCAGAATAGAGTTACTTGTGATTTACAGGATATTCCTTGAACAGGTAAAGAAGATTAAGGCATTCTCGCTTGAACGTGTCTCCCGACTTGAGAGCAACCTTATCAAGAGTCTTGCAAGGATCTCTCACAAAGGAATCTTCTTTGATGTCAGGGGTTTCTTAAACCTCTTCTCCTCTATAAAGAGACAGAGTCTGATAGAAGAGAACCCACTTCTTGATGAGAAAGAGATAGAGAGATTATTCAACTACGGTGTAAAGGGGGATATCAGACTTGAAAATCTGCTTTCGGAATTTGCAAAAAATTATAAAGACCTTGCACATATCTTATGTCAAAACGCAAATGAATTAATTAAAAGAACAAAATTGCCCGAATCCAGAATACATAGTAGATTTATTCAGATTGCATCTGCCTCAGGGAGGTCTTCTTCACAGGGACCAAACCTCTTTGCAATTCCAAAGACACGCTTATTTAGAGAATATTTCCTTGCACCTGAGGGGCGTGTAATTATTACACTGGACTATTCCACATTTGAGCTCGGGGTCCTCTCAGCCCTTTCTAAGGATCCGCACTTTTTGAAGGCATTTAGAGAGAGGCTGGATCTACATTCCTATGTGGCAGAACTTATGTTTTCAAAAAAGGTCTCAAAGACCGAAAATCCAGAACTGAGGCGTCGTGCAAAGGCTATAAACTTTGGAATAATATACGGGATGACTGCGCAGGGACTTGCAAGGCGGCTCGGGATTGATAAGGGAGAGGCTACAAGATTAATAAAAAATTATTATATGTTATTCCCTTCACTCTATTCATATATTCAGGATAGTATCAATACGGCGATAAAGTCACAGGAGCTAAGGACTCTTACAGGGAGGAGATGCCTCTTGAACCCTCTTGAAGTTATGACAGATTTCAGGAAAAAGGCTCTCAAAGAAATTATCGCAAAGGTTGGAGTAAAGAGGGGGGAGTTTTTTTCATCTTTGATTCTAAAAACACTTGAAGACGAATATTTCAAGAAGGGCCCTTTCTCAGAAGAGATGTATATAAAGAGGATTCAAAATGTTATCACAGAAGGTGATGCCCTCAAAAGGGCTACTAAAGATATTGATTACAAGATTCAGGAATTATACAGATTTATCAGGAATATGCCCATTCAGGGGACCGCCGCAGATATTATGAAGCTGGCAATAACAAATATAGATGAGAGATTGTTTGAGATGGGGGAAAAGGCATTTATAATAAATATCGTGCACGATGAGATATTGATTGAGGCTGATTATTCGGATGCCGCGGAGATTGCATTACTTGCAAAAGAATTAATGAAAGATGCATCAAGGCAGATATTAAAGGTGTTAGAGATAGATGTAGATTGTAATATAGGGAAGTTCTGGGGTGATTCTTCTTTAAACCATCTTATAAATTAGGTTCCAAAGATAATGCGAGAGAGAGGAGTTATTATAAAACAGAGAGGTAAAAACCTTCATACCGCTGTACTATTCCCCGGGAGATATAATCTTGCGATGTCCTCACTTGCATATCAGAGTATATACTCTTTTCTAAATGGACTGGACGGGGTCCTGTGTGACAGATTTGTGCAGGGGATTGAGAGAAGTATTGAGCACGGCCTTACATATATGGATTACAGAGCCATATTCGTTACTGCCCCATTCATACTTGATATCCCTGAATTGCTGAGGTTGTGCCATAAAAATCTTGCCAATAAAGATTACACCAGGGCAGTCTGCATAGGTGGTATGGCGGCTGTCGCCAATCCGAAACTCCTGTCTAAATGTAATGCCATAATATTTCCGGGCGAACTTGAATCACACTCTGAACATATAAAGAGTATTCTCAATCTAATTAAATCAGGGGCAAAGAGAGAGGAGATAATAGAGGAGATACAGCCTGCTGCATCAAAAGTGGAGATGATACTGCCAGATAGGCGTGAACTGGAATATGACCCTCCAACCTCGGTAATCTATACAAAGGATACAGAATTTGCAAATATGCATTTAATTGAGGTCAGCAGAGGGTGCACGGGGAATTGCAACTTCTGTATGTCAAGGCATATCACCAGATATTACAGAGAGTTTAAATTTGAGCATATTGTAAATGCAATAGATAAAGCCCCACCAGATATTAAAATAGTTGGATTGATTGGAGATGCAGTCCTCTCTCATTCCAGAATCGCTGATATAATTGAGTATATACTTGAAAAGAGGAGGCGCCCATCGTTTGCATCAATCAGGATTGCAGACTTAAGTCCGAAGAAGATTCCACTCATTCTCAAATCTGATATTAAGACTCTCACAATTGCACCAGAGGTTGCAACTGAAAAGTTGATGAGAGTTACCAACAAATTCTACAACCGCACCACACTGATTGAGATGCTGAAAGAACTGATTAATGGTGGCGTAATGAATATCAAACTCTATATGATGATAGGGCTTCCATCTGAGACAGTAGAAGATATAGAGGCTATGATAGATCTTATTCTGGATATCAGGGAGATCCTTATTATCTCTTCAAGAAAGAAGGGAAAAGTCGGAAAACTCAGAGTATCAATCAATAACTTTGTCCCTTCACCTACTACTCCACTTGCAGGCAAGAACCCTGATACGATAGAGAATTTACAACAGAAACAGGTTATTATCTCTAAAAAACTCTCAAAGTATCCCAATCTCTCTCTCTCAATGATGGATATCTTTGAGACAATCTATCAGACTGCCCTCTTCAGGGCTGACTCATCCTTTGCAGATAAAATTATCAATATGCCAGACATCTCACCTCAAAAAATATTTAATGAAGACAATCAGTTTGCAAAGGAGATTCTTAACCTCGCCTTCCAGAATCAATGATATCTGAACAATCCCTATCTAGACTTCATATTTTTGACTGATAAGAAGTACCTATGAGCCTGCCTGATATAGAATATAATCAAAGGAACCGTCTCAAGAATAATAGAAGAAATTTCAGTGCAGAGGAAAAGGCTCTTGCATACCTTTCTCTTTTTTATATCCTGAAATTTTTGAAAAAATTATATTGATTATTTTCAAATAATAAAATTAAATGAGATTTCCTTTATCAAGGAGGGCTGGATGACAGCAGAAGAGAAGAACAAAAAGAGTGACAGAGAGAAGGTAATTGATCTGGCTATCAGTACCATAGAGAAGCAATTTGGCAAAGGCTCAATAATGAGGCTCAAGGATTCGGAGGAGATCAATAGAAATATTCCCGTCATCTCTACAGGTCTTTTATCACTGGATATCGCACTTGGAACCGGTGGTCTACCGAGAGGAAGGATAGTGGAGATCTACGGACCGGAGTCATCAGGGAAGACAACTCTTGCTCTTCATATAATTGCGGAGTGTCAGAGGAATCAGGGAGTAGCTGTATTTATAGATGCAGAGCATGCCCTTGACCTGAAATACGCATCAAAGTTAGGGGTTAAGATTGATGACCTTCTCCTCTCACAGCCTAACTATGGAGAGGAGGCATTGGAGATCGTTGAGACACTCGTTCGCTCAGGCGCAGTTGACCTCATTGTTGTGGACTCTGTCGCAGCACTGGTTCCGAAGGCTGAGATAGACGGAGAGATGGGGGACTCCCATATGGGGCTTCAGGCAAGACTTATGTCTCAGGCGCTAAGGAAGTTGACCGCCGCAATATCCCGTTCAAATACACTTGTAGTCTTCATCAACCAGATTCGTATGCAGCTCGGGGTTATGTACGGGAATCCAGAGACAACGACTGGTGGAAAGGCATTAAAATTCTACGCATCCGTCAGGCTGGACATCAGAAAGGTGGGTTCAATTAAGAATGGAGAAGATATTGTTGGTGCGCGCACAAGGGTAAAGGTAGTCAAGAATAAACTTGCACCACCACACAGAGAGGTGGAGTTTGATATACTCTTTAACGAAGGTATGTCAAGAGAGGGAGATATTCTGGATACGGCTGCCAATCTTGGGATTATTGAAAAGACCGGGACCTGGTACTCCTATAAAGGCGAAAGGCTCGGGCAGGGGAGAGATAATGCGCGTCTGCTCTTAAAAGAACATAAGGATATGCTCTTGGAAATAGAGAACAGGATTAGAGAGTCCTATGGACTCACAAAGCCATCAGAGCAAAAACAGGATAAATCAGAACAGAGAATAGATAAGGAGAAGAAGAAATAATTATTTATGAATGAGACAGAATTTCTTCAGAATGTAACAGATACAGCTGTCAAACTCTTAAGAAATAGAGATGTCTTTGAGGATATATTGCAGGAGATATATGGCGGGAAGATGATCCGTCCCAGGACGATATATGCCCTCGCCTCTTCATTGGATGGAACAGATATCAGCAGATTCATACCCCTTGCCACCACAACTGAACTTGTTCATCTCGCAAGCCTGTTTCATGATGATGTAATAGACAATGGAAAGATAAGGAGAGATAGGCCGACACTCAACGCCAGATACGGTAATCTGATCAGCATCCTTGCTGGAGATTACTTTTACTCCTCCGCATCAAGGCTTGTCCTTGAAAATTACGGAATAGATGTGGCAAAGATATACTCTTATGCGGTATCATATATGACCCTTATGGAACTAAAACAGGCATTATTCAGATGGAATACCTCATTAAACAGAGATGACTACTTTGATATAATCAGAGGGAAGACCGGTGCGCTGTTCTCTGCATCATTTGAAGCCGTTGCCATCATCAGCGGGTTAGATGATTCAGAGACATTACATATGAGAGAGGCGGGGATGCTCTTCGGAGAGATATTTCAATTGACCGATGACCTTCTGGACTTCATTGGTAGCAAGACTGGAAAGAGCAGATTCAAGGACCTGCTCGAAGGGGATATCACGCTCCCCACAATATTATTGATGAATTCAGACGACGAATTTAAGAATCTTGTATTAGAGTATTTTCAATCAAGGGGTGAGAAGAGAGAGTTGATAGAGAAGGCAGAACCACTTCTCATAAAAAGAGAGTCACTCAGAAAAAACATATCCGATATCATCAACAAGAAGAAGCGTGAGATAGAATCCCACCTCGGGGTTATTGAGAATTTCAATCTCGGTAGATTTATCCCATTGATAAATGAGATAGTTGATAGACAGAAGTAGATTATGTTTAGAATTTCAATTGGACCATTTACTACAGAGGTACTCCTTAGTCCAACAGATAGGGAGAAAGAGATTAGAGATGTCTTCAGTGGGTTTCTAACCGAGAATAGTCCCGACATAATTTTGTTTGCTGATCTGATAGATGACTTAAATAATTTTAGATACGATGGGATTGCACCAGCCATAAGGTTTTCAAACAACCTCTATAAAATCAGGTGGCATTACTTTGATGGAACTTTTGACCTGAAGAAGTGCGTTGTGAAGGCAAGAATAAACAGCAGGACCTATGTCCTCTCTTCCCTCCTGAGAATAATTTACGCCTTAAAAGCCACCTTCTCAAATGGGCTATTTATTCACGCCGCATCATTTATAAAAGATGGTGAGGCATACCTCTTTCCAGCAAAATCAGGGACTGGAAAGAGCACAATGGCGAGGATTGCATCTCAATCATATAGCTCCATTGAGATACTCTCAGACGAAATCTCTTACATAACCTTAGAACAAAGAAAGGTCTTTGCATACTCCACGCCTTTCTGGGGAAATACAAAGATTAAGGGGAGATACAAAAAAGCGCCGCTTAAGAAGATATACTTCCTTAAACAGTCCAGACGGGATTTTAAGAGGGGGCTCACATTTAATGATGCAGTCAAACATATGATGGAGAATGTCCTCTACGCCGCTGTAGATCTTGAGAGTTTTGACAACTTATTGCTAACTATACAGAAGATATTGCCCAGAACAGAAAATAATATACTCTATTTTACAAAGAGTCCTAAATTTCTGGAGGTCATCTGATTGAAGAGGCAGTTATCAGCCTTTGAATATCTGAGGGAGAAGGCGAGGAAGACAGATACCCTTCTATCACTCCACTTTGATATAACATATAGATGCCCGCTAAGATGTATTCACTGTTACATAGACCATAGAAGAATGCAGGAGTTGAGCCTGAATGAGATAGATAGGATTCTACACAATGCCAGAACTCTGAATGTCCTGTTTGTTACATATTCAGGTGGAGAGGTCTTCCTAAGAAAGGACTTTGAGAAAATACTGAGAATTACAAAGAGGCTTGGATTCTCTATAAAGATAATAACATCAGGGTATTTGATAAAAGAGAGAGAGGTTGAGATTTTAAGGGAGAATGATGTCCTGAATGTTGGAGTCTCCCTTTACTCCCTTGACCCATCTATTCATGACAGTATAACTCAGGTGAGAGGCTCATTTGAGAAGACGATGAACGCAATTGAATTGTTGTATAGAAACAATATCAATATCATTATTAAGACTTCTATAATGCGGGGCAATTATAGTAACTACATAGATATTTTGAAATGGACTAAAAAGTTTAATGGGAAGATTATAGCACAATACGATATGGTGATTACCCCAACTATGTCTAAAAGGGGGGGAGTCAGAGAATTAAATATCCCATTTGAAGAGAAAAAGAGATTATTTAAGGAGATAGGCAGGATTGAGAAGATAAAGGAAGTCAAGATAGACGAGATGGAATCAGAAAGACAGGCATCAATCAATAAGGATGCCGTCACCTGTTATGCCGGAATTACCGGGCTATATATAGCGCCCGATGGAAAACTCTTCCCCTGCGTAGAATGGAATGAACTGCTGGGAGACCTGAGAAGGGAGAGTCTTATAGATATATGGAGAAATTCTGAGAAGCTCAGATGGATAAAATCACTAAGAATCACTGACTATAAGCAATGTTTTTCCTGCAAATATCTCGGTGTCTGTTCAATCTGTCCGGGTCTCAATCTCAGAGACACAGACAATATATTTAAGCCATCTGAACTCGCCTGTCAGCGCGCACGTATGTACTATGAAAACTGATAAAATTAACAGGGCAACAATCAGGAGTATCAGAGAAGCAATAAAAAAATATGGGAGATTTAGATTTATTGTAAAAGGTATCTCTATGTTCCCCCTGCTCCTTGACGGAGATGAGGCAATAATAGAGAAGGTTAACCCGAACAGACTTCGTGTTGGTGATATTGCTATGTATATCAGAAAGAACATTATGATTGTACACAGAATAATTAAAATATATAAGACAGATAAGGGTAGAAGACTCTTTATATTTCAGGGAGACAATCTAAATTACTCCGATGCACCGGTATGGGAGGAGGAGATAGGCGGAAGGGTAGAAAAAATAATTAGAGGAGATCTTGAATTTCCTGCCCCGAACTTTCATCCAGTTATTATCTCTCTTATCAGATTTATCTTAAACAGAGCCAGAGATTTCAACTCCCGTTTTGGACTCAACATTACACATAAAGACTTAATCAACATCATAAAAAGGAGCCAGTTATGAGTCACGGCAAATTTGTTACCGCGATCAACTGTATGGATGGGCGCACTCAGGAGCCAGTAATCAGATGGGCAAAGAAGAGATTCGGTGTAGACTTTATAGATATGATAAATGAGCCCGGTCCAGACCTTGTACTGCTTACAGAGGATAAGAATTTTCTCAACTACACCTTAAAGAAGATTCAAATCTCCACAGAAAAACACGGCTCAAATAGACTCATTATCGTCGGACATCACGATTGCGCCGGCAATCCGGTGAGCAGGGATAAACATATTGAACTTATCAAAAAGAGTATGGAAATCGCCAGAAGATATCTATCTGAAATTGAGATAATTGGTGTCTACATAAATGAGAATTGGGAAGTTGAAGAACTTTAATTTAGATAAATAAAAGTTGTGTTATAAAGGTCTTACGGTACCCCAGAAATTGATGGTTATTAAATGTTGAGTTATTGCAAAATGAAACATACAGGCATTTGAGAGTATATCAGCAACCGGAGACTCTCATTTTCTACAAAATCAATCTGAAACAATCTCCTTCATCTGATTAAGTGTCTCCTCAAAACCAGACGGATTCCTCCCCTGTTTCAAAAATGAATAAATCTTCTCTATCCTGTCAACCGCCTCATCAAGCCTCTTATTTGTCCCTTTTACATACATCCCAAGAGAGATTATCTCCTTATTCTTTTCATAAATAGCCATCAACTCCTTTACTCTCTGTGCCAGAATCCTCTGCTCATTTGAGACAATATTATTCATAAGTCTTGATATTGAGTGTAAGACATCAATTGCCGGATATATTCCAGAAGCCGCTATCTCCCTTCTCAGGACGATATGTCCATCCAGAATCCCTCTTACCTCGTCTGCAATAATCTCCTGCATATCATCTCCCTGAACAAGGACGGTATATATTGCCGTGATGCTCCCCTTTTCAGATGTACCGCTCCTCTCCAGAAGCTGTGCAAGTCTTAGGAATACAGATGGTGGATAGCCATTTCTAACCGGAAGTTCGCCATTTGATAGTCCAATCTCTCTCTGTGCGCGAGCAAATCTTGTGAGAGAATCCATCAGGAGCAATACATCCTTTCCCTGCTCTCTAAAATACTCTGCAATGGCAGTCGCAACATATGCAGACCTGACCCTCAGGAGTGGAGACTGGTCACCTGTAGATACAACAAGCACCGCCCTCTTGAGACCCTCATCGCCCAGCACATCCTCAATAAATTCTCTCACCTCTCTTCCGCGCTCGCCGATAAGATTTACAACAATTACATCTGCTCTGGAAAAGCGTGTAATATTTCCCATAAGTGTACTCTTCCCCACACCAGAACCAGCAAAGAGCCCCACCCTCTGTCCCTTCCCAAGAGTAAGGAGTCCATCTATCGTCTTAATTCCGGTCTCAAATATCTTCTCGACCCTCTTCCTTTTCAATGGTTCTGGCGGTAGATTCATTATATCAAACGGCTCTCCACAAAAACTCCCACCCATTATGACTGAGCCAGTCCCATCCAGCACCTTTCCCACAATACCATCACCAACCAATATTTTCTGCGAATTGCTCTTTACTCTTAATATTGACCCCTGTTGAATGCCTGTTGTCTCCTGATGCATCATTATTATAGATTTGTTCTCATCAAATCCTATTACCTCACCTGTTCTCAATCCGTCCTTATGCAGTATCTCCACCATATCTCCAATTCTCACATTCTGGACATCAGAGAGGATAGTATATCCCTTTATACTCAAAATTCTTCCAGCACACTTTTGAAGTTCCACTATATTCTCAATCAATTTTTATCTCCTCAAAGAAGCTATCAAGAGTAATATCTACCAGTGTGCCGTCGCGCTCCAAGAATATCTGCTCAGGACTCAGATTTTCATCTGATACCAGCTCCACCTTATCTGGCAACAAGATCCCCTTGTTCAGATCAGGATATATCCTGCCTGAAACAATTAACTTTATTTTCTCACCATCTATTCTACTTATCAGTTCCTGAAGATATCTCTGCAAAAAGGTGATATCCTCCTGTGAAATAATCCTTACAAGAGCCGATACAAATTTCTTAAAATAGGACTTTATCTGTTCAATCTCCATCTCTTTAATCTGCTGAACTCTCTTGTTGAGTTCCAGAATAACTGACTGAAATTGATTTAAGGCCTCTCTCTTCCCCGCCTCAAAACCATCTCTATAACCACTTTTGAGCTCCTCTTCTCTTTTCTTTATCATATCTTCAATGATACCCTCCACGCTATTACACAGCTCCTCAATAGACCTAATCCGTATATTTATATCCTCAGGCAGATATTCCATAGTTCTTGCATATCGCCTTATTCCGGATACTGTATTTATTAATCCCTCAGAAATCTTCTGTCCTTCCATATATACATCTCCACGAATGAATCTGTTATCTCTTTCATCATCTTAGCCTTTTCAAATGAACTCTTAAGAATAATAATCTTCTCTTTAATATCCCCGGAAATATATCTAATATTTTTCTCTTTAAAAATGCCAGCAGCATACATAAGACTGATCGCCTTTGCAACTTTTTCATTGACTAACATTCTTCTACCTCTGCCGGAGCCTGAACCCGTTTTCTATAGTAGAATAAAAATATCAGCACAACTACAACTGCCAGTATGGAGAGTGTTGAGATTATAAATGTGTAGAAGATTCTCGCGGAGGATTTTAAGACCAGAAATGGCCCTATGTATGTCATTGCCGGTGATTGAGAGATATTATTCCCATAGGATTCCACAATCTCCACATTTATATTATCCTTCTCAAGCGATGAAACTGCACCAATTAAAATACCCTTTATCATCTCTTTATTGATATATGAATTTTTCTTAACCTTTAACAGGACCGATGCCTTTGGAAGGTCCTTTGATTCATCAAAGGGGTTTTGAGAAGGAAATGGGACAGAGATTATTACCCTTGCCCTTATAACACTATCAATGGTCTCAAGAGTACGTTCTATCTCACCCTTGATCGCCTGAACAAGCAATGCCTTCTCTTCGGTTGAGGAGGAGATCAACCCCTGCCTCTGATAGACATCTGAAAGTCCCTTTGTCTTCTCACGAGGAAGTCCATTCTCCTTTAATATACTCCAGCTTCTTCCATAGTCATTCTCATCAACCACGATATTAAAAGTTGTGCCTTCTCCCTTCCCATCAGAGACCTTCTTTGCATCTATCCCGTACTCCGATAAAACAGAGATGATGTCATTTGCCTGTTCTTCTGAGATTGAATGGAGAATCTCTTTCTTGCAGGAGGTTATGAGGAGTAATAAAAGAATAAACAAAATATTTCTTTTCATAATCACACCTGATTGTTCATTGTCTGTCTGACGCCGCTTGAGACCTTTTCTATCACCTTGCTTGTAATGTCCAGTTCAAGTGAGGATCTCAAGACCCCGGACTGAATCGCCAGTAATTGTGTTGGAGAAAGTCTATCATTTCGTGCTGCCATATTTACCTGTTGTTCAATATTGCTATAATTTTTATCAATATTTGCGAGGGCATCCTTAAATGAATTGCTGAACATATTCTGTTTTGTCTGTGCCCCCGATACGGATTGAATCGAACTCATCGTTACTGAAGTTATCGCCGACATATGCTACCTCAGGTTGTTTATAGCATTCTTTGCAGAGTCATGTCTCGTCCTCATAATGTTGGAGACTGTTGAGAAGTAACGGTTTTCACTTGAGACCTTCTCCTGCAAGTTCAGATATTCAAGAGAGAACTGCCAGTTTGCCTCCTGAAGGGCCTTTGTGGCACTTAAGAGGTCGTTTGCCGAAGAGTTCTGTGAGGGAATGGATGTAGATGAGTTATTATTGATTGAAGTACCTCCCTCGTTTATAATCGCCTCTTTATTCTCTACCTCTGCGGACTTCTCTGCAAGTGACCTGCTCATTGTGGAGACCAGTGTCTTTGAGACATCCAGCTCCGGAGAGATTACTGCGACCCCATTTACAATAACTCTTGTCGTGGTGGCCAGACTCTCCTTCAGGACCTTAGAAAAATCCTGTTTTGGCACCTGTCTTGTGGTGCTCTCTCTGGAATCAATTCCAGACATAACTGTTGGTGTTACTTCACTCATATATCCTCCTTCAACACTCATCTTTTGTTGCAAATATTGTGCCAGATTTTAAGAGTAGCGATTTAATACAACCTTACAGGTAAGAAATTATGAACCGAGAAATGGTAGGCAAAATATAGGGGCAAACTAAATGAAGTGACCTTAAGCCCTACTTCTTAAGACCGATGTAGAGTATGTCATCCGGCTCCTTATTCTCTACCACGGCATAGTTGAATGCCTCCATAATTGAGGAGGGCGGGATATCTCTGCCACCAAGTCCTATGATAAATGGGTATATCTCTGGCATAAATTTCTGACCATAAAGATATGCCTTAATCTCCTGTGCGAATATGCCACCTACACCAACCGATATATTTCTATCCAGTATAAAGACCTTCTCCCTGCCTTTAAGTAATCTTATCAGCTCTGTCTTATCCATAGGTCTGAAGGTCTTTATCTTTAAGAGCCCGACTTTGTATCCTCTATCCCTCAACTCATCAACGACTATACGTGCTGTAGATGTGAGTGAGCCGCTTGTAATATATAGATATTGGGCATCCTCCGCGCGATATTCCTCAATCATTGGATAGTCCCGCCCGAAAATCTCCTTAAACTCTTTCTGTGCCTCTTTATAGACTGATACAGCCTCCTCCATAGCCTTCTGCATATTGTATCTGAGTTCATAATAATGCTCTGGACTTGTAAGTCCCCCAAAGCTTGCAGGGTTCTCTATATCAAGTTTGTATTTGTTATTAAATGGTGGCAGAAACTTATCTACCTGTGCCTGTTCAGGGATATCTACTATTTCATATGTATGTGAGAGTATGAAGGCATCATATACCAGCATCACGGGGAGCAGGACCTTCTCTGAAATCCTGTAACCGATTATGACATTGTCCAGAACTTCCTGATTGTTCTCACAGTAGAGCTGAATCCATCCACAATCTCTCTGAGAGAGGGAGTCATTCTGGTCGGACCAGATATTCCACCCCGGGCCCATCGCCCTGTTGACATTTGCAAGGACTATGGGATATCTACCGAGCCCCGCCCAGTGAATGAGTTCGTGCATAAGTGCAAGACCCTGCGAGCTTGTAGCAGTAAATGACCTGCTCCCTGCAAGGGATGCGCCGAGGATACAGGCAAGGGCTGAATGTTCGGATTCAACTTTTATAAATGTGGCATCCAGCTTCTTTGTCGCACAGAGTTCGGACAGCTCTTCAACTATCTGTGTCTGTGGCGTTATTGGATACGCCGCAATTACCTTTACCCTTGATAACATTACTCCGTAAGATACGGCGTGATTTCCCATCAGAACTTTCTTCATATCTTGCTCTCCTTCTCCATACCCATTGCATTTCTCGGACACTCTGTCACACATATCCCGCAACCCTTACAATAATCGTAGTCAATGATATAGCCAAAACCTTTTCTGTTGTGGCTTATAGCATTATCCGGGCAGAATATGTAACAGTTGTCGCACATAGTGCATCTCCCGCAGTGGAAACAGCGAGAGATATCGTGCATCGCCTGTTGTTGTGTAAGTCCAGTATTGACCTCAGCAAAGCCGCCCTTCCTCTCTGAGAGCGGGATCTTGTTCATCGTTGACCTATCAAATGGCTGAAAGTACGCGGTATTTATGCTCTTAGGGTCAACGGTCTCAGTAGAGACTCTGACTGAAGGCGTGCTATATGTATTGAATACAAACTTCTCTCTATAGATCTGCATAGAGATAGAGCCCCACTCCCCTATAGCTATCTCCTTTAGTACATCCTCAAAATTAAGTTTTCTGAATCTACAGTCAATGGCTATCGCCGCCTTCTTTCCGCTTGCGATTGCGTCAATTACTGTATGCGGCTGGTCTATTATATCTCCCCCAGCAAAGTAGTTCTTTATAGAAGTGGAGAGGTCCTTCCCGATTACCACATTCCCCTTTGATGTCCTGATATCAGGGAGAGAAGACTCATCTATCTCCTCACCGATGGCAGAGAGAATCATATCACACTCAATCTCATATTCAGAGCCCTCTATCGGTTCGGGCCTCCTCCTCCCGGAGGCATCAGGCTCACCGAGCCTTGCCTTCTGAACAAGTATGCCAGCCACCCTTGAATCCTTTATTAAAACCTTCTTCGGGATGCTTAATTCCATAAGATCCACCCCTTCTGTTAATGCCTCTTCAATCTCTTCTTCCCACGCAGGCATCTCTGCGCGTGTCCTTCTGTACAATATAGTGACATCCGCACCATTTCGCTTTGCTACCCTTGCCGAATCCATAGCAGTATTTCCGCCACCGATTACAACAACTTTCTTACCGGTTGTGACCTTCTCTTTGAGATTTACCTTCTTAAGATATAACAACCCGCTCATAACCCCTTCCGCATCTTCTCCAGCAATTCCAAGGCTCTTACTCTTATGAACACCTGTTGCAACAAAGACCGCAAAGTAATTTTTTAAAGAATCATAACTTATATCTTTGCCTACTCTCTTACCTGTATGAATCTTCACTCCGGAGCCGGTCAGGATCTTTATCTCTCTTGCAAGGATGTCTTTGGGGAGTCTATATTCCGGAATACCGATCCTTAAGACACCACCGGGCTCTCTTTCTGCCTCAAATATCTCTACTTCATATCCGAGCCTTAATAGGTGATACGCGCAGGAGAGCCCTGCAGGACCGCTACCGACAATTGCAACCTTCTTGCCGGTGGACTCTGCTATCTCATCTTTTTTAATCATATATTCCAGGTTTGAATGATCTGCAAGAAATCTCTCCAGATTGTTGATAGAGACTGATTTATCAAAATATGCCCTTGAACATTTCAGCTCACAGGGATGAAAGCAGACCCTTCCAGTAATTGCAGGAAAGGGATTCTCTTCCCGCAGGAGTCTTATTGCCTCATCATAATGTCCTTCCTCCATAAGTCTTATCCACCCCTCTACATTCTGTCCACCCGGACATCCGGCATGGCAGGGAGAGACCTTCTGGACATAAAATGGCTTTAGATATCTCCAGGAACCTGTAAGGTTCCATCTCATTGTGGCGAGAGATACTGACATCGGAGGCATCTCTCTATAACTGGATATTACGACCGGTTTCTTATCCTCAATATTTCTCTTCATATCCCAATTCCTCACTTTAGAATTTTTATGTTTTGATATGCCTTTTTTGCTGCCTCGCAATTTGCCTCTGTCTTAATAGGTATCTCCTTCCTGATACCATCCTGAATACTCTCAAGTTTGACCAGCTTTGTCTGAGCGGCAAAGGCTCCAAGAATAACTGTGTTGATAATTGGGCTCGTTGCCGACCCAAGTCTGAACTCCCTTGCAATAGCATCTGCATCTATGGTGGCAATCTTAAATTTTGAATATTTCTCTTTATACTCCTCTGGTGACGAATCCGAGTTTATCAGAATTGTGCCGTTCTCCTTTAGACCGGCTGCAATATCTACCGTCTTTGTAAGTGTGGGGTCCAGAACGATTATGCAGTCCGGGGTATAGATATTGCACTTCAGTCTCACCGGCTTTGTGTCAACTCTTGTAAATGCCGCCACCGGTGCACCTCTTCGCTCCACTCCGAAAAGAGGGAATGACTGAACATAATGCCCCTCAGCAAAGAATGCCATAGCAAGTATCTTTGATGCTATTACGGCTCCCTGACCTCCTCTTCCATGAAATCTAATCTCTACCATATTCTCACCTTCTTTTGATCATTACCGCCTGTCTGAGAGATATTCTGCCCCGCTTTGATTCTTGCTCTCAGAACAGACGGCATTAGATTGATATAAATATTGACCAACACAGCGAAGATTTTTACTATCACAAAGAATCTACTATTCAAGCAAAAATGTATTCAATATAAATTTTGTATTATAAAGGGATTGTATCATCCTATCGTAAAATTCTTGACTTTATTATTTTTACAATTAAATTATATGCTGGTTTAATTATGCAATAAGGATGGTTATGAGCGAAGAAAACAACAAGAAGGTTAAAAATGAAGAGGATTCCTTAGAGGAGAAATTAAGAGAGGAAGAGGCTCTCCCCGAAGAGCCTTTAAAGGATTCCATTAAATTTGAACACTTTGAATCAAAAGACTGGAATACGGAGGAAGACGGTTCAAAAGGCGAAATTACCCCAAAATCTATTCCGCTTGAAGAATATCAGAGGCTGGAGAATGAACTCAAAGAGACAAAGGAGATGTTATATAGGGTTGCAGCAGATTTTGAAAACTATAAAAAGCGTATAGCAAAAGAGAAGGAAGAGCTTATTAAGTATTCCAATGAACAGATATTAAAAGAGCTGCTGGATACGGCAGACAATCTGGAACTGACACTACTTCATAGCCAGCAGGCAGCATCTAAAAATGAAGATGTTATAAAAGGGTTTGAGATAACCGTTAAAGGATTTATAGAGACACTCAAGCGTTTTGGAGTAACACAACTGAATGTGGAGAATACCACATTTGACCCGAATTTTCACGAGGCAATCGGGATTGAGGAGAGTGAGTCTGTCCCTTCCGGACACATCATAAGGGTTGAAAGGAAGGGATATATGCTAAGAGACAGGCTCCTGAGACCTGCGCTCGTAGTGGTCTCAAAAGGAAAGCCAGCAGTGGTAGAGACTCAGAAGAAGGTGGAAGAAGCGCCAGAGCATAAATGCATTGCAGAACCAAAGATAGAAGAAGACAATGAGGAAAAATAGGGGGTTATATGGGTAAGATAATCGGTATTGATTTAGGAACCACCAACTCCTGTGTTGCCATTGTAGAGGGGAAGGAATTTGTGGTCATCCCAAATAACGAAGGTGGAAGGACCACACCATCTATTGTGGCTTTCAGTGAGATGGGAGATAGGCTAATTGGTCAGATCGCCAAGAGACAGGCTATTACAAATCCAGAAAACACCATCTATGCCATCAAGCGGCTTATGGGACGCAAGTTTAACGACCCTGAGGTGGAGGAGATCAGAAGGCTCGTCCCGTACACTATCGTCCCATCTGATAATGGAGATGCCTGGGTAGAAGTAAGAGGGAAGAGGTACTCTCCGCCAGAGATTTCGGCGATGATTCTTTCAATGATGAAGCAGTATGCGGAGGAATATTTAGGAGAGGAGATAAAAGAGGCAATAATTACCTGTCCCGCTTATTTTAATGATGCACAGAGACAGGCTACAAAGGTGGCAGGACAGATATCTGGAATGGAAGTTCTAAGAGTTATAAATGAACCTACAGCCGCTGCACTTGCCTACGGAGTGGAGAAGCAGGGAAGGGGTACAATAGCCATATTTGACCTCGGCGGTGGTACCTTTGATATCACAATTCTCTCTATAGAAGATGGTGTCTACGAAGTAAAATCTACAAATGGAAATACATTTTTAGGTGGAGAGGATTTTGATAGAAGGATAATGCAATATATTCTGGAATCTTTTAAGAAAGAGAACAATATAGATCTCTCGGATGATAAGATTGCCCTGCAGAGAATCAAAGAGGCAGCAGAGAAGGCAAAACACGAACTCTCCTCGCTTATGGAGACAGAGATAACACTCCCATTTATTTGCTCATCAGAGAGCGGACCACTTCACCTGAATCTCTCTCTCTCAAGGGAGCAGTTTGAAAATATGGTCTCTGACCTCATAGAGAAGTTAGTAGAACCCTGTAAAAAGGCGGTCTCCGATGCTGGAATTACATTTGAACAGATAGATGAGATTATTCTGGTGGGCGGTATGACCCGTATGCCACGAGTAAAGCAAAAGGTACAGGAGATTTTCGGTAAGACCCCGAGAGAGGATATCAACCCTGACGAGGTGGTTGCAGTAGGGGCGGCAATTCAGGGCGCTGTCCTTCAGGGAGGGGTTAAAGATGTCCTCCTCCTGGATGTAACACCCCTCTCCCTCGGAGTGGAGACAGCTGGCGGCGTCTTTACAAAGATTATAGAGCGAAATACAACCATCCCCGCAAAAAAATCAATGATATTCTCAACCGCCCAGGACAATCAGAACTTTGTAGAGGTGCATATACTTCAGGGTGAGAGAGAGCTGGCAAAGGACAATAAGAGCCTTGGGAGATTTCAACTGATAGGTATTCCGCCTGCCCCAAGAGGGGTCCCCCAGATTGAGGTTACTTTTGATATAGATTCAAACGGAATTGTAAATGTAACCGCCAAGGACTTAGGGACCAATAAA
Source organism: Myxococcota bacterium (assembly GCA_049969675.1). Taxonomy (GTDB): domain Bacteria; phylum Myxococcota; class SpSt-1050; order SpSt-1050; family SpSt-1050; genus SpSt-1050. The sequence continues at coordinate 5,818 of JBMFOP010000049.1, read as the reverse complement.
GCCCAGTCAATGCGAATTATGCCCTCCACCGGTCTTACTCAGGAGGAGATTCAGAGGATGATATCAGAAGCCGAGCAATATAGAGAAGAGGATAAAAAACGCAAAGAGCTCGTGGATATAAAGAATAATGCCGAGGGGCTTATCTACTCAGTAAAAAAATCCCTTGACGAGTTTTCAGATAAGATTACAGATGAGATTCGTCATGAACTTTTAGCCAAAATTACAGAGATAGAATCTCTACTGGAATCAAATGACCTTGATAAGATAAAATCTCTCTATACAGAATTTGAGAAGGCGGCATATAAGATTGCGGAGACCATATACTCCGGGCCAAGAGAGAAGAGTTAATCTTTAATATGAACCAGAATCTCTATGAGATATTAGGCGTCTCCCCTTATAGCAGCACAGAGGAGATAAAGAAGGCATATAAGAGACTCGCAAGGACATATCACCCCGATATAAATAAAGAAGAGTACGCAGAAGAGTTCTTTAAGAAGATTACATACGCCTACTCTGTCCTCGCAGATCCCGGAAAGAGATTTTTATATGACAGATCCTTCATTTCAAGGAGGCTCTATGGATTTATTAATACCTTTTCTCCCATTATTAAGTCTCTTTTGCAACTCAAATTAAAAGACGCAGCCTTAGAACTAAAGGAGATATTATTAAACCTTTACACCATCCCGGTAGATGTATCTATAGAAGAGGGGGAGATTCCAAGAGATACAGAGAAACAGATAGTTATCAGGGAGACTATAGACTGTCCAAATTGTTTCGGTTTCAATAAGAATTGCAAAAGATGTATGGGGAGTGGAAAGATAATTATATATAGAAAAGAGCAAATAAGGATTCAATCACTATCCTCTATAAAGGGAAGAGTCAGGGCAGTTCAGCGAGGCAGAAGAGGTATTTTACATAAGAGAATATTGCTCAACATCAAGCCTAAAAAGGAGAATCTATCAATCTCCAGAAGTGGTATTACACTTGGTCTCATACTGCCCACAGGCACAGATGACAGACATCTCAATGTAGAGATTTTAGGGAGGCTATTTGAGTTAACTCTGCCAGAGGATTTTGTTGAAAATAAAGTTTTGAGATTAAAAAGGCTCATTATGGATACAGATGTAAATCTTGATATCAAATTTAAAAAATCGGAGAAGGACAGATGTGCGGGATAATGGGATATATTGGAGATAGAGAGGCAAAGAATATCCTCATTGATGGCTTAAAACGTCTGGAATATAGGGGTTATGACTCCGCCGGAGTTGCCATATTTGATGGGAAGGGGCTGAGGATATTCAGGTCAGTTGGGAAGATCAGCACTCTTGAGAATATTGTCCTGAACGAGAAAATATCAGGGAATGTGGGCATCGGACATACAAGATGGGCAACTCACGGCAAACCAACAGAGAATAACGCACACCCACATATGGTAAATGGTATTGCAGTTGTCCACAACGGAATCATAGAGAATTATGCAATACTCAGGAAGAGATTGATTGAGCAGGGGAGCATATTCACCTCCGAGACTGATACAGAGGTGATATCTCATCTAATAGACGAGGCAAAGAGGAGAGGTAATGACCTTTTTACTTCTGTTTTTGATGCAATAAAGCAGCTAGAAGGGGCTTATGCCATAGCCGTAATAAGTGAGAGAGAGCCCAACTATCTTGTGGTTGCAAAGAACTTCTCCCCACTGATAATAGGGGTTGGCGAGCAGGAAAACTTTGTGGCATCCGATATCCCTGCAATCCTCCCATACACCAGAAAGATAATCACCCTCCTGGAGAATCAGATTGCAAAGGTATACAGGGACCGAATTGAAATATTTGATATAAACGATGGCAAAAGAATCACCCCTGAGATCAAGACTATTGATATGAGCCCCATAGTCGCGGAGAAAGAGGGACATAAACACTTTATGCATAAGGAGATCTTTGAATCTCCCAAGGTCTTTACCGATACGATGCTTGGTAGAATTAAAAGGGAGGAGTACAACTTCCTGGGCTCGGAGGTGATACCTGATACATCTCAATTCAATAGAATAGTCATAGTCGCCTGCGGGACATCATATCACGCGGGGCTGCTTGGGAAATACTTCTTTGAGCAGATATCCAGGATCCCAGCCGAGGCAGAATTTGCGAGCGAATTCAGATACCGCAATCCAGTACTAAAAGGGGATGAACTTGCAATATTTATCTCACAATCAGGAGAGACCGCAGATACACTGGGGGCACTAAAAGATGTAAAGGAGAAGGGAATAAAGACCCTTGCTATATGTAATGTAATGAATTCATCAATTGCCCGACTTTCGGATAGTGTAATTTATACAAGGGCGGGGATTGAGATTGGGGTGGCTTCCACAAAGGCATTTATTGCACAGACAGAGCTCCTTTTAATGCTTGCAATCAGATTTGGTGTTGAGAGAGGGGTAATCTCAGAAGAAGAGAGGAGGCGATTTGCAGAATCATTTTATAAAATGCCACTGCTACTCAAAGAGACGCTCTCTATTGAGCCGCAGATTAAGGATATCTCCTCCAGGTTCATCAGGTCAAAGGACTTTATCTACCTCGGGAGAGGGATAAATTTCCCTGTGGCGCTTGAAGGAGCACTCAAACTGAAAGAAATTTCCTACATTCACGCCGAGGGATATGCAGCTGGCGAGATGAAGCACGGACCGATTGCACTTATAGATGAAGATGTACCTGTCCTCGTAATTGCCAACAAAGGGAGTAACCTCAAGAAGATTATCTCCAACATACTGGAGGCAAAATCAAGGGGTGGGATTTTGATAGGCATCATCACAAAGGGGGATGAGGAGACAGAGAGACTTCTGGACTTTACTATAGCGGTTGAGGATGTGGATGAGTATTTCCAGCCATTTATCAATAGTCTCCCATTGCAACTCCTCGCATATCATATAGCCGATATGAAAGGGACCGATGTGGACCAGCCCCGAAATTTAGCCAAGAGTGTTACAGTAGAATAGGAAATGAGAGAGAGAGCCAGTGTAATCGTCTTGTGTGTGATGTTTTACATATCAGGCCTGATATATGCAGAGCCTGTATGTAAAGAGTGGGATATAAAACTCCCAAAGAATATAAGAATTGAACGAGCGTTCTTTGACAGCTTTATTTCAAACAATCTGTTTCTCATTGGAGAGGGTGGAAATGGGATATTCAGATATGATATTCACAACAAGAAACTCGTCCAGATATATTATTCTCGGGTTCTAACTGAGAGTGTAAAACAGACTTCAATAAAGAATCTGCAATTTGAACTGTTTTACAATAGGGGTATGCTATCTGAGATTGACATATATTCACCCTCTACTATGGCAAAGATTAAAGAGAAGGAGGAGCCCTGCCAGAACAGGAATGGTAAGATCTTCTGCACTATAGATGGCAAAGAGAGAGAGATAGCCCCCATACTCGGAGATATTGAGATACAGAGCCTCTCCACGGACAACTCATTATTACTATTTGCCAGTAAGAGAGCCGGCGGATATCTCTTTGGGACAAAGACAGGCGAAATCGCCAGGCTTGGATTCGGGAGCGACTTTAAATTTGCAAATAAATATGACATTATCTTTGTAAATAATAGTAAGATTGGAGAGAGTTGCACAGATTCATACATATATTACTGGCTTAACTCCGCCATTGATACATTCTTAATATACAGAGGGAAGGATGGATGTATCAGATATCCCGATGCAAATAAAGAGGAGTTGATATTTACAAAAGAGTTTAAGTTGTACAGATGCCCTCTTGATCTGATGAATGCCGTACTCTTTAGATAAAATCAATAGTCCACAGAGATATATTTCATCCCATCCCAGCAGACATTATGAACAGCCTTCATATTGACACTTGTAACGATTACACAGGGAGTACCAAAGATACCGACAGAGGGATCTGAGAGCTTTATCTGTGCCAGCACATCAAGATTCATTGAAAATTCCTCTTTTAACTCATCGGTCACTGTCTTCTTAATAATCAGCAATATAGATTTTCCACGATTGATAATAACAAATGCATATTCGTCTTTCCCGTCATTATTTAAATCGCCAAATACATAAGGGGCGTAGCCAAAGTTCTCAAACCTCTTCCTGACCTCTGCATCTCCAAGTATCTCATTTGCAAGCAGTTTTGCCCCGGCATATTCCGGTGTGCTTTTTATAAACTCTTTTAGAATATCCGGCATATCATATACCTTTACATCTTCCACCTTTATATATTTGATATTTACAATTGGTGACTCAGAGCCAGTTGACTTTGGATTGGTCGCACAATCTCCGAGGAGAGAGGCATAAAGGAAAAGAGAGATGTATAAATAGAACCTCACAACAATATTATAATCACTTTTTAATAATTCACCAGACTATAAAATTCATACAATCCCCTCTAATACCACATAATCCATCAAATTCAATAAAAATTATTTTTCATTAAACACTATACAAACTTCACATCTTTCTAAAATAATTTTTAATGGAAGACTCAAAGATATTGAGCACAAACTTCCCAATTCTTAAGTAATAGGCTTTTGTAGTTTTTCTACCAATCTTCTCATTTGCTTAGATATTTTAAGGTCTATAAAACCTTTACCCACTCTTCTTGCTTATATTTAATTTGTCAAACAAAGAACCTGAAATGAGGCTTCCTATGAATAAGTATAACAGCATTTTTGGATAAATCTCAGATTGGCGCAAGCAAATTCTACAGATATTTTCAATGAGTGATTTTTACAAGCCCAGTATATGAGACGAAAGCTGATCAAGGGGTAAAGGGATTTAGTTGTTGGGGGCAATTTGTAGCGATGTTGAGTTGTAATCTCTTTACCCCGTTAGAAGTGAAGTTCCACTCTTTGAGCGTATTAAATTATGATAGTTTGGATGGTGTTTAAGAATCATCCGGGCTTTCTTATCGGGTTTACTATACTGGAACTTATTTAAATTGTAAAATGAACTCTCTAAGGCTTGCCTATTATGTCTGATGTAGAGCAAATAAGATTGAAGGGTATTTAAGATGGATGGCATTTTAATTGATAAAGATTGTATAAAGTCTAAACCACATAGGCGCTTTTGTACTATGGGTTGATTGCCTCTTCAACTTTTATTTTTCAATACCAAAATTGAAGGTTAGGTCAATTTTTCGTAAAACTTATACCTTTTTTGTGAGTGCTTTCAATTCTCTGTCAAGTTCTTCCCAATCTGGCAAATATATATTCATATAACTTTTCCAGAGTGGGCCGTGATTGGCTACCCGAAAGTGTAAAAGTTCATGAACAATCACATATTCCCCTAATTTTCTATCCATTTTTAAAATCTCACCATTGAAGTTCAAATGTCCATTTGTAGAAAAGGATGCCCATTTATTTTTCATAGGACGTAAATAAATTGAGACAACTTTGATTTCCAGCCGAGAAGCCCAGGCTAAGACAGCATTTTTAAAATCGGTTTTATCTTTCCAGGCTATCATTGTATTCGCCTTGATTTAGATAATATTGAAAAAATGTGTTCTACAAGAGCCGTGACTCTATCAGGATCGTCAATTGATTTGTATATTTGTATTGTCACTTTGTATCTTGCTTCGCGCATTGCTTTTTCGCTTATATACCAATCAGCATATTCTTCCAGGATATGTTTTATTTCCTTTCCGATTTCAATAGAATTTTTAACGCCGACTGATTCCAATTCTTTGTGCAAATAAAAGGTTAGACTGTCTAATTTTAGTTTTTCCTGCTCTTTTTTTCGCTCTTCGTTTTTTTGGATTTCGTTTAAAAGTTTCTGAAGTGCCTCACTGGTTGCCAATTGACG